>NZ_CABUAN010000003.1 GCF_902489635.1 uncultured Porphyromonas sp. | reverse complement strand
AGTACCATCTCAGTAATACCTTCCCAACTGTGTACTTTTTTCAGGAAGAGGACATATCCACGTGGAAAATCTCAAATCTCCACGTGGATATTTTTTATTTCCCACGTGGGCGTCAAACATTTCCTCCGAAGTTTCATTTGATTCCTCCGAGGAATTTTTTCTTTCCTACCTGGGAAATAAAAAATTCCCACGTGGGAATTTCGAAATATCCACGTGGAAATCAGTTTTTCCCGACACAGCCCCGTATCGATACGTCTCCAACTCTAAATTATTGTTGCGAGCTAACCTCTAACTCCTAACCTCTATTTTCCAATCTCTTGCATACCTCAAAGTAAAGGTATAACTTCGCAGGAAACATCACTCACACGGCAAAGCCCTCACAGCTCCCCGTCACTTCTAACTTCTAATCTCTAACTTCTAATCTCTAGCTACACTATGAGCAAACAACTCCGCATCTGGCTCTTCGCCTTCATCGGCACGCTGCTCGCGAGCAGCTCCCTCCTCGCCGAAGGTGTCATCACCATGACCACCTCCAAGGCCGTTGGAGAGAAAATCAAACTGAGGGTTGAGGCCAATGGCAACGTCACCATTGAGGGGGCTCAAGAGACTGGAGAAACGGACGGTGTCAATCGCAAGTCCTACAGGCTCACTAGCCAAACGATCACCATCCGAGGCGATGTAACAGAGCTTAACTGCATGACCACTCAGTTGACCAGCTTGAATGTCTCTGGCTGCGCCACCTTGACAGAGCTTATATGCGATGGCAACCAACTGACCAGCTTGGACGTGTCAAAGAACACCGCCTTGAAAAAGCTTGACTGCTCCTACAATGAACTGACCAGCTTGGACGTGTCGAGTTGCACCGCCTTGACAGAGCTTGAGTGCTCCTACAATCAACTGACGAGCTTGGACCTGTCGGGCTGCACCGCCTTGAAAAAGCTTGACTGCTCCTACAATCAACTGACCAGCTTGGACGTGTCAAAGAACACCGCCTTGACATCGCTTTGGTGTTTCAACAATGAACTGACGAGCTTGGACGTGTCGGGCTGTATCGCCTTGACATCGCTTTGGTGTTTCAACAATCAACTGACCAGTTTGGACGTGTCAAAGAACACCGCCTTGGAAGAGCTTAACTGCTCCAACAATCAGCTGACTAACTTGAACATATCTGGGTGTGCTAGATTGAATACTCTTTATTGCTCCAGTAATTGTATCAATGGCAAGGCTATGACCAAGTTGGTGAATAGTCTTCCCAATCGAAGGAGAAAGAGTAGTGGTATTATTGATCTAGTAAATCGCTCCTCTAAGAAAAGAGATAGAAATAGGTGTAGCGCTGCTGACGTAACTACAGCAAAGAAGAAAAACTGGAAAGCGTACATTCCACCCGCCAAAACTGTGTGCTTGCCTACCCGCTAATGCAATTTCTCAAGAATGATGTTTTTGATGACTTCATTGGGCGTCTTATAGTTTAGGTTTTTACGAGGTCTATTGTTTAGCAGGTTCTGAAAGCGTCTAAGGTCTTCGTCGGTTAAGTCCTCGAAAGTAGAGGACTTAGGGATAAACTGGCGTAGCAGTTTGTTTAGGTACTCAATATGAGGCTTATCCTAGGACTGATAGGGATGCGTCTCGCTCTGACGTCTAGTCTCTAATCAGCCGTTGAGTCGCTCATCGTTATGGTCTGCTGAGGAGCGCGCAGGTCTCAAGGTGACCTTGAGTGCACCAGAGTGTAGACTCTTTTGCGTGCTGTGCTACCTTTGCACCGTCAATTAATTAGACATATGCAAAGTGCGTCCCGACAGCGATTCCCCGTCTGATCGCTCTGATTGCTCCGATAGTTCCGACAGCTCCGATGCTCTCTTACTTCTAATCTCTAATTTTCGTACCTTTGAAGTCGTAAGTTTTACCCGTGAGCCGTAGGTCTCACCTTTTAAGTAAAGAACCTCTATCGCATTATGAGCAACGAAATGACTGATCAGACTTTATCAACCCAAGAGCATCCTATGAGCATCGCTGAGCGTGCTGCCGACAATATTCGCGCCCTCGCTATCTCGATGGTCGAGCGTGCTAAGAGTGGCCACCCGGGTGGGGCTATGGGCGGAGCGGACTTTATCCAGGTCCTCTTCTCCGAGCAACTGCGCTATGACCCGCGTAACCCGGAGCACCCCGCACGGGATCGCTTCTTTATGGATCCCGGCCACATGTCGCCAATGCTCTACGCACAGCTGGCGCTGGCGGGATTCTTTACGATGGAGGAACTGGCAGCCTTCCGCTCGTGGGGCAGTCCTACGCCTGGACACCCAGAGCTTTGTCGTAGCCGTATGATCGAGAACACGAGTGGTCCGCTGGGGCAGGGACACACCTACGCTGTGGGTGCAGCCATCGCAGCGAAGTTCCTCCAGCACCGTCTTGGCGATACGCTGATGCCACAACGTATCTACGCTTTTATCTCTGATGGCGGTATCCAGGAGGAGATCAGTCAGGGTGCGGGGCGCATCGCTGGCGACCTAGGGCTAGACAACCTGATCATGTACTACGACTGCAACGACATACAGCTCTCGACGCGTGTCGAGGATATCACGGCTGAGGACGTTGCGGCTAAGTATGATGCGTGGGGCTGGAACGTCTTTGAGGTGCCGGGCAATGACCCAGCAGCGCTGGGTCAGGTGCTACAAGACGCTATTGAGACTTCCGAAGAGACAGGCGCGCCGACGCTTATCATTGGCTACACCAATATGGCTTACAAGGCGGTCGATGAGGAGGGTAATCCGCTGGCTAATCTGATCGCAACGCACGGCCAACCGCTCTCTAAGGCGGGTGCTTCGTATGCTAAGACGATGGAGGCGCTGGGTGCTGACCCAAACAATCCTTTTACCATATATGAGGATGTGGCTGCCTTCTACGCTGATCGTCGCGAGGAGCTGATCGCCTACTGGGATGGTCAGTACAAAATCCAGGAGAAATACAAGAAGGAGCACCCTGATCAGGCGAAGCTCTATGACCGCTGGTTTGCTGCAGAGCCTACCTACGATGTGGCTTGGCAGGAGATAGCCCAGAAGGCTAATCAGGCAACGCGTGCCGCCTCGGCAACAGTGCTGGGCGAACTGGCTAAGCGGGTGGACAATATGATCGTTGCCTCGGCCGACCTCTCGAACTCGGACAAGACGGACGGCTATCTCAAGGGTACGAAGGCTCTGGAGGCGGGCGACTTCTCAGGCAAGTTCCTCCAGGCTGGTGTCTCGGAGCTTACGATGGCAGCGCTCTGCGTGGGTATCACCCTGCATGGCGGTATGCGTGCGGCGTGCGGTACTTTCTTTGTCTTCTCAGACTATATGAAGCCCGTCGTTCGTATGGCTGGGCTGATGGAGCAACCGGTCATCTTCATCTGGTCGCACGACTCCTTTAGAGTTGGTGAGGACGGGCCGACGCACGAGCCGGTCGAGCAGGAGGCGCAGATACGTCTCCTCGAGCATCTGCACAATCACTCGGGTCGTCGTGCCCTACAGGTGCTGCGCCCAGCCGATGTGCATGAGGCTACAGTCGCCTGGCAGATGGCTATGGAAAACCTCCACACGCCGACAGCTCTCATCCTCTCTCGCCAAAACATCCAAGACCTACCTAATCCCACCTACGAGCGCGCTTGCCAGTTGAAGCATGGCGCTTACGTGGTCTCTGATACAACGCCTGCGGGTGAGACGCCAGACTTGACGCTCATCGCCTCGGGTAGTGAGGTGAGTACGCTGGTACAAGCCGCTGAGCTACTTAAGGACAAGGGTCACAAGCTACGCATCGTCTCGGTACCGAGCGAAGGGATCTTCTTCGATCAGCCAGAGGCATATCGTGAGAGCGTGATCCCCGCAGGGGGTGCACGCTTCGGTCTGACCGCTGGGCTGCCTGTGACGCTCCTCCGCTTGGTCGGAGATATGGAGCATATCCACGGATTGGAGAGCTTCGGCTTCTCCGCTCCCTACACAGTGCTCGATGAGAAGCTCGGCTTCACCGCTGAGGCTGTGGCACAGCGTATCGAGGAGCTTTGCCGCTAGGGAACAAGAGCTATGGGACTATTCTCACGCTTCAAGAAATCAAATAAAAAGTCTCCTGTCTCAACCGAAGAGGTCGAGCAGGAGACAACTGACGTCACGCAGGAGGTAGCGGAGCAAGCAACGGAGCAGGTGTCTGATCAGGTGTCTGAACCTAGGGCGGACACGCTCAAGGCGAACACGCTGAAGTTTGACGCGCTCCGTGCACTCAAGATAGGCGAGGTGGACTTTGCGATACGCGCTCTGCGTACTTCGCTGGAGGAGATCGACGATCCTGAGTGTCGTCTTTACCTAGCGCAGGCTTTGCAGCGCAAGCCCGACCTAGCGGGTTCGATGGCCGAGCTGACGACCATACTGGAGGCTTATCCTGACTATCCGATGGCTCTCTATGAGGCGACCAAAGTCTCGAATGGGCTGGATCAGCACAGCGAAACGATCGCCTACGCTGAGCGCGCCTTGGCGACCGAGCTGGAGACGGCTCAGCAAGCTGAGCTACACCGTATGAAAGCGCAGGCGCAGCTGGCTCTAAGTGAGTCTGAGCAAGCACTCGCGACCATCGACCAAGCATTACAGCTGACGGACGAAGTGCCACTTTACTGGCTGATCAAGGTGAAGGTGCTGATAGCACTGGAACGTTGGGAGGATGCTTTGGCAGTTGCTCTAGAGACGGCTGAGAAGTTTCCCGAGGAGGAGCGAGCTTACCTTTACGAGGGTTTGATCACTTACCACGAGGGCGACAAGGAGCGCGCTGAGCGGGCTTTCCGACAGGTGGTAGAGACGGATCCTTTCAACGTGGAGGGCTACATGCACCTGGCGCATCTTGTAGAGGAGCTGCGGGGCAAGGAGGCTGCTGCCGATGAGATGGAGCAGGCTCTAGATATGATCCCCCAGCCGACTCGTGCGCTCCTAGACTATGCGGCTATACTATATAAGGAGTGCGACCGCACAGAGCAGTGTGAGGGAGTGCAGCAACTGCTGGCAGACCTTCCCGAGGATGCAGAGACAAAGGCGGGCGAAGTCAACTTCGCCAATCTGTACGCTGGTGGCTTTTACTAGAAAAGACAAGCTTTATGTCAGCCAAGCAGCGCAAGTGGTACGTCGTATGGGAGGGTTATCGGCCAGGCATCTATGATGATTGGCAAGACTGCAAGATGCAGATCGAGGGCTTCCAAGGGGCTAAGTATAAGTCCTACCCGACGGCAGAGCAAGCGCAAGAGGCCTTCGAACTAGGCTACCATGAGGGTCGCAAGCTGGGACAGCAGCATCGTGTCGCTAAGCCACAGAGCAATCAGCTACAAGTGCAGCACAGTGTGGCACAAGCTCCTGATCAGTTGATCGGTGACAAGGTCGCACCAAAAGGTTTCCTCAACCACTCGATAGCGGTCGATGGCGCCTGCTCGTCCAATCCAGGCGTGACGGAGTATCGTGGCGTCTACACCTTTAGCCACGCGGAGCTCTTTCGGGCAGTGATCCCATGGGGAACTAACAACATTGGCGAGTACCTAGCCATCGTGCACGCCTTGGCGCTGATGGAGCAGGGCAAGCTCCCGCCACTGCCTATCTACTCCGACAGCAAGGTGGCACTCGGCTGGGTGGCGCAGGCTCGTTGCCGCACGCGGCTCGACTCGACGGATCCACGTAGTGCTAAGACCTACGAACTGATCGTGCGTGCCACACATTGGCTGAAGACGCACACCTTTCGGGTACCACTGATGAAGTGGGACACGGTCGCTTGGGGTGAGATCCCCGCAGACTTCGGCCGTAAGTAGCCGCGCCGTCACTGAGGCCATGCGCACGCCACTCATCGTCTGCAACATCGGCCACGAGGTCGCTCTGGAGGCTGGCGACCCACTCCACTACACCCCTCCACGACTTATTAGACAGATACGCTCCGCCCTTTGGAGCCTTCCGCTCTGGGCGGTCCCAGCGTGGTTAGATGGAGCCTCGTGGTGGGTACACCCTTTTAGCGAAAGCCTTTCGCCCTATTTGACCGACCGTGAGCTGAGCCATATAGCGAAAGGGAACGTCGGAAACTTGGAACTCATACTATGGGGGCACGAGCGAAGCTTGGCGCATAGCTTGGCGAAGCAGTACGGGCTGAGCGGTGGAGAGACATACAGCGAACTGCCCCAGGAGCTGATGCCTTGCTGGACGAGAGCTGCTAGTGCGCGCTTCTTTGCGAAGTACAGTAGCGTGCCGTGGCGCAGTCGTGTGGCGATGATGACGCAGATAGAGGAGTTGGTAGAGCTTTTGACCCAGGGGCCCTGTCTCGTGAAGCTCCCGTATAGCAGTTCGGGGAGAGGACTCTGGCGCATCAACCGGCTGGACAGCCAACTTGAGGAGACGCTTCGCAAGCTCTTGCGCCGGCACGGCACCCTCCTCGTGGAGCCTCTACTCGACAAGATGCAGGACTATGGTGCCGAGTACTATATAGACGAGGCAGGCGAGGTGCAGTTCGTCGGACTGAGCGCCTTCGAGACGGACGACCAGGGACGCTATCTAGAGAGCCTCTGCCAAGCTCCCGAGGAGACGCTCCGACAACTCACCGAGAGCCTCTCCGATCCTAATGAACTCACCCAAGCTCTAGCGCAGCACCGAGCTTACCTCTCCCGTGAGGTGGCGCCTTACTACTGTGGTGCCGTCGGCATCGACCTACTCACCTACCGCCCCGATGGAGTCAGCAGCCGTACCGCCCTGCACCCGTGGGTCGAGATCAATCTGCGCTACACGATGGGGCATTACGCCCTCGACCTCTACCGTGAGCGCGTCCCTCAAGGAAGCTACGACCAATACCGCTTTGGCATCCTCTCGGCACCACGAGCCAAAGCACTCCTCTCCACAGCAGATGCCCCTACCCTAGACGACACTGGATGCCTCTGCTCGGGTCTTCTCCCGCTCACCTCCACTGATCTCACCACCGCCTCACACTTCGCCTACCTACGCACTCTCTGAGATGACCAAGGCAAGCGAAAGCAAAACATCTATAGCGCCCCCTAACATCAACGAAGCCCTGCACACCATGAAGGTGTACAGGGCTTTCTCAATTAGGCTTCATAGCCGCCGGAAAGCGACTACTTATCCTCAGTATTGATTTAGTCTTCGTTTAGATTGACACGCTTGAAGCCTGTAGCCGTCAGAGTCTTAGATGCAGTGTGCAGGTAGCCCTGGACATCCATCTTGGGGTCACGTACGAAAGGCTGGTGTAGGAGTGTATTCTCCTTGTAGAACTTCTGGATGGAGCCCTCTACGATGCGCTCACAGATAGCCTCAGGCTTGCCACTCTCACGAGCACGATCCATAGCGATCTTGCGCTCCTCCTCGAGGACGTGAGCTGGTACGTCATTCTCGCAGACTGCGACTGGATTCATAGACGCTACCTGCATAGCTACCTCACGAGCCATCTCATCATCGATAGCCTCGTTGAAAGCTACGATAGCAGCCAGCTTGTTGCCGAAGTGGATGTAGGACGTGGTGTAGGGAGCCTTGAGGAACTCATAGTTGCCCAGCTCCATCTTCTCACCCGTGCTACCGATGCGGTCGGTGATATGCTCAGCGACAGCACGCCCATCAGCTAGAGGTAGCTTAAGCAGATCCTCCTTAGTGGCGGGTTGCTCCTTCATAGCAGCGTCTAGGATCTGCTGTGTGAGAGCGATGTGCCCCTCGTTCTTAGCAACAAAGTCAGTCTCGCACTGGAGTGACACGATGGCCGCAAAGCCCTTGCTGTGTGCTGCTAGGACACAGCCCTCAGCAGCCTCACGATCAGAACGCTTGGCAGCGACAGCCTTACCCTTAGCACGTATGATCTCGATAGCCTCCTCAAAGTTTCCGGCAGTCTCGTTGAGTGCATTCTTGCAGTCAGAGAGACCAGCGCCGGTCATCTTACGAAGTTTCTTGATATCTTCAATTGTTACGCTCATGGTGTATAGTATTATTGTTGGTTAGCTGCTTCCTCATTAGCTGGAGCAGTCTCTTCAGCCTCTACAGTCTCGGGAGCTGCCTCCTCAGCAACTTCCTCCTCACGCTCTGCCTCAGCATTGGTGGGGCGGATGCGCTCACGGCGAGCACCTGTGCGCTGGCGACGTCCTGAGGGTGCTAGCTCAGCAGCCTCCTCAGCCTCTTTCTCAGCCTTGATAGCCTTGTACTCTACCTGCCCCTCGTTGATAGCCTGGCACATAGCCGAGATGATCAGCTCGATAGCTTGTGTAGAGTCATCATTAGCTGGGATGACGTAGTCGATATCCTTGGGATTAGCATTCGTATCGACGATAGCAAATACGGGGATACCTAGACGCTGAGCCTCACGTACAGCGATGTGCTCACGCATAACGTCTACAACGAAGAGTGCGTTAGGCAGACGGTTCATGTCTCGGATAGAGCCGAGGTTCTTGTCTAGCTTAGCCTGCTGGCGATCGAGCTGCAGACGCTCACGCTTGGAGAGGTTGTTGTAGGTGCCATCCTCACGCATCTTGTCGATCTGAGCCATCTTCTTGACAGCCTTGCGGATCGTGGGGAAGTTGGTGAGCATACCACCCGGCCAACGCTCTGTGACGTAGGGCATCCCTACGCTCTTAGCGAGCTCTGCGACAGCGTCCTTAGCCTGACGCTTGGTGCCGACGAAGAGGATCTTCTTGCCAGAGCTGGCCATATTCTTGATAATCTCAGCACACTCATCGATCTTAGCGACAGTCTTGTGCAGGTCGATAATGTGGATGCCGTTGCGCTCCATAAAGATGTAGGGAGCCATAGCGGGGTTCCACTTACGTGGCATGTGGCCAAAGTGTGCACCAGCCTCTAGTAGCTGGTCAAATGATACTTGTGACATAATAGTCTTTGTGTTTTCGTTTACGTTCTTGTGAAATAAGCAATTGCAGGGTAGGGCAACTGTATAGACTGAAGCAAGAGACAACTAAGGTCTAACCTCTAATCTCTAACTTCTAAAGTCTAACCTCTAGTACGCCATCGATGCAATTTAGATACTAAACGCGAGAGATCGTGCGGGGTGTGCAGTACCACAGGAAGAGCACCACAATGAGTCGCTCACGCTGCGATAGCATCCCCCCAGCACCATCAACGCTTGCTGAACTGGAATTTCTTACGAGCCTTAGGACGTCCTGGCTTCTTACGCTCTACGACACGTGGATCACGTGTTACGAAGCCTGCTGCACGCAGCGTAGCCTTGTCCTCAGGGTTGATCTTGATCAGTGCACGAGCGATGCCGAGACGAGCTGCTTCGCTCTGTCCCTTGAAGCCTCCGCCGACAAGATTGATCATAACATCATACTTGTCAGCCACCTCTAGCTTGAGGAGAGGTTGCTTCACAATGTACTGAAGTATTGATGAGGGAAAGTAGTTGGCGAGATCCTTCTTATTGATCGTTATCTTGCCAGAACCCTCTGTGAGATATACGCGGGCTACCGCAGCCTTACGTCTACCTATAGCATTGATTTGTTCCATCGTTTACCGCGTATTTATTTAAGTGTATTGATATCGATCTTACGGGGCTGTACACCCTCCATAGTATGGTCGGGACCATCGAAGACCCGGACGTGCGTCAGCAGCTCAGCACCGAGCTTGTTCTTGGGGAGCATACCTTTGAGGACCTTCTCAAAGAGCTTGCGAGAGCTCTTCTTCTGGAAGTCTCTTGGTGAAAACTCCTTCTGTCCTCCAGGATAGCCTGAGAAGGTCAGATAGCTAGGTGTGTCCCACTTATTGCCAGTGAGCTCGATCTTGTCGGCATTGATGATGATAACATTGTCACCGCAGTCTGCATGAGGTGTAAAGCAGGGCTTGTACTTGCCACGCAGTATCTTAGCAACAATAGAGCAGAGGCGTCCGAGACGCTGCCCCTCGGCATCTACCACGAGCCACTCCTTCTGAGCAGACTCCTTGGTGGCGGATTGTGTTTTATAGCTTAATGTGTTCACGCTAATAGTTTGATTGGGATTAATACAAAAGGAGATCTCCCTAGGCGCAGGCTCCTCGAGCTCCCCGACGAAGACCTGTCATCATGACATAGTCACTCTGGGGCTGTCGCGAGGGATCCGTTCACCTGTCGGTAGGCTATCGACGGAGCGTGGACGCACTCCTTATACACCGACACAGATACCACTACGACACTCATGTGAGGTCAAAAGCTTGCTCTGGTTATCTCGTTTCGATAATAATCAGCACCGCAAAGGTACAACTATTTTGCAAACTGGCAATAAACCCACCAGAATAACAGGGCTGACGCATCATAATCGCTCTGTCAGGAGCCACAAAACGAAAGCAACTCTCCAGAGACTCCGCCTAGGGAGCGACTCCAGAGAGTTGCTTTATTATTGTAGTTAGCTTAGCGAACAGAGTGCTCTGCAACGAGAGCGCTGCTCATCTGCGCTGCTTACTTCTTATCCTCGACTGCGGCACGAGCTGCTGCGAGGCGTGCGATAGGCACACGGAAGGGCGAGCAGCTCACGTAGTTGAGCCCTACACGGTGGCAGAACTCTACTGATGAGGGATCACCACCATGCTCACCACAGATGCCGAGCTTGATCGTAGGCTTCGCGGAGCGACCCTTTTCGGCTCCCATTTGTACCAACTGACCCACACCCCTCTGATCCAACTGCTGGAAGGGGTCCACCTTAAGGATCTTCTTGTCTAGATAGATAGGTAGGAAGGTATTGACATCGTCACGAGAGTATCCGAAGGTCATCTGCGTGAGGTCGTTCGTACCGAAAGAGAAGAAGTCTGCCTCCTTAGCGATCTCGTCGGCGGTCAGAGCTGCACGTGGCACCTCGATCATAGTACCTATGTGGAAGTCAATGCGATCACCCTGCTCCTTAAAGAGAGCCTCAGCTGCCTCACGGATCACACGAGCTTGCTGCTTAAACTCCTCGACGACACCAACGAGTGGCACCATGATCTCAGGATGCGTCTCGACGCCCTCCTTCTTGAGTTCGAGGCAAGCACCCAGGATGGCACGAGTCTGCATCTCGGTGATCTCGGGATAGGTGTTGCCTAGACGGCAGCCACGGTGTCCGAGCATTGGGTTCAGCTCGTGGAGCTGCTCGACACGATCGTGAACGAACTTAGGCTCGACGCCCATAGCCTTCGCCAGCTCTACCTGACCAGCCTCCGTCTGAGGTACAAACTCGTGAAGAGGAGGATCTAGTAGACGCACGGTGACGGGAAGCCCCTTCATAGCACGGAAGATACCCTTAAAGTCCTCAGTCTGGATCGGGAGGAGCTTTGCCAAAGCCTTGCGACGACCCTCCGTGTCTGTAGCGAGGATCATCTCACGCATTGCCTTGATCTTGTTGTCCTCAAAGAACATGTGCTCCGTACGGCAGAGACCAATACCGACAGCACCAAAGTTACGTGCCGTAGCAGCATCATGAGGCGTATCAGCGTTGGTACGTACAGCGAGCTTAGAGTGCTTGTCAGCTAGCTCCATCAGCTGGCGGAAGTCAGCATCCATCTCAGCAGCGATGGTCTCGACCTGACCCTCATAGATCTCACCCGTAGAGCCGTTGATCGAGATGAAGTCTCCCTCGCGGAGTACCTTATCATCGATGGTTACGGTACGAGCCTTGTAGTCGACAATGAGCCCACCAGCACCCGTGATACAGCACTTACCCATACCACGAGCCACGACAGCTGCGTGTGAGGTCATACCACCACGTGCCGTGAGGATACCCTGTGCCACGCTCATACCAGCGAGATCCTCTGGAGAGGTCTCGATGCGTACCATAATCACCTCCTTACCCTGCTCGTGCCAGTTAGCAGCATCATCAGCAAAGAAAACGATCTGTCCCGTAGCTGCGCCTGGAGAAGCGGGCAGTCCCTTGGTCAATACCTTTGCAGACTTTAAGGCTTTCTTGTCAAAGACTGGGTGCAGTAGTTCATCGAGCTTAGCTGGCTCGACACGGAGCAGAGCCTCCTCCTCGGAAATCTGCTTGTCACGGAGTAGATCCATAGCGATCTTGACCATTGCCTGACCCGTCCGCTTACCATTACGTGTCTGGAGGAGCCAGAGCTTACCCTCCTGTACGGTGAACTCTAGGTCCTGCATATCGTGATAGTGCTGCTCCAGCTTATGCTGTATCCCATTCAACTCAGCATAAATATCGGGGAAGGTCTCCTCCATAGAGGGGTACTGAGCCTTGCGAGTTGCCTCGTCGATACCAGCGCGCTCAGCCCAGCGACGAGAGCCTTCTATTGTAATTTCTTGAGGCGTACGGATACCAGCGACGACATCCTCGCCCTGCGCATTGACTAGGTACTCACCGTTGAAGAGGTTTTCGCCTGTAGCCGCATCACGAGTGAAAGCCACACCCGTAGCGGAGGTATCGCCCATATTACCGAAGACCATCGCCTGGACGTTTACGGCTGTACCCCAATCATCGGGTATACCCTCCATCTTACGGTAGAGGATCGCACGATCATTCATCCATGAGCCAAAGACCGCCATGATAGCGCCCCACAGCTGCTCGTATGGATCAGTGGGGAAGTCGTGACCCGTAGCCTTCATGACGGCTGCCTTGAAGCGCTTGACGAGATCCTTGAGGTGGTCTGTCGTTAGCTCGTTGTCGAGCTTGACGCCAGCCTCCTTCTTGACCTCCTCGATGATTGCCTCAAAGGGGTCAATATCGTCCTTATTGACAGGCTTCATGCCGAGTACAACATCGCCATACATCTGCACGAAGCGGCGGTAAGAGTCCCAAGCGAAGCGCTCGTTGCCACTCTTACGTGCCAAGCCATCGACAACCGTATCGTTGAGACCGAGGTTGAGGATCGTGTCCATCATACCAGGCATGGAGGCTCTACTGCCCGAGCGGACAGAGACGAGAAGAGGATTCTCTACATCGCCAAACTTAAAGCCCATGATAGTCTCGATATGCTTGACGGCAGCCATCAAGTCATCCTTGAGGTCAGCGACAACAGCCTCACGGCCACGCTCATAATATTCTGTACATACCTCAGTCGAAATAGTAAATCCGGGAGGTACAGGCACACCTATGCGGTTCATCTCCGCAAGGTTAGCACCCTTACCGCCAAGTAGATCTCTCATCTGAGCATTACCCTCAGCACTTCCATTGCCAAAGGTGTAGATTCTCTTCTTGTTCTTCATTTGGGGGAAATTATATTTGGTATTCTGTTCGTAATTAAGTAAGTGATTGAGCTGAGCGACCGTCACCACCGTGATAGTCACCCTCGATATCGTTGTCTCATACAATCTGCTAGACAACAATCCGATGCAAAGATAGTAAAAATCTCCTTGTCTACGACATACCTCCGACTCCGCAATGCCATAACATGTAGCTATGCAATGTTGCCCTCTCCCCTCCCCAAGAAAGAAAAAGGTTGCTAAGACAAACGTCTTAGCAACCTCAAAAAGAAAGTTATAATCAAAAACTGATCGAATTAGTGACGCTAGAACAGAGAAAAGAAAAATCCTAGCGAAACTATAGGGTGACCAGTGGGATTCGAACCCACGACCCTCAGAACCACAATCTGATGCTCTAACCAGCTGAGCTATGATCACCATCGTAGCAATCGTACTAAAAGCAGCCACTTCGCCACTCCCGAGAGATACCTCCCTTCACGTTTGCTGGTGCAAAGGTACACATTCTTTTTGGATCTCACAATACCCCACACCCTGAGGTATGGCACAGCCCTGCACTTGGCGAGCAAAGCAATTCGCCGCCTTCTCCTTTAATACGACTAGTGTAGAGACAGACACGCCCATCCGCCTCTACACTAGTCGTCTTCTCACTCAGCAGGGGTTGCTACCCCTTTCACTCGATCACTTAGCCCTCGAGATGCTCCGCATCATACCTTTTCTGGCAAGGGGCTTTGGTGACACGAATTGAGTCGGAAGCTGGAGCCGCACCTGCTGCTCTTCATCTACGAGATCAGACTTGCAGATGAACTGCATCATACAGGCATTGCCATCCTCATACGCCTGCATGAAGAGATGGCAGAGGTCTCCCTGTGCGTTGTAGACTTGGATATAATTGCCCGTAGTGATGCTGTAATTATGGTCAAAGCCGTTTTTGCTGAGGTAGTTACGCACCTCGTCAGAGACTAGCTCTCGAAGCGTACTGATACCCGTCACCTCTGAGTTGATAAAGGCGGGTCCTGCCTCTGACTCATTGCAATAAATGACCCAAGCAAGATTGCTCTTGTCCTCCTTATCGCTCTTTGTGTTGAAGCACAGATTAGTCTCATAAGACTCATCTTCGCTGAAGTCTCTGAAGCCGATACGCTGTTCGAAGGCCTTGATCGCATCCACATCGTGCTTGGCAAAGATCTCCAGAGAGGGGAAGTCGGCCACATTCGGGATGAGCGGGTGTGGCGCCTCGACAGTGGCTATACGGCTAAACTGGATGTACATATTGGCCTTGATGTCCTTGTTACTCTGGTCATACATCAGGACGGATAGACTAGGATCACTGTCATGGATCGCATAGAGTCCAGGCGTCGTCTTGCCTAGCACATCCAGTCCCACGGAGCGCTCCTCTATGTGGCTAAAGCCCAGCTGACGGAGCATCTCCCTCGTCTTGGGGCAGTCACTGATAGTCTCTGTACCATAGGCGACTATTATCTTCGAGCCGTCTCCTAGCTCTAGACCATAGATCGCACCCGTGATGGTACTAAGATTCGTATTTACGAATCCTTTGTAGACGATGGTCTCAGAGTAAAATATAGGACGAGACTCACGCCCGAGGCTCCTTTCATAGTTTAGGATATCCTCATCAGAGACATTTCCCGATTCGTCGTAAGTGACGTCAAACTTAATCAGCGGTAGTTGCTGCGGAGCATCGTTTTTGTTGGGCACGACCGTCACTGGCACAGAGGTCGTACTAGATCCGACTTGAACGGTGATGGTGGCAGAGCCAACTTTGATGGCGGTCACACACCCCTTGACATCGACGGTGGCGATGTCTGTCGCGCTACTCGTAAATGACACCTCTAGCCCCCGAGCACTTGTTCCTGTCGATACGGATAGCGTTTGCATATCCCCCACCTCTAGGGTCAACTCAGAGGGAGCCACCGCTATACAGACAGGTTCTTTACCACCGTCAGACTTACAAGCTACGAAAGCTAAGCTTAGTAAAATCAGCAGCGGGGTAAAGCATAGATTCTTTCTCATAGTATTTCTATAACTGGTTAAACTATTTACTAGAGAGAAGGCAAAGAGGCAACTCTTGTCCCAATCCCGATACAGGCAAATATACGACAATATATCTACCTACACAAGAGCTTACACTCCACAAAGATAGCGTCAGACGCTTTGGAGACTAGTCAGGCACTTAACAAAGACGTCCTCTTGATCTGTCCATCATACATTCTGCGATGTTTTTGCTTTTGTCTATCTTTGCGAACGCTTTGCATTTGTCGCACACACGGCACTTTGCGTAATTATTCATTTCATCTCAAAACAGCTTATGGAAAAAGCAACTAGAGTACTACAAGTCATGCTCTCACTGCTCTTAGCAGGAGTGATCACGACTCAACTGACTGCTCAGACGACGAGCAGTGTGACAGATCCGGGCTCCACAACGGATACGTCAGACTTCATCTGCTATAGCTATGCCAATCGCATTACACCTCAAGCCAATAGCGGTATGGGCTTTCGCGATGCAGGTTACTATGGTCCCTGCCTTCTGATCACGCCTGAGGAGGGATTTGCTGGCTATACAATTCGCGCTGTCGAACCCTGTATGACCTTTGCATCAGACACGGTGCAGCGTGAGGGGGAGCTCTTTATCATCAACAAGCGTACGGGTAAAAACATTTACTCCCAGCAAGTATCGCTACACTTCGGGTATAACTACATCCCCCTGGATGAGGAAATAAAGGTTTCGGTTTTCGACTCCCTCCTCATAGGCTATAAGGTGTGGTGTGAACCTGCTGCTCAGGACTTAGGCATCGACTACAAGACCCCACCTCATGCCAAGGGATGCTACCTATGGTACAGTGGGGGAGTTATGGACATGTCCAAAACTAAGACAGCAAATAACTGGGCGATGGATGTCTATCTCCAAGCTCCGCAGGGTGTCTCGACAGCGAGCCGTGGCAAGGTAGAGTACTTACGCGCCAAAGACTTTTACACCACCGCGGGTAAGTCTGTCAAGGCTTACTACTACCTACACAATATGGGCTCTAAGGATATCAAGTCGATTACCTACAAGCTCTCGGGTGTCACCAAGCAACCCATCGAGAAGACTATCGACTTTGACCTCCCCAAGGGGCGTAGGGACACGCTCTTTTTCGAGGTAGTCCCTGAGATGAGTGGCGATATAACGCTACAGATCTTGCAGTTCAACGGCGTTGACAACGACTATGCCTCAGAACAACTCAAGTGCGGAGTCATCCTCTACGATCAGCCTGAGGGCAAGCCTAAGCGCCAGCACCTCCTAGAGTATATGACGGGTGAGTGGTGTCCTTTTGTTGGCTATGGAACCGAAGAGATTAAGTCGACGCTCGAGGCTTTCGAAGGAACAGATACGAAAGTCAATCTCTGCGCCTACCATTTCGATGGAGACCCCTTTAGCACTCCAGAGACTGAGCTCTATAGTAAGTATCGCAACTCTAAAGCAGCTCCAAACTTAGCTCTCAACAGAATCCCGTACGACATCACACGCCTCAGCTATGCTTGCGAGGGCTACACAATAGATCGTATCAAGCAGCTAGACAAGGAGACCTACTCTCCCTACCGCTTTGACTTTACGCTCACACCCACTGAGGATCCTATGACTTTTGAAGCTAAGGTCGACATCGAGGAGCTACAGCATCTCAACATCGAGGATCTGAGGATCACAGTATCACTCTTTGAGGATCAGGTGAAGCCCCACGATCAGCTCAACGCGCCTGAAGGCTATATACATCAGAATGTCTACGTACGCTCTCTGACCGACTTCGTTGGGGATCCCATAGAGTTTGACAGTCAGAAGAAGTTTACAAAGAGCTATACCGTCCATGTAGACACGCTCTATACGGGAGATCTAAAGAATCTGAAGATCCTAGCTTTCATCGGCCGTGATCTATCGAACGAGTCGCTCTTCTCTAAGACAGTCCTAGATAGTCGCATGCTCTCCTTTGACAAGTGGGCCTCTGTCGAGAGACCTACCACTGCTGCCGACGCTTATCGTGTATCTGTAGACCATGGCTGTCTCCAGATTGAGGGCGGCGAGTACGACCAGTATGAGGTATGGAGCCTCGAGGGCTTTAGATGCGATCCATGCGCACTCCAGACTGGCAACTACATAGTACGTGTAGAGCATCTGGGGGCATACTATATCTATAAGCTACTAGTGCCCTAGGCTGTACTAAGCTTATCTTACTTTACTTGACAACGGATGTCCAGAGAGCAGTCTGGGCATCCGTTGTTGCGTTACAAGGAGTGAGCTACTCGACGCATTAATGTGCAGTATCCCGCTCGATACTTGAGACTGTTGACTTTTGCAACAGTCTCTACTTGACGACGCTCTCGTTGGAGTCCTTGTTTTGGAGCGTGCGGTCGATGAGCTGGAGCTGCTTACCGAAGTTCAGTCGCCAAGAAAGCCCGACAGTCACCATATTGCGGTTGTCTAGGATGTAAACGTGGCTCGTACTGGGTATGACGGGCGAGAGAGACTCGCTGCGGTACTCGGAGCCACGTGGCGTAAAGGGGAAGATACAGCTCGCATAGAAGCTCCAGTCACGATACTTGTAGAGAAGCATCAGACGGGAGGAGTTTTCGCCCAGCGACTTCGTATGCCCCGACAGCGTCCACTGCGGATGAACGTAGGAGTAGCCGAGCGTCCACCCCTTGTAGCTCATCATCACGCTAGCATCCCAGTAGAGACTGTTGAGCTTGTAGGCGGCGATACCCGTATGCGTGCGAAACATATCGTAGCGCACGGTGCCTTGCAGCGTCAGGAAGTTCCACAAGTTGTTTAGCCCGCCCTGCCAAGAGATACTGTACTGGCGATTGTAGCGTCCATTCGTAGCACGCATGAGGAAGTATCCGCCGGTCGCATCGTAGGTCGCATCCCAGAGGATAGGCGACCACGTATTGTTTATTGAGAGGTCTACATTGCTCGTGAAGAGGCCCGTCTGGTAGTAGACCCCGAGTCGGTTGTAGAGCGACTGAGCTGCCTTGAGATCTGGATTGCCACTCGTCACCATCAGGTCATCCACACGCTGTCGCACCCGTGAGAGCATACTCAGCGAGGGGAGCGTCGGCAGGTAGGTAGACTTGAGGACGAGCGTCAGATGGTTGATCGGGCTGTAGAAAAGCGAGAGCGTACTCTGATTTCGCACGAAGCTCTTTCGGTCGGTCGCATCCCGCACGACAAAGAGCTTGGCACCCGTACCGATACTGTACTGCACCTTACCGAGTTGCCCCTGTGCATTAGCAAAGAGGTAGCTGTTGTTTTCCAGTAGATTGTCCGTCACCTCAACATACTTATTGAGCGAGTAGGCGGTCGTATGCTGCAAGCCTGTGGCGAGTATGAAGTGACTGCTGAAAGGATGGTTGTAGACCACCTCCCCGATGAGGGCCGTGCGGCTCACGTCGACAGAGTTCTGCACTTCACGTAGCTGCGTGGGCATCTTATCTTGTAGCAAGAAGTCTCGATGGCCACCGCTGTAAGAGCCTACGAGATTGACCTCCAGCTTGCCCCCATTGCTCAGCATATTGGCATAGTACAGGTCGAGTGCTGGCGTGTAACTACGCTCCTTGACGCTAGACTCCCTATGAAAGGGGTCGCTGTCGCTCTGCGTTATTTGCGAGGTCGAGTTGCTGTGGTAATTTACGAACTCATTGCGTAGCGTAGCACTAAACTGCTGTCGCTCGCTGGGCTTATATAAATAGGAGAAGTTAAGGTCATGAACCAAATAACCAAAGGGGCTAGCCTCAGGCGTCTCCGTGCGGATCAGCTCCTGATGCGGAGCTATGTACTTCGTCTCTAGGTAGGCAAAGCGCTTGCGGTAGTTGCGGAAGCCATTGTTATAGTCGAGTGTAAAGGAGTGACGCCCCCGATCATAGCGAGCCCCCAAAGCTCCATTGACAAAGCCCGTCGTCAGTGCCGACTCCACCTGCGCCCAGACGGAGCCTCCATGCAGACGCTCCTTGAGGATCACATTGACGATGCCCCCGATACCCCGATCGGTGTAGCGCGCTGAGACCATGTCAGAGTACTCAATGCGTAGGATACGCTCAGGGTCGATGCTCTGCACATCCTCTATCGTGCGGGGCACGCCATCGATCTGCCACTGCACCGCCCCGCCACGGATAGTCGCCTGCTTGTTCATCAGGTCAATGGTCAGACCACGTAGATGCATGGTCTGTAGCAAGCTGAGGAAGTCCTGACTGCGCGCCAGCTCTGCTTGCTTGGGGAAGAGTAGCATCTTGTCTACACGGCTTCGCGCTCCCTGCACGACCACCTGATCTAGTAGTTGACTATCCTCCGACAGGTAGAGCGTGCCGAGAGTGATCACCCCTTGTGCATCGCCCGCTATCTCGATGGTGATCGGTGTGTAGCCTACGCTGCTGATCCGCAGCTCTCTAGCCACCTGTGGGTTTGCTTGTAAGACAAACTGCCCCTGGCTCTCTGTCGAGACGCCTGCGGTTAGCTGCCCCTTGTCGTCAAATAGCCCGACGCTAGCCCCAATGAGCGCGGTCGAGTCGCTACTAGCGAGTACGCGCCCCTGGATCGTGATGGTCTGTGCACGCAGTGCGCCTGCGGAGATGAGGAGGAGTGCTATCACTCCCCACAAACGGAGGTAATTCTTGCTACTCATAGTTTGTGGCCTACTTGTTTATTAATGTGATTCTATTGTGAAGACGACTTAACACCCTATTTGTTGCAAAGAGAGAGCGTATGGGCAGGCAGCCATAGGATGAGCCTCTTAGCGAAACATCTGTCAGGGAGGACAATTTCCTCAGTAGGAAATTACGATTCCCTGGGTAGGAATTTGAGACTTCCCACGTAGGAAAGAAATAAAACTTCGGAAGAATGAAATGATAAGTCCGAAGAGTTTTTTCTCGCCCACGTGAAGAATAAAAAACATCCACGTGGAGATTTGGAGTTTTCCACGTGGCTATTCAGAGAGACCCCATAATTGAGAAAGCATTCGTACGAAGAGAAGACGATTTTAGTCAGGGCTGACGCATTATAATGAGACTGTTGCAAAAGTCAACAGTCTCACAATCTTGCTTGCAAGATTGTCTAGACTTTGCAGAAAGGATGAAGCGCAAGGCACTGAGGGTGAGGTCTGAAGGGAGCATACATCAGTATGTAACCGAAGCCGAATCCCGAAAGCAACACAGCGATGCGCCTTTATGCAACAGTCTCTATAATCGCTCTGTCAGGAGCTACACATGAGCGACAAGCAAGGCATAGATGAGGTCACTATATATAATGTGTCACCCCTGCCCTCTAACTTCTAACCTCTAACCACTAATCTCTATTTACATATCTTTACGGGGAAATTCGTCCGATTCCCTCCTTTCTCGAATATCCACGTGGAAAATCTCAAATCTCCACGTGGATATTTTTTATTTTCCACGTGGGCGTCATTCATTTCCTCCGAAGTTTCATTTGATTCCTCCGAGGAATTTTTTATTTCCTACCTGGGAAATAAAAATTCTCCACCTGGATATTTCAAAATCTCCACGTGGAAATCAGTTTTCTCCGACAGAGTGCCGTTTCGATATATAGCCGGCTCTAAATTATTGTAACAATCCTGCGTTGAATTTGCCCAGCCAGGGCTGATGCTTCATCATCGTTTTTTCAGGAGCTACACATTAGCGACAAGCGAGGAGTAGAGAGGTCGATGAGTTCATTGTATATAATGCGTCATCCCTGCGATTTTAGTACACTACTGTAACTATATCGAATCTATTTCGTACATTTGCGTCGTTATTCACGACAAGCCATGGTACAACCTTATGAATAAATCTATGCAATCAGCTAGTTTGCAGCCTAAGCTCGCATGGAGGCAGTCGCTGCTCTCCTTCCTTCTCGTCCTATGCTTGATGCCTCTAGGACACGCCTTTATGATCCTCATGGAGCTACTCATAGCACCCGCTGCACTGCCATACAGTGCTTTCGGATTGGGGCTACTAGGACTGATAATCGCTGTGTGTGGTGTCTTTGCTAAGAAAGATACTCCTCAGACGATCTGTGGCCTCATCGGGGGTCTCTTCTTATGGACTGGGTGGGTCGAGTTCCTCTTTATGTACTACGCTCAGCGCTTCGGTGCCCACCCAGAGATTGTCAATGGAGTCGTAACCACTACGACGACCTACGTGCAGGGGATAGCGGCGAACCCCGTCCTCTCTATCGATGGCGTACCGGTACAGCACATGCACGATATCAAGGATATCGTCGTGACTAGACCGGAGTACCTACTGATGCCAGCGACTTTTGGCTTCTGGGTGTCGATCATGCTACTCTATATATTTAATGTACGTACGGGGTGCAACTTTATGCTCTGGTGTCAGCGGGTACTCCTCGGCAAGAAGCGCGACCTCGTGGTGCGCTTGGGTATGACACGCCACCCTGCTATGGTGACCTTTATGGAGACGATGATGCTGCTGTGGACCTGCTACTTGCTGCTGATGTTTTGCTACGATCCACGCTTCCTCGGTCAGAGCCATCCCGTAACGATCGCCGTGGGGATGGGCTGCCTCATTGGCTTCTTCTTCATCTTTCGCAAGCAACTCGCCCGCAAGCAGTGGGGTGCCAACATACGTATGGCGATCCCAGCCGTCATCGTCCTTTGGACACCTGTGGAAATCCTCGGGCGCAACAAGCTCTTCAACGAGATCTGGATTGCTCCGCTAGAGCATATCGGCGAGATGATAGCCATCCTCATCACCTTCATCCTGATCGGAGGCTACCTCGCTTGGCATCATAAGCGATCAGCCAAGAAAGCGGCATAACGCGATAACGCTCTTGAACCGAATGGGCTTCATTCTGGTGAGTTTCCACACAAGCTACATTTGAGACTGTGGCATAGATTATTAATAGTCTCTACTTGGTTTGGTTGATGTCCGAGAGTAGCTTATGAAGCTCCCAGTAATGAAGCTGTCGACTAGTTGTGGTAGGACAGCGGGACGGGGAACAACCTGACGGATGACGACCTGCTTCCTATGTTCAAATGGAAGCGAAAAAGCGAAGCTTCTTGGCATAAAGTCTAGTAAGAATCACAGACATTCAAGATCAAATCATATTTTTTTCAGTATCAATTCATTGAAAACTTGCTAAGAACGGAATATTTCCATAACTTCGTCCAGTGTAACCATTTTGACTGAGCCAAGCAATACGACGTGTGCCTATCTCGTCAAAATTTCTTTCTGTATCTATTAACCCTTTAGTCTATGAAACAGTCTATGAAACTTTGGTTAAGACTTCTGATGCTGCTTTTGATTTCGCAGCATCTGTATGCACAGCGATCGAGCGTGATCAATCCTCCAAGCCCAACTCGCCAGTCAATCAACGAGGCGAGGTTTACCGGACTTCAGCGCCAACTGTCCTCTTCTGCTTCTGACCAAGCCACACCGTGGCTGTCAAGACGCAAAGAGCATTCGATGTCTCCCACGCAAGTCAAGTCAATTGGAGACAACACTGCACTCTACGGCTGCATGGTGTTTTCTCAAAAATGGACTCAAGACAAACTCGACTACGGCATGTACAGCTTGCCGATAAAAAGCGGTTTTGAGTTCGCCCCCATCAAGGTAGACAAGCTTTTCAAAGCGAATGCTGCCGTTTATGCCCGTGATAAGTACTACTTATTCAATGTCGAACAGGCATTTGGCATGGTGGCGTACATTGCCTGCACCGTCGTGAAAACTGACACTTGGGAAGTCGAGAACATTTTCACGCCACCCACCGAGTGGAACAATGTGCCTTACTCCTCCTCGCTATCCTACGACCCAGAATCAGGAAAGATTTACGGGATCACCTTCACCAATGAGGGCGGAATGGCTCTGAGCACACTGAACACGGCTGACGGAACGTTTACCAAAGTGTGTGACGTGGAACGCCCCTACATTGCCCTGGCCGCGTCAAGCACCGGGACGCTCTATGGCATCGCCGATACGGGACAGCTCTACACGATTGACAAGTCAAATGGAAAATCGGAATATATAGGCGAGACAGGACTGACGCCAAAGTACGCCCAGGGACTGACTTTCGACCCCAACACCAATCTGCTCTACTGGGCATATATGGAAGAGGAGAAGTCGGGCCTCTATCAAGTCAATACCCAAACGGCCACGGCATACAAAATTGACGACATGCCTAATCTTGAGGAAATGATAGGTCTTTACATCCTTAAAGACTCCATTCATGCTCAAGCTCCGGCAAGGGTCACCGAATTGAAGTTTGAACCCGCATCGGCGGGGGCGACCGTTGGAAAATTATCGTGCGTGGCCCCGCAAACGGCAGCCGGCGGCAGTGCCTTGACTCATGATGTGCAGGTCACCATCTTCTGTGGAGATGAAGTGTTGCTGCAAGAAACTGTTCATCCTGGGGCAAAAGTAGAAAAAGATAACGTGTCGTTTGACCAAGAAAGCCTGTACACAATCTACGCTCAAGCCTCTAACGAGCATGGAAGCAGCAGCAAATCGACGCTCACTACCTATATCGGTACAGATATTGCCGCAGCCCCCTTGGATGTGCAGTTGGCAATCAATGACCAAAAAGCCAGCTTGACATGGAAAGCGCCACAAAAGGGTCTTCGCGATGGCTACATCAACCCAGCCTCATTGAGGTATAACATCATGAGATATGACGGCAGCGACACCGGAGTGTCCGTGGCGCAAACAGAAGTTGGGGCAAGCTCTTTCACCGAAGACATACCCTCTGCCACTGCAAAGTACCGATATAGCGTGACCTCGGTCTCTGACAAAGGCGATGGGGGTACCTCCTACTCCAACGAGGTGCTGTCTGTGGGAGCCTATGAGCTGCCCTTCTACGACAATTTCAGCAACGGGGAATTGTGCAACCAGTTATATACCTTTATTGATGTTGATCAAGACGGGCATGACAACACCTGCATGTGGTTCTGGAAAGAAGACGAAAAGCTGATGCAATATTGCTCTGACAAGCAGCATCAAGGCAACGACTGGCTGATTACTCCGGCCATCCACCTGGATGCGAAAAACCTGTACAACCTCACTTTCAATGTCAACATGGGCGCTCCCTCCAACTTGAAAGTTACCATCGGAACATCACCCAATCCCGCTGACCATCAAACGATTCTTGACCTCAACGGCATTCACGACCCATGGAAAACGGAGTATCATGCCAGCGTCAAAGTGCCAAAGGACAGCATCTATTACGTGGGATTCTATAACTATAACGATCCAGAGAGCTTCTATTTCAACCTATTCGACGTGAAGGTAGAGAAAGGGATTGAAACCGCTCTTCCCGATTCGGTGGCAAACTTGAGCGTTATACCTGCCGAAAACGGCGAGGTGTCGGCAAAAATCTCTTTCAAAGCCCCCAGGCTACGATTGAACGGGCATGACATGCCTGAGCTATTCGACATGCTGATTTATCGCGACAATGAATTGGTGAAAACGATTCCCGTCTCGCCAGGGCAGCAGGTTGACGATGTGGACAAGCCTGCTCAAGATGGAGAATACACCTATCAGGTCATGGCGCGTATAAACGGTAAAGAGGGCTTGCCTGTGTCGCGTAAGGTTTGGGTAGGGCACGACATCTCAGAACCCGTGCGTGACTTGAAGGCCATGACCATCGATAACAATTTACACGTGAAATTGACTTGGGCACAGCCCGAAAAAGGCGTACACGGTGGCTACTTCAATCGTGATGAAGTCACCTATTCTGTGTGGCGCAGCCTTGACGCGAAAAACTTCGTGCAGGTCGCAACCAGCCTGAAGAAACTCAACTACACCGATAGCCAAATCGAGAAAGAGCTCGCAGGCGCTCAAGACGCATTCTACTATGCAGTCACAGCCGATACGAAATCGGGCAGCAGTGAAGTAGAACCCATTTTCATTGTGGTCGGGAAACCTCATGACTTCCCCGTAAGCGAATCATTCCCAGATGGGCAATTCAACATCAGACCATGGACGATTAAAGCGATAAACGGCTATTTCTCCTGGGAGTGCATCAGAGATGATGTAGAGGGCGGAGTCTACTCTCAAGACCAAGATAATGGAATGACGAAATTCTACAACATCGCTGGAGACAATGAAGTCGACAGCCGGCTCATTTCGCCAGCAATCTGCCTGAAAAAAGCCCAAAAGCCAATGTTCAGCTTCTTCATGTTCCACTGGCTGGATTCAACAGTAGAGAGCGACAATCACGCAACAAAGGTCGTGATTGAAGTTGCCCCTGAGAATGGCGAGTTCGAGGTGGTTAGTGATACGATTACGGCAGCCTATCCAGTCTATGGCTGGGTGGAGCACCGCATTCCATTGGCTCCGTATAAAGAATACAGCCACATCAAGATAGGCTTGAGAGGGTCAACCGACAACGATTGGATGTACTACTACGTTGACAACATACATATCGACGAGCAATATGAAGAAGACTTGGCAATCTCGGAATTGAATGGTCCAACTGAGACTCATGTGAACGACACTTGCTACTACTCAGTGAAATATTTCAATAGAGGACTGAAGGAAGTTGATGACTACAAGATCAATCTCTATCAGGATGGCACCCTCGTCAACTCGCTGGCTGGAGAACCCATCACGCCTGGTGAGATCAAGGAAATTGAAATCCCGTCCTTAATCTATTCCACCAAAGCCGGGGAAGAATGCGACTACTATGCCGAAATCGCATTCTCTGCCGACCAGGAGCCGGGCAACAATCGCTCGGGGCACGCCTATACCAAAGTCAAGGATTCATGGTATCCTGGGGTTGAGCATGTGACTGCCGAAAGCAATCAAAATGACATTGTTATAGATTGGGAAGCTCCCGTCCTTCCTACTGCCGACCAAGCGACAGTGGAGGGCGTAGAGGGCTATGACGCCTTTATCCTCGACTACATCGGCAATTGGATCACCTATGACGGCGATGGCTTAGGCGCTGGAAAACTGACCGACCTTCCCGAGTTTCCTAACACGGGCAAAAACCAGGCTTTCCAAGTGTGGAATCCGAGCCTGCTGGAGGGCGTGACCCCAGAGGCTTATCCTCACCTGCAGCCACGCAGCGGCAATCAGTGCTTCGTCTCATGGTATGCCAACGTGAGCATTGACGGCGCAACTCCATACAACAATGATTACCTTATTTCGCCCGAAGTGAAGGGAGGGACCGATATGAGCTTCTACATCCAAAGAATCAACCCCAATCTTACAGGCGAGACCTATGAAATCATGTACTCCTCGACGACTCAAGAGCCTGACCAGTTTAAGAAAATCGTCGAAAAAGAGGCACCCGCCGACTGGGAAAAAGTCTCTGTCACACTACCCGACGATGCAAGATACTTTGCCATCAGGTATACAGCATCGTTAAAGACTGGCATTTTAGTCGATGACATCAGCTACACTTCTGGCCTCTACGCCTTAAAGGTGAGTGGTTACAACATCTTCCGAAATGGGCTGAAACTGAACAGTGACTTGTTGACCGAGACAACATACATCGACCACGACCTGCCCGATGGGAAATATGGCTATCAAGTCTCTGTGCTCTACAACAGAGGCGAGTCAAAGGCTTCCTTTCCCATCTACGTAGGCCATCACACGGGTGGCTTAGAAGACTTGAAGGCTGATTCAGATTCGGGGGTCAAATTCATCGTCGATGGCAACAAGCTCACAATAAGCACCTTGAATCCGGGCGAAGTGGTCATCTACTCTATAGATGGCAAAACCATACACTCGGGAATCCTTCAGGATACTCACACCTACTACTTGCCGGCAGGCGTGTATATGGTGACCATCAATGGAATGAATAAGAAAATTATCATCCAAGGATAAATCCACATTCCTCAACACTTCAGTGGGGGCGCATTGTGTGAAACGATGCGCCCCCACTTTATCTTTTCAGCCTGCGGTTGAACCATAAAAATAGAGACGTAAAGGTCAGTTTTTTCTCGTATCGAGAGCTCGCCACCTGCACTCGTCTTATTGTACGACAACGGAACGAGTAGCGACTGTCGGGACGCTCGTCTCGCACGCACCTTAAAACGCTCTACACGCTTATCAGAAACAGGTGCGAAAGTCGCCAATTGACCACCACTCTTTACAAACAGATGTGGTTGTGTTGCGAAATATGTGCTTTTAGGGTCGTTGTCACTCGTTCGTAAGGATTATTTCACTACATTTGCCTGCACAATAGTACTCTGCGAGCTATAATTACGGCTTCTGCATAGTACGACTTAAGTTAACAGGCAATAGTATATGAAACAGCAGCAATCTCCTCAGCGATATGATTACATCATCATAGGTGGTGGCCTGGCGGGGCTTTACTGCGCTTACTTTCTAGCGCAGCATGGGTCGGTAGCCCTCATCGCTCGACGCACCATCGAGGAGAGCAACTCCTACTACGCACAGGGTGGTATGGCTGCTGTCACCGACCAGGAAGACTCACCGACAGATCACTACGAGGACACGATCGTAGCGGGACGTGGGCTCTGTATCCCCGAAGCTGTCAAGGTACTGACCGACGAAGCTCCCGACCGGATCAATGAGTTGATCCAGATGGGTATGGCCTTCGACAGCGAGGATGGACATCTAGCCCTCGGTCTCGAGGGGGGACATCACCATCGTCGCATCCTCCACGCAGGTGGAGATGCTACGGGACGACTGGTGACCACCTTTATGATCGAGCAGGTCAGGAAGGCGCAGCATATCACGATCTTCGACCATCACAGTGCCGTACAGGTGCTGCGCTCTGCCGATGGGTCGCACTGTCAGGGACTGGTGACCTATGATGAGCGCGCACATTACTACGATACGATCCTCGCATCGGCTGTCGTACTAGCCACTGGCGGTGCTGCTGCGCTTTACTACCCTACGACCAATCCTCCCACGGCCCTGGGCGATGGCTTGTGGCTAGCCAGTGAGGTGGGTGCCGAGCTGATGGACTTAGAGTTTATACAGTTTCACCCCACAGCACTTTATTTGCCTGGGTACGCCTCTTTTCTCATTAGTGAGGCGGTACGTGGCGAGGGTGCTTACCTTGTAGACAAGCACGGTGAGCGCTTTATGCCCGCATTACACCCTCTGGCAGAGCTGGCACCGAGAGATGTGGTGGCGCGGAGCATCTTCCTCAAGATGCAAGAGGAGGGTACCGACCATGTACGACTGAGA
The DNA here is from genome assembly GCF_902489635.1 of uncultured Porphyromonas sp. Lineage (GTDB taxonomy): Bacteria > Bacteroidota > Bacteroidia > Bacteroidales > Porphyromonadaceae > Porphyromonas. Next base: position 72,019 of record NZ_CABUAN010000003.1, on the reverse strand, counting down.
CTGAGACATATTGACCCGAAGCGACTGTTACAGCGCTTCCCGACCATCTCGGAGCACTGCCGCCAGCTGGGACTAGACATTACGGACGAGATACCCGTAGCTCCTGCAGCACACTACACGGTGGGGGGCATCGGCGTGGATCTCAACGGCTGTACCCGCCTGCCTGGACTGTACGCTGTCGGAGAGGTCTCTTCGACAGGGGTGATGGGTGCCAACCGCTTGGCCTCTAACTCGCTCATTGAGTGTATCGTCTTCGGCAAGCGGATTGCTAACTATGCGATCGCCCACCCGACCACGCCTACTGAGACTGCATCGCTAGCAGTTCCGACGAATCTACCAGACTTGTCGTGGAGCCTAGACAAAGAGCAGATCTATGCGCTAGAGCAGCAGACGAAAATCAATCGACAGATGGGCGACATACTCATGAGCCGGGTGGGGATCATCCGCTCTAAGGAGGGACTCGTCTCAGCGCTCCATGAGCTACAGCTTCTCTCAGACGGACTCGCAGAGGACGCACAGCACAGCATCCACGCTTACATGACCCGCAGACGGGTAGAGGTGGCGCACATGATGGCGCATGCTGCACTACTGCGTGAGGAGAGCCGTGGAGGTCACTACCGCAGCGACTACACGGAGACACTGCCTGAGAGCGAAGCCTATCGTACGAGGCTGCTCAATGGACAAATAACACATCAACCGATCAAATAGCACACAAGAGGTATGACGGATATATACAACAGCGAGGAGTTTGCCACGCTCATCGAGCTTGCTTACCGCGAGGATGCTCCTACGGGAGATCTATCGACACGCTACATACTGAGCGAGAGCGACCGAGCTATCGCCACACTGATAGCCAAGGACGACGGCATCGTCTCTGGACTTGAGGTAGCTTATATGGTCCTCTGTCGATGCACTCCTGAGGAGGAGATCACCTTTACATCAGAGTATGAGGATGGCGACGAGGTGTGCAAGGGCGATATCTTAGCCACCATCGAGGCACCTTATGCGGACCTGCTACGGGCTGAGCGTATCATGCTCAACTTCATGCAGCGCATGAGCGGCATCGCTACCTACACCCACCAATGTGTGCAGTGCGTCGCTGGTACCAAGACTCAGATCCTAGACACCCGCAAGACAGCTCCGGGACATCGCCTCACGGACAAGATGGCGGTACGCGACGGCGGTGGCACTAACCACCGAGCTTCGCTCTCTGATATGGTGATGCTCAAGGACAATCACATCGCCATGGCGGGTGGCATCCTGCCTGCCGTGGAGGAGGTGCGTCCTCATCTGCCGATCTCTATACAGATTGAGGTGGAGACCACCACACTGGAGGAGGTGCAGGAGGCTATAGACGCTGGTGCTGACATCATCATGCTGGACAATATGGATATAGAGACAATGCGCCGTGCCGTCGAGCTCATCGATGGACAAGCTAAGGTGGAGGCTTCGGGCAATATGACGGCCGAGCGTCTAGCTGCCGTGGCTGCTGTCGGCGTGGACTACATTAGCATAGGAGCACTGACCCACTCGGTACGGGCTTTCGACATAAGCATGAAGATCAAGCCGATCCAATAGAGCGACTTGACTTCTTTTACACCTAACACACTAACTGACTACTTACACATGACACAACAACAGATAGAGGCTCTCTACAAAGAGATCCGCACGCTCAAGGAGCAGAAAAACGCGGTCATCCTGGCGCACTACTATGCTCGCCCCGAGATACAGCGTATCGCAGACCACCTAGGCGACTCACTGGCACTCTCACAGATCGCTGGCGAGACTGAGGCTGACATGATCGTCTTCTGCGGAGTTAGCTTCATGGGTGAGACCGCAAAGATCATTTCGCCCAATAAGAAGGTACTCTGTCCCGTACCTCACGCTGGCTGTACCCTCGCTGAGGGTGCCACGGCTGAGGGTATCAATACTTGGCGCGTCAAGCACCCCGACGGCATTGTGGTCAGCTACGTCAATACGACAGCAGCTGTCAAGGCGGTCACCGACTACTGCGTGACCAGTGCCAATGCGCTAAAGATCGTACGCGCCCTCCCCACGGGTCAACCGATCCTCTTTGGTCCTGACAAGAACCTCGGACAGTACATCATGAATGTGACGGGACGAGAGATGGACCTATGGCAGGGAGCTTGCTACGTGCATGCTGACATCACCTCCGAGCTGGTTCACACGATGCTGGATCGCTATCCCGAGGCAGAGATCCTGATACACCCTGAGTCGGTAGCCGCTAGCGACCAGTCGATCGTCGACAATCCTCGCTGCATCATTGGCTCTACCACCACAATCATCAATCGTCCTGGGGTCTCAGACCTGAAGCAGTACATCATCGCCACGGAGCCTGAGGTGCTGGCTGAGATGACGAGACGCTATCCTGACAAGGAGTTGATCCCCATCCTCCCCGATCAGACTTGCGAATATATGAAGATGATCACCCTCGAGGGACTCCGCGATGCACTCCTCTACGAGCAGTACGAGGTGCATGTCGACGAAGAGCTTCGCCAGAAGGCGTGGCGCTCCATCGAGCGGATGCTCCAGTTCTAAGGATCCAGCTCTAAGCTTGCCTTCGGCTTTTAAGTCTCTGCTCTAGCAGCTCCCTGTTTTTAGGGCAAGCTAATGCTTCATATCTAGGGCATAACACTCCTACAAAACAGAAGAAACGGATTAGTCGTCTTCCTCGAGAAGGCGGTTAATCCGTTTCTTATTTACCCCAAAATGGGATAACAGTCAAAACATCTAAATGTCAGACAGATACGCAACCAAATCGAAATATTTGTGGCATTTCAGTCGGAACATTTGTGGTACGTTGAGTCCAATGTCGTTACGCTCACACGCGGTGCAAGAGCAGCGGGCGCGTAACGAAGCAAAGTTGCCTCTTGTTCTTTTCGGAATGTTTTTGTAACTTCGCTTTCAGAGCTGGGAACGAAAGGATGCACACTTCCGTTTCATCTTGATTGAGGGCACTGAGGCTGTGTGTTGCTCTTCAAGATCCGATTACCTATGACTAGCTGTACTCGAAAGAATGGCGTAGACCCAACTTCGTTATCAAAGGGGTGTAGACTTAAGACCAAACGTAAGCCACTATCATATTATAAACCATAATCTGTATTAGAATGGAAACAAGTAAATGGACCAAGTCTGGACTACTCATTCTAGCCCTCCTCTGTAGCATCTCGCTAATTCATGCCCAAAACAAACCTATCCTAGACTGCACCGTACGAGGTGGTGCGGGCATTGTCATCCCGACCAATAACATCCTATCGCCTATAGTCGCTAATGCCGCTATGGAGGTAAGTGGTTGGCTAAACAACCACTGGAAGGTGGGCGGAGAACTCTCATATACTCAGATGGAGTTCAAGAGTACACAGCCCCTGATCCCTCATAAGGAACGCCTGCTCAACCAACTATTCATAGGCCCCTCTATCGCCCTTAGTAGTCTGCGCGACAGTCGCTCAGGCTGGAGTGCTCAGGGTTCTCTCGCCATCGGCTATACCCTGCTCTTTAGGAGCAAAACGAAAGATAGCGCTACGCTACTTGGTGACTACGATGCGTTCAACAGCCTGCAGCACGGCTTCGGGTCAAATATCTCGGTAGACGTGCGTAAGAGCATCGGACACTATTATGTAGGTTTAGGCTATGTCTACAGCTCTCGTATGATACAAGTGGGACCAAAAGATCATCACACCACGACCGTTGTCACTATGGGTATGCCTCAGCTCGTCTTTGGCATGGCGTGGTAGCCAATTCGCCCACTAGATGACGACAGCTCTCTAGTATAGCTAGCAACAATACAACGAGGGGACTCAATCGCTTACTAGAAGCGGCTGAGTCCCCTCGTTGGGTTGTTTGTCCGTACTAACAGCAAAAGATGTTCACACGACATTGCCTCGCTTGTAGATCGGGAGTCGTATGCTGTGTCCGCTCCACGTTAGGACCTGTTGAGGCGTTTGCAAGCTACAGAGTGAGGCTGAGTGCAGCTGAGTGCAGGCTCGATGGTCTGTTCTATTACCTTTGCATCGTCTAATAATTAGACTTCGCCCAATCTCTTGGACTAGACTTCGCGAGTCTCACAAGTAACGACTTGTAGGGGCGCACGGTCGTGCGTCCGTTGTGTCAAAGATTACAGCGTCTGATGGTTGGACTTGTCGTGTTGATGTAGTTCGTGTAGGGGCGGACCTGCGTGTCCGCCCACAAGGCATATTGCGTTCCAACGAAGACGGACGGACACATAGGTCCGCCCCTACAAATTGTTATTCGTATTGCTGTTCGACAACGGATATGGTTTCATTTTGATACAACGGACGCACCGACAGTCTGCGTCCGAGCCGCGCGTCCCTACAGCGAGTTACACGTCTCGCTGTTCGGGGACTTGCTCGTCAGAAGCGCATAGCACGCTCTAGGCGTCGCTTGTCCTCGCGGTCGCGTATGGCGGCGCGCTTGTCATACTGCTTCTTACCTCGGGCTAGTGCAACGACTAGCTTAGCGAGCCCACGCTCGTTGATGAAGAGACGCACGGGGATGATCGTCTGCCCAGGGTTCTTCATCTCCTCCTCGAGCTTGCGCAGCTCCTTGCGGTTGAGTAGCAGCTTGCGCTCCCGTCGCTCCACATGATTGTTGTAGGAAGCGTAGCTGTACTCCGCTATATACATATTCTTGATCCACAGCTCACCACGCGAGAAGTAGCAGTAGCTGTCCACGAGAGCCGCTTTGCCCGCACGTATAGACTTGATCTCACTACCAACCAGCACGATGCCTGCGGTGTACTGATCGAGGAGCTCATAGTCATAGGTCGCGCGCTTGTTGCGTATGTTGATCGCTCGGGCGGATTGCTTGCCTTTCTTAGCCATAGCGGTGTGGGTTGGGACGATTGCTTAGTCTATCTTGTCAAAGCCAGTGTAGGGTCTCAGTGCCTTGGGGATGATAATGCCCTCGGGCGTCTGATTGTTCTCTAGGAGGGCAGCGACAATGCGTGGCAGAGCGAGGGCACTACCGTTGAGCGTATGACAAAGGGTAATCCCCTCCTCAGGATCACGGTAGCGACACATCAGACGGTTGGCCTGATAGCTCTCGAAGTTAGAGACGGAGCTCACCTCGAGCCAACGCTCCTGCGCAGCTGAAAAGACCTCAAAGTCGTAAGTCATAGCACTCGTAAAGCTTAGGTCACCACCACAGAGGCGGAGGATACGGTAAGGGAGCTCAAGCTCCTCGACGAGGCTCTTGACGTGTGCGATCATCTTGTCGAGCTGCTGCCACGAGTGATCGGGACGGTCGATGGAGACGATCTCTACCTTGTCAAACTGATGCAGGCGGTTGAGCCCGCGTACGTCCTTGCCATACGAACCAGCCTCACGACGGAAGCAAGGCGTATAGGCAGTGCAACAGATAGGTAACTGGTCTGCCTCTAGGATGACATCTCGGAAGATATTGGTCACAGGCACCTCAGCCGTCGGTATGAGGTAGAGGTTGTCCAGCTGCACATGGTACATCTGCCCCTCCTTGTCAGGGAGCTGACCGGTGCCGATACCAGAGTCCTCGTTGACCATAATAGGAGGCTCGACCTCCTGAAAGCCCGCTGCCGTAGCTCTGTCGAGGAAGAAGTTGATCAAGGCGCGCTGCAGTCTTGCTCCCTTACCCTTATATACGGGGAAGCCTGCGCCCGTGATCTTGACTCCCAGCTCGAAGTCTATGAGGTCGTACTGCTTAGCCAGCTCCCAGTGAGGTAGCTTGGCCGTATTCTCTAAGTGTGGCATCTTACCACCCGTAGCGACGCATAGGTTGTCCTCGGCAGAGGAGCCGTGTGGCACGTCGGGGTGCGGCAGATTAGGTACGGAGAGTAGGAGCTGCCGCATCGTCTCCTCGGCCTGTCGCATGGTCTCCTCAGCTTGTTTAGAGATCTCTTTGAGTGCCTGCACCTCAGCTTTGAGTTGCTCAGCCTCTTCGCGGGCACCCGCTTTCATCTTCTCACCGATAGAGCGTGAGAGGACTTTTTGCTGAGCCAGGCTGTCGTCCTTCTTGTGCTGTGCATCGCGTCTCAGCTTGTCCTGAGCGATGATAGCTGCTATGGGCTCTTCTGCGGGAAAGTGCTTGACGGCGAGCCGCTCGATGACTCCCTGTGGGTCATCCAATATTTGTTTGATGGTAAGCATTACCTACTTCTTTGAGTTATTACGTGTGAGGAGCTTGTCACGCACGGCGACAAGCTATGCTACAAAGGTACAGTTTCTTCTGCATTTATAGGCACAACCAAGGGAAGAACCCACACAAGAGTGAGTCCTCCCCTCATCAATATCTGACGAGCTACCTAGCTGGCGAAGCCCTCTTCAGTTGTTACTCGGCAGGCTGCTGCGGAGTCTCAGGCTGTGTAGCAGGAGCTTGAGCAGGAGCCTCAGCTGCGGGAGCTGCAGGAGCTGCGGGTAGTGGCAGCGTAGCCTCAGGTTGCTGAGGAAGCACGGGCGCGCTCTGCTGAGACTGCTCGATGAAGCTCTCGCTCTGCTTAGCCTGTACGTGAGGCTTGACAAAGAATGAGCTGGCAATGCTGAGCACGACCATAGCTCCTGCGAGCGTCCATGTGGCCTTCTCGAGGAAGTCCGTCGTCTTGCGCACACCCATGTACTTATTGCTCTCGCCGAAGCCTGCTGCTAGACCACCGCCCTTAGAGTTCTGGACGATGACGATAAGGATCAGCAGGATAGCTGCGATGAGGATCAGGATGGTTAGAAAGATTTGCATATCTACTAGTCTATGAATGCGTATTTATGAGTGAGAAGCATTGTCGATTAGCTTCTCGAGGAAGTTCAATTGAACTGCAAAGTAACTAATTTTTTCTGGGAATTTCAAGCTTAGCCCCTCAATAATTTGTTTTGCTCGCTCGTAATGGCCCTGTTTGATGTAGATGGAGGCTAGCGTTTCGGTAAAAAGCGTATCGCTCGGCTCCGCATCATCGGATGGCGTCACCATAGGCTGCGGGGCGGTGTCGGTAGCTGACGCACTTTCTGGTGAAGGTGTGGCGATTAGGCCCGAGAGCGACATATCTGTGGGTGCCGACTCGTACTCAGTTTGTGAGAAGTAGTCTGGGGTAGGCTCCTCCGTGGGGAGAGCTTCTGCCGTGTCGTACTCTAGCTCGTTCGAGAGTGGTCCCTCGCGCTCGGCCACCTTGCGCAGATATTGATCTACGAGGGCAAAGGAGTCTGACGGGTCGTGAGCCAGCACCGGCGTCAAGTCAGCTAGCGGCATGTGTAGCCGAGCTAGCAAGTAGAGCTTCTCCCGACTCGGTAGGTGGGGAGCCCAGCGCTGAAGCTCCGCTTCGTAGCGCAAGTCACCGAGGATCGACAGATTAAGTAGGTAGAGCATCACGATGCTCTGCGCATAGGGATAGGTCTCCACCAGCTCGGCCAGTGGCGAGAGCGTGTGGCGGTTGAGCTCCTCAGGGTGAGCCGTCAGCCTATTCAGCTCGTCTAGCGTCATCGTCTTCACTACCAGTCCTCTACTGTGGCGTTAAAGATTTGCTTGACAAGGTCATCGATCAGCTCATTAGCTAGCCCCTCCTGAATGTCTGAGAAGAGGTTGTTGCTGTCGAACTCTTGCGAGGAGGTAAAGGTGCGCCCGGAGAAACTCTTTTTCTCCTCAACCATATTGGTGTACGATACGCGCACGGTGATCGTGAAGCGTGTCATCGCTGAGAGTGCATCCTCCTGCATCGCCATAGGGGTGAGCTCATACCCGACGATAGCGCCCTCGAGGATCAGATCTCCATTAGCATCGACCGGCTCGAGGCGTGTATTGCGACGGAACTGCTCGCGCAGACGCTCCGAAAACATCTGCGACAGGGGCGGATAGACCAGCGGAGCCTGATTGGGAAAGTCCTCGATGGTCACCGTCTTGATGCGTGTGTAGTCGATGGTGGCTCCATTGAACTTATAGCTGATCGAGCAGCTCGTCCCGATCAGTAGGAGCGTCACGACACCTATTATATATAGTAACCTACTCCTCGCCATAGCTGCGCAGTTTACGATATAGTGTGCGTGGAGAGATGTTGAGCTCCTCAGCAGCTTCTGTTTTGTTGCCCCCATGTCGCTCCAAGGCTCGCATGATCAATATGCGCTCAGCCTCATCGATAGTCATCGGCCGGTCAGGTAGGAGCGGCTGCTCTGCAGGGGTCTCTGCAAGCTGCCTGCAAGGCTCAGGGTGAGACTCTGGGTAAGACTCTGGATCTGGCTCGGTCACCTCCTCGGCCTCTGTGTGCATAGGCTCCATATCGGTAGGCACAAGCGTCGTATGGATCGGCTCATAGTGAGGCTCCTGACGCATGGTGGCGATGGTCTGCTTGAGCGAGGTAATGTCTCGCTTCATGTCAAAAAGCACCTGGTAAAGTATCTCCCGCTCATTGGCAAAGCTACGCTCCTCCGACTGACGCTCCACGGGAACCAGTGAAGTGCTCAGCTCAGGGGTCCTCTCAGGCAGGTAGCCTCGAAGGTCTTCAGCCGTCAGATGACGGTCGTACTCCAAAATGCTGATACGGTCTGTCAAGTTGCGTAGCTCGCGTATGTTGCCGGGCCAAGGGTAGCGTCGTAACAGCTCCTCAGCTTCGGGCGTGATCTCGAGCATCGGGATCTGGTTCTTCTCCGCACTGAGCGAAGCAAAGAGCTTGAAGAGCAGCACAATATCCTCCTGCCGCTTACGTAGCGGGGGCACTACGATAGGCACCGTGCTGAGACGATAGTAGAGGTCTTCGCGGAAGCGTCCACGAGCGATAGCCTCCTGTATATTGACATTGGTCGCAGCGACCACCCGCACATCGGTCTTGAGAGGCTTGCTAGCACCTACGGGGATAAACTCTCCCGACTCGAGTACACGGAGCAGACGAGCCTGCGTAGCAAGTGGCAGCTCCCCCACCTCATCGAGGAAGATAGTGCCACCGTCCGCCTCCTCAAAGTAACCCTTGCGGTCAGAGATAGCACCCGTGAAGGAACCCTTGCGGTGCCCGAAGAGCTCAGAGTCGATCGTACCCTCAGGGATCGCGCCACAGTTGACCGCCACATAGCCTTGATGCTTGCGGAGGCTGTAAGCGTGTATGATCTTGGGGAAGAACTCCTTGCCGACACCGCTCTCGCCAGTCACCAGCACAGATAGGTCTGTCGGGGCGACCTGTACGGCCGTCTCGATAGCTCGTAGGAAGCTCGGATTGCGTCCCACGATACCAAAGCGCTGCATCACCTGTTGTAGATCCACATTCATAGGTGCAAAGTTACTAAAATGAGCGACATCACACCTCGCCTCATCAATTTTGCCATGGCGTGTTGTCGCTCATTTCTATTTTATTGCTGTCCGATAAAGTTTCCTCCGAATGAAACTGGAGTTTCTTACCTATGAAACTTTAGTTTCACCCAAGTGGCACTGACAGTTAGCTCATTCCTGCAGGGCGACAAATAGAAAAGACCGCAGCACCATACGTGGTGGTGCTACGGCTTTGAAATAGATAAGATATGACTGCTAGTCCGCTAGCGAGTGGGGGATAATGCATCCTATCTGGGTCCCTAGCTGCTCAAAAAAACAGGAACTCGTCAGAGCTGAAATTGGCTTATGTGAACCTTAATAGAAACATGGCATACATATTCTAAAAAAACACTATATTTGTCCCTCGAGGAGCATCTTGAAATAACAAATCCTCCAACTTTATACGGATTGTACTATGAAGAAGAGATCGATAATTGACTTCATCCAGTGGTCTGGTCAGATAGGAGTACTCGCCTATCGTCACCCGGAGAACAACATCAGTAAGTATGCCAAGCTACAGGTCAACGAAGCGCAGGAAGCTATCGTTGTAGTCAACGGCACTAAGAGCCAGAAGTTTGGACCTGGACAATATAATCTTGACTCGCCAAACGTGCCTATCCTGCGGGAGTTCTTTGGAGTTCCCTTTGGAGGGGTAAATCCCTGGACCGTGCAGATATGGTTTGTCAATAAACTCAAGCCGAGGGATGTACAGTGGCGTATCAGTGACTTTCCCGTCTATGACTCAGCTTTTCAGGCACAGATACCTATCGGCGTGAGTGGCACCTACGGGATTACGGTGGAGGACGCCGAGCGACTAGTCTTCCAGCTGGCTCTAGGCTTCCCTTACTCTGGAGATGGAGCTCAAGAAATCACCGTCGATGACTTTACAGAGCAGCTCCGAGGCGAGCTAACGGTCAAGTCCAAGAGTTTGATCTCAAAAGCCTTTCAGGCCAATGGATACAGTGTCAATCAAATATCTGCACATCTATCCGACATCTCTAGCGTCCTACAGCCAGACTTGGAGGCGTTCTTTGCTGATTATGGGTGCAGCTTGTCGAAGTTTTATGTGACCTCAATAGATGTAGACACGACGACAGAGTATGGCCGCAGCGTGCAGGAGGCTATCAACCAGCAGACGGCTCAAAAGATCTCAGGGCATACGTGGCAGCAGAGCAAAATGTTTGAGACAGCTCAGGAGGCCATGCGCAATAGCCAGGGAGGAGGCATACTCGGAGCGGTCATGATGACAGGTATGATGGGAGGTCTAGGCGGAGGCGGAGGCAGTGCTATGGCTGGGGGACTGATGGCTCCAAAGTATGATCAGCCTACCCCTACCACGGGCAATGCTCCCGCAGGGGTCGCACCTAGTCAGCCACAGCCAGCCGTGAGAGAGGTCTTCTGCTCCAATTGTAGTCGTAAGTACACGACGGACAAGAAGTTTTGCCCCTACTGTGGAGACGCATACAACCCTTGCCCCAATTGTGGTGCCGATGTCGATGCCAATGCGACTCGATGCTCTACTTGTGGGGTATCTCTCTCGGGTCAGGCAGCACCAACCTGTCCTAATTGCCACGCAGCGACAGTGCCTGGGGCTGCATTTTGCTCTAACTGTGGAGCTCCGCTCTCGGAGGATAAGTGTCCTCGCTGTGGTACCCCGACACGAGGCATGGCTTTCTGTCCTAACTGTGGTCTGAAAATTAGCAAATAGAGCTATGAAACAAAAGGTTCTGAGGCTTATAGGCTACCTCTTTCTCATCGGAGGTATAGGAATTATTATCACTGTATACTTCGTCCTCCTGAGAGACAAACAGGAGGAGCGACTCTTTTACCTCAACCTCGTGGTCACCTGCCTCGCCTACGGAGCTCTCTTCCTGCGAGGCTTCGACCTACTGGGTCCTATAGAGCGAGTCGGGCGGTCGAGTGCTAGCTACGGTATCTTGTGGGCTAGTACGAGGCTTTACCTCTTGCTGAGCCTCGGCTGCGTGATCTGCTCGATATACTTCGAGTGGATCTTCAAGTGGTGCCTGGTGATTCAGATTATCTTCGTCCTCCTCATGCTCCTGGGGCTCTATATAGCTGCTATCGTCAATAACAACGTCGAGAGAGCTGGTCAGCGCGTTGAGAGGAGAGGCTCTTGCCTGCAACAGATCAATCAGCAGCTTCGCGTCCTAGAGGTCAAGTGTCAGCAAGCAAGCACGCCTCAATATCTAGAGCAAGTCAGTCAACTAAGAGAGGCGATGAAGTATGTAACCCCCTCTGACAATGCCCTAGCTAGAGATCTAGAGGCTCAACTATATGACCAGCTAAGCCTCGTAAGGAGCCGCCTCGAGCAAGACTGGGGAGATGCGCAAGACACTATCGCCGAGAGGCTCAGAAACTGCCTCGAGCTGGCACAACAAAGAAAGAAACAATACTAAACCACATACGCTATGGAAGGGAAAATCTTTAAGGACTCTGCCAACATCTATCAGGATCAGGCTAAAGTCCTCTACGAGTACTACAAGTCAGCTGCCGAGAGGATAGTCTCCGAGGAGAAGGCTATCGAGGCGCAGATAGCAGATGCCAAGTTTCAGACGGAGAAGTATGAAGCAGATAGAGAGAAGGCCAAGAGGGAGCGCACCATCGGCTGGATACTCTGCTGGACTATCGTCGGGCTCGTCTTTGCCCTCATGAGAAATGCCCGCGTAAATCAGCTGACCCAGCAGATCGATCAGGAGGCGGCTCGAATAAATGGGCTCCAAGAGCAGCACAAGGGCATCTTTAGAGACTATCGTGTGACCAAGATGGGGGTCGCTTACGTACCCGTGGCAAAGAGAGTCGCTTACAACGACAAGAGCTTTATCGTAGACCAGGGAGGCGTGGCTCGCAGTGAGAAGTTTACCCTACAAGTGGTCAAGCAGGCTGACACACTCAACGATGCCGTCTCAACCCTCAAGGACCTCACCGAGACAGCGCCTATCGTAGAGACCTCAAAAGAGCCTGAGACGATCGACACAGGAGCCTTCTCACGCTCTATACAGAAGGTCAACTTCAATGACTACTTCGGTCGCCTTGATCGTACGCTGCGTACTATCACTTACAGCCTCAGCAATGTAGAGGAGTACAATGTCGATCTACCCGTAGTCTTCCCCGACACACCATATGCCAACTTCCTCAAGGAGCATGCGACCACACACGCCTCTGGGGCTCCCGTCTTCAAGGTCTTCGACACGCACCTTTATGACGACGAGATCGATCGCTTCACTGAGCTCAACGAGGTGCGCAAGTCGCTCTCTGATCAGTCTGGCGAGATGGACAAGGTGCTCCGAGGCCTCATGGTAAACCTCGCCGACACAGTACAGTCGACTGCCTCCAAGAGGGTTCTATCTGCAGGTAGCCTCGTGGACTACTCCAATAGGATACTCTTCAACATACTGAAGGCACCTTACAATTTCTACTCGCCCGTACTAGAGGCTAACGAGATAGAGCGTATACAAAACGAGACCTTTGACTACGAGACCGTCGACTACAACTACCGACCATTTAACCTTAGAGATAGCTCTAAGGTCAAGCTGGACATACGCTCCATGAGTTGGGTCGCTGAGGATGGTAGTCGTACGAACGTCCCCTTTGGCATTAGCCAGATACAGTCCGAGATCATCGCTCCTATCGTGACCAATCTACTTAAGGACACCAGAAAGGATCGTCTCGCTATCTATAATCAGATCAAAGACCAGAAGCTAAGCTACCTAACCAAGTGGCACCAGGATACCGAAGACTTCTACGGCAGAAACCGTGCAGAGGCTGCAGACGTCATCAACCTCATGCACAGTACGCTCTCTAAGTACAGCCGTGACTACAACACTCTCGCCTCGTACAAAGAGACAGAGGCTAGCATGAGAAAGTCTCGCAGCCTAGAGTCTGCCGTCACTGAGGAAAAAGATCGAACCGAAGAGGTGCTCGCAGGATACAAGGTACAGGCAGAGCAGATACAAGCAGCACAAAAGGCCTTCTCCGAGTACATGGATCGTCTGCAAGACGAGATCTCCGAGAGAGCAGACAAGTTTGGTCGTGTAGAGTACTACGATGCTTCTCTAAGAGACCAAAAGGCTAGAGATAGTGCTGTGGCTAAGGAAAACGTCAAGAACCTAGAGCAGCGCAGGCAGTCTCTAGCCTCGGTAGATCCACTCCTAGCACAGGAGGCTAAGTTGCCACCACAACCCAGTGTCGATGCCCTCGCATACGAGGTGGCTGGCATAGACCTCAACGCTATTGCCAAGGAGGCACTCCGTCAGGCCGACACCACGCAGGCTCCCGCCATACCGACGCAAGAGGAAGCCACCTCTGCTGAAGCGACTGGCGAAGCTCCCGAGATTCCTGCCGTACCTCCTGTCTGGACATCATCAGACTCCGATACATCAGAGGAGCTAGAAGATGACGATGAGGACGTCGATGACGAAGATCTCGATGATGAGGACGTCGATGATGAGGACGTCGATGATGAGGATCTCGACGACGAAGACGACGAGGACTATGATGACGAGGATCTCGACGAGAGTGATCCAGATGCTGAGCCTCTAAACTAACACCCTAAAGAGAATCCGTATGTCTGATTTTAATTTTACAGTTGACACAAGCCCCATGGCGAATGCCATTGACGGGGTTTCCAAGGGCGTGAGCGTTACGACAGGGGCTGTGGTTGCCATGAAGGCTGCCGTCTTGGATGCCGAGGAGAAAGCGAGTGATCAAGTCTGCAACCAACTCAACGAGGGCTTCTACTCCCTGATGCATGCCCAGATCTCTCAAAAGATTGCTGAGCTCAAGAGCTCCGTCGAGACTGAGCTCTGGGAGCTCGTGCAGTATGCTCAGTCTCTACAAGCCATACAGGCTCGTATGACGACTGACTACAACCTCATCTCTAGACGATATATCAAGCTCTTTAGCAGTATCAATAACAACCTCCATGCGAGGATTGCAGAGCTTGATGTACCAGTCTTTTCGCTTGTCGAGCGAGATGCCAAGTTAATGGACAATCGCGCCTACCTAAACTCAGCACAGATCTCGACCAATCAGCTAGAGTCTATCCTAACCTCGCAGACACTACTGGCCTCTAGGGTAAAAGAGAATGCGGAGCAAACGCTCCACGCCATCTCGCGTTATGTCAGAGAGACAGCTCTAGAGGCGCAAAAGTCTGAAGCCTCGATGGATCGCACTAAGGTGGAGTCCGTCGAGGAGCTACTCATCCCTATATCTATCGTAGAGTCTACGACAGCTATCGGAGAGCCGGCTATCAACTACTACGTGGCAAAGAGTGACAACGAATCTATCGACAGAAAAATAGACAGCTCCGTACACGACCACTCTATCAATGCCGTCCTGCATGGCTCGTGGTCAGAGGGTGATCCGAGCGAACGAGAGCGAGTAGACACCGAGTTTAGACAGCTGCTTGCAGATAGAGACGAGGATCCTCGTGTCAAGGAGGAGATTAGCAAGATGTTTCAGCGTGCACAGTCTATCCAACAGTTAGATTCAGAAGGTTATGAGTTATAGGAAGACCTATACTGGACGGGTTCACTACTCGGGCACCGTATCATACCCTAGTAGTGAAAGTGGCGGAACTAAGTCTTACTCCGGCTCAGTGCCTATCACCATCTCCATTGATGTGGATACGGACGAGTTTGACCAGAGCGTATCCTATTGCCGCGATAGGGTCGATGCACTCACCGCCTCTGTCGCTGCGACAGAAGCAGCACATGTCTTAGCAAAGGAAAAGTCAGCCACCAAGATCTCAAACAGCATCGTCAAGAACTTCTTTGACTATCTCGGTGGAGACCTCTCCCTACGTCTTCAGGAGCTGCAGGCGTCTTGTGAGTCGCTCATGATGCAGCTCGTAAGCTATAAGGATAGCTGCGCATCCAAGCAGACGCAGATGGAGACCGACTACAGACGTATCTCCGAGAGATATGCCAAGATCTTTGCGGATCTCAATCACGAGCTAGAGTCGAGAATCAAAACTTTAGACAAGGCCGCTATGCTCTTTGCCGAAGATGCCGAAGCGGTTGTCGACCGAAGTGTAGCGACTGAGACACTAGGCATAGCGACCATATCGGCCGAGGAGAATCGTCGTCTTGAGGCGACACTGACCTCATCGCATCTCAAGCAGGCAACCCAAGAGATGACTTACCGAGTGAGGGAGTACCTAGAGCGTACCTACACCCTCACAAGCAAGCTCAGCAATATGCTCGAGGAGAGAGGGGAAAACGAGGAGATTATGCTCCCCATACTCTATCTAGAGGGCAGCACCCCCCAGAGCAATGCCGAGAGCAAGCTCATCTACGCTCAGGAGGGCATGGCACAGAGCGAGCAGCTAGACGCACAGCTACGCTCACAGTTCCTCGATAACAGTCTCGAGTGGACCGAGCTACCAGAGGAGACCCAGACTAGGCTCCTCTCCTTTATCAATAGCTCTATACAAAGCTCAGACAGCATGGATGATCGGGTAGCTAAGACTATCCTGCATCTAGCAAAAAACCAATCCATACAGACCCTACAAACCATCTAGCCTTATGAAAGAACTAAAGGAGATACAATTCAATACAGACAACGTAGTCCTTGACACAAACCGAGTCCTAGACTCCATACTACCTAAGAACGTGAACGAACTCACACGTGATATAACCATCCGCAAGGACACCGTCGCCGATGGAGCCGTCTACGGGCACAAGATAAGCATCGACAGTGGAGATGTCACCATACGTGGAGCACTCTTTGCCCATCTAGAGTTGCACATCGGGAGTGGTGCCAAGGGCGTCATCAAGTTTGAGAAGGCTGTCGGAGCTATTGGATCCGTTGTTTCGCACGCTAGAGACTGCAAAGTGATGATGCTCTCAGACGTCAATGCTAAGGAGGTACGACTAACCAATGCTTTCGTCGGAGGCAGCATCTTTGCCGATGAGATCTCACTGGTCAACTGTGTGGTCATCGGAGGTGTCTTTGCTACCAAGGAGCTATCCGTAGAGAGCTCCGTCATGGGCACCTTCAATGCTCCTCGTGTCTCTATGGAGGGTGCCTGCGCACTCTTGCTGCCCAGTGCCTTCTCGCTAGAGCCCATCATCTACAATCCTGAGACGACTACGCTAGCTAACCTAGCCCTGGCAGATCTAGGCGCACTCTACAGAGGCCTCCCCCCCACGGCAAATACTGGACGTATCATGATGAACCTCAGTAGCGATGAGACCAAGAGTACGCTAACGTCTGAGGAGAGTCAGCTCACCGTCAGGAGCTACACCGTCATCGGGCGCGTGCTAGCGGCTGATCTCATAGACTGGGAGAAGATGCAAAACCACTTCCTCCTGACCGCCGCTAGCCTCAATACGAAGCTACTAGACGTCTACGACTTAGGACTTGACGCTTCTGGTAAAAAAGCCGAGCTGACACCCGAGCGCATCTATGACTTCTTTATGGATCTGATGCGAGGCAAGATAACCGTTGAGGAGATAGACGGCACCTTTAGCATTAGCTCTATATCGGAACGTATGCAGCACTAGGCAAGGGGGGGAAGTCCCGCTCTCTAGATAGAGAGCCAGCACCCTCTTATAAGCACAAGGCTGTCGCACTATGGTAAGCCACTAAGTTGGCAGACTATCATGTGCGACAGCTTTTTTGTGTCCTTTGAGACTATTGCATAAAGGCGAATCGCTGTGTTGCTTTCGGGATTCGGCTTCGGTCACATACGGAGGTATGCTCCCTTCAGACCTCACCCTCAGCGCCTTGCGCTTCATCCTTTCTGCAAAGTCTGGACAATCTTGCAAGCAAAACTGTGTGACTGTTGACTTTATGCAACAGTCTCCACTTGTCTAGGAAGTAAGCTTCACTCGGCAGGGGGCAGTTGCTGAGCGATCCAGTGTGCTATCTTCGCCTCTGAGGAGATGCCGCGAGTGGCGAGAGCCTCCATGTCGATGATCTGATGCGCACGGCTGTAGATCGGCTCACGGAGACGCATCGCCTCCTCGACATGTTGCCGTAGTGCCTCGCCCGTGAGGTGCGCCACCGAGGGACGGGTACGCTTCGTCAACTCCAAGCGCTGAGCTAGCTCCTCACTGCTATAACGTAGGTACAGCACGGTGCCACTCTCTAGGAGGAGGTCCATATTGTCATGGTAGATAGGCAGCCCCCCGCCCGTGGCGATGACCGCATCGGGAAGTCCGGCGATCTCCTCTAGGATCATCCGCTCCTTCTGGCGAAAGTACTCCTCGCCATGTAGCCGGAAGAGGTCAGACACCCGCTGACGAAAGCGACTCTCGATGTAGATGTCCGTATCTACGAATTCATAGCCGAGCAGCTCCGCTAGAGCACGTCCCACGGTGCTTTTGCCAGCACTCATATAGCCTACTAAGTAGAGGGTCATCGCTTGAGCTCTGGGTAAGCAATACGTGAGTGGTAGATGGTGGCGAGCTTCTCAGCAAAGACATCCTTGATCGTTTGGATATCCCTAAAGGTCAGCGGCGTATCGTTGAGCAGTCCATCAGCGACGATTGAGTCAATGATCTTATTGACATGTGTTATGAGGGTCTCCTTACTGAGATCCTTGAGGCTACGACTGCTCGCCTCGATAGCGTCCGCCAGCATCAGGATACCCGTTTCCTTAGTATTCGGATTGGGGCCAGGATAGGTAAACTTATCCACATCAACCGTTTCGTCGGGATGTTCGTTGCAATACTGGTTGTAGAAGTACTTCGTTACGCCTCGCCCATGGTGCATACGGATAAAGTCTTGTATCGCCTGCGGGAGGTTGTGCTTTTGCGCCATGGCCAGTCCGTCGGTCACATGCTTGATGATGACCTCAGCACTCTCTGTGGGAGAGAGCTGGTCGTGCGGATTGATCGCGCCCTGATTCTCCGTAAAGTATGCCGCATTGCGCATCTTGCCTATATCGTGGTATAGTGCGCCAGCACGTACGAGGCGAGCATCAGCACCGATAGCGGTAGCCGCATCGCTCGCTAGGAGTGCCACCTGCATCGAGTGCTGGAAGGTGCCAGGAGCCTGCTCCGATAGCTGCCGTGGCAGCGGACGATTGACGTCGCTCAGCTCCACGAGCGTAATGTTCGACACATAGCCGAAGGTCCTCTCGATGAGGTAGATGAGCAGGTAGCTAAACATATTGAAGATCAGATTGAAGGAGAAGTATAGCAGATTGCTCAGATCATTACTGCCCAGTGTGCCCCCTGTCATCAGCGAGTAGCTACAGGTCATCACATTGTATATCAAGAAGATGAGGAAGGTAGCACGTATGATCTGCGCTCGTGAGGAGAGCGATCGAAGGCTAAAGACCGCCACCATACCAGCGACAAACTGTATGATGACAAACTCCAGCGGGAATGAGACATAGAGTGCGCAAATCAGCACCGTGATGAGAAAGACGTAGATCGCTGTACGAGACTCAAAGAAGGTACGCACCAGTATCGCTACCGACACAAACGGGATCGCATAGACCCACGCGCCCAATTCGTAGCGAGCGAAGATGATCGTCAGGATCGAGTAGATGAGGATCAGCAGTGAGAGGAAGAGCGTGTTTTTGTACTCCTTGACAATCTGCGGTCGGTAGTAAAAGAGGAAGAACCACAGCCCCAGCAGTAGCGAAGTTATAATCAAAAAAGTCCCCACACTCATTGGCAGCACCTGCCGCAGGGTACCCTCTCGCTGCTCCTCCGTGACGCGACGCAGTGACTGTAGGATGTCGTACTGATGAGGACTCACGATCTCACCCTTACCGATGATGCGCTCGCCCTTTTGGACCACTCCCATAGACTTAGAGAGGTTGCGCAGCTCATCGTCGATCACCTGTTGCGTCTTAGCCTCGTTAGGATAGACATTGACCTCGATATACTTGCTGGGGTCAAACTTGCGGACGATAGACTTACTCATCCCTTGGGGCAGTCTCTCAGTAGCCTGCTGGTACGCCTCCATAGGCGTTGAGAAGAGCGTTGCTGGAGTCAGACGGCTCACCTGATCGGCACTCAGTAGCTTGACCTCCAGTACATCCTCCTGCCTTAGCTTAGAGGCTATCTCCTCCTCTATGATTCCATTGCGATAGAGGTCCCTGAGGTAGTCACGGATGTAGAAGTAATAGGCATCGTCCGTCACCTCACGGCTCCACTTACTGCTCCAGTCCTCATCCCACTTGTGCAGCATCTTACTGGCCGTGATCGTGTCAATCTGATAGTAGGGCAAGATCGTCTGACGGACACTGTCGCGCTCCCGCTGTATCATCTCGTCCGACTTGTAGATTGGGAAGGTAAAAGGCGCCACCAGTAGCTCCTCACCCACCCACGGCTTACCCTCCACCACTTGATACTGAAAGGTTTCCTCGTCATGTGGCGAGAGCAGGGTGATAACCAATGCCAGAAGGATAAAGGTCAGCAGGGCATATAGGTGTGTCGTCTTGAACTGTGTCATAGTCTTGTGTGCTAATGTGGAGGAAGCTACTACCCCTCGCGACAATCTCTACCGCAAAGGTACTAAATTAGAGATTAGAGGTTAGAGACTAGAGGCTAGAGATCCGCCACTCTCCGATCCACTCCGATCACTCTGATGGCTCCGACCCACTCCGATACCCCCCGATCCACTCTGATGGCTCCGATGGCTCCGATACTCTCCGATCTCTAATCTCTAACTTCTAACCTCTAATCCCCATTTACATATCTTTACGGGGAAATTCGTCCGATTTCCTCCTTTCTCGAATATCCACGTGGAAAATCTCAAATCTCCACGTGGATATTTTTTATTTTCCACGTGGGCGTCATTCATTTCCTCCGAAGTTTCATTTCATTCCTCCGAAGTTTCATTTCATTCCTCGGAGGAATTTTTTATTCTCCACGTGGGGATTTCGAAATATCCACGTGGAAATCACTTTTCCCCGACGCGGCGTCATTTTGATATGTAGTCAGTTCTAAATTATTGTAATGAGCCAGTCCTGATAGGAGCTGTCGGAGCGATCGGAGCCATCAGAGCGATCGGAGTGCTAGTGCCACTCGTGCCTCTAGCCAACAGCTAATGTCTAATCTCTTTTTTCCGTACCTTTGTGGCGATAAGACGAGGCTCGGTAGCTTAGCTGAATAGAGCGTCAGATTCCGGTTCTGAAGGTCGTGGGTTTGAATCCCACCCGAGTCACTTAACACAACAGCTATACAAATGAGAAGGGAGACACTCACCATTGGAGCGTCTCCCTTCTTTATAGATAGACCGTAGGTCTGGCCTTGCTCTACCTGGCAACTAGGACGGACATAGGCTGGTCGCCTACGACTAGGATGTACAGCCCGCTAGGGATGGAGCCGAGTGCTAGCGTGGCGGAGCCTTGGCAGTCGGTCTGATCCGTCAGGACGAGCACTCCCGTAGTATCGTATAGGAGTATTGTAGCTTCGCCAGCTCCACCTCGCACGAGTAGATAGTCTGTGACAGGGTTGGGGTAAATCTCTAGAGCTGGCGTTGTGACGTGCTCGATGCGATCTGCCTTCTGGAAGGTCACCTGGACTATCGTTGCTTGCTTGACGACAAAGCTCTTGCTTTCGGTGCAGTCTACCTCATTGACAAGTATCTGCGCGAGCTTGTATCCCTCATCTGGGGATGCAACGACTGTAAGCGTGGTCCCCACGGGGACTGCCTTTAGGTCTGAGTAGCCTGTGATAGAGGCTGTACCGCCAGTGCCGATCTTGAGGTCTACCATATAGGTTGATGGGCTGGGATCAGCTCCAGGGTAGTCCTCGTTGGTCTCTGAGAGGACGACTCGCCACCCCCGTTGCGTCGCAATGGCTACGTCGCTCTTGAGACAGATGTTGCCATCTTCGGCTATCTTGTCTAGAGACTTATGCACCTGCCAGATGCCAGGCTGTGTGTTGCTCCTATCAGGGAGACTCTCAGCGAGAGCTTTCATGGCATCGCCTTTGATTTGATTACTAGCACAGGCTAGGAGTGAGAGCTTGGGGCAGTGCGAGAGGTCTAGGGTGGTCAATTTATTGGATGAGCAGGTTAGTATCGTGAGGTCCTGGCAGTTCTCTAGTGAGATAGCTGTGAGATCATTACCCCAGCAAGCGAGCTGCGTGATGCGCCCACGTATGGTAATAGTCTGGCTAGTGAGGGTGTACTTGATATAGGATCCATCAAAAGGTACTCCATCGACCCCCTCGACGGTGAAGTCGTCCTCAGCCTTGATCATTAGAGAGATCTTCTGACCTATGGGGCGACTGGTGGTAAGGGTGATGGTGGCTTGCTTAGCTTGGGGCGACTCCTTGCCTTCGTACTCATCTTTCGACATAGCGAAGCCCACCTTCCAGTTCTTAGCCTTAGCAATAGCTACGTCTGTATCGTAGCACACATTGCCATCAAAGTCTATCTCGTCTCTAGAGAAGTAGAGGGTCATCTCACCCTGCTTGAGTCCCGTGCGATCGGGTAGGCTCTTCATGAGCTGAGTCATAGCCTCGCCTTTGATTTGATTGCTAGAGCAGTCGAGTGTGCTGAGGCTGGAACACTCTACGAGCTCTAGTCTCTCTATCTTGTTGGTGTGACAGCTCAGTGAGGTGAGTTTAGGGCACTTGTAGAGGGAGAGGTATACGAGGTTGTTGCTATAGCAGGAGAGCTGCGTCAGATTAGGGCAGCTGATGAGGTCCAGCTCTTGTAGCTTGGAGCTACTACATCCGAGAGAGGTGATGTCACCTCGTATGGTGACAACTTTGTCTAGGAGCGTGTAGGTCGCTTTCTCCCCGATAGTGGGCTCCTCTATGACACCTTCTATGGTGACATCGCCGACAGCCCGGATGGTCAGCGATATCTCCTCAACGCCCTCACTGGGGGTAATCATGATGACACCCGTAGCTAGTCCAGAGTAGTCTGTCTGAGAGGATACAGCACGCACGAGCCAGTTCTTGCCCCGAGCTATGGCTACATCGCTGGGGAGGCATATATTGCCATCTTCGTCCATCTTGGTCTCATCAAAGTGCACTCCAAACATCCCTGCAGGCTCCATACCTGTACGATCTGGGAGAGCCTGCACGAGCTGAGTCATGGCCTGCTTGCGTATCTGATTCTTGTAGCAAGAGAGTGTCTGCAGTCCCGTACATGCAGAGACGTCTAGTGAGGATAGCTGGTTGCCTCCACAGTTGATCCAGGTAAGGGTGGCCGTCTGTGGCAGCTCGAGCTGCGTGAGCTGATTGTCAAAGCAGTCTAGACGCTCTAGAGCCTTGGCGGTGGTAAGGTTGAGAGCCTTGAGTTTGTTCTTAGCGCAGTTGATCTTCTTGAGCTTTTGGAGCGGTGCTAAGTCTATAGAGGCAAGTTGATTTTGCTCTATATCTATGAGTTGCAGTTGTGGAGTCTGAGAGAAGTCTAGCGACTCAATCTTATTGATGTAGCAGATCAAAGAGTCAAGGCTAGGAGCATGCGAGAGGTCTAGAGCTGTGACTTCATTATTGAAACAGACAAGCGTCCGTAGCGTAGGGCAGTCTGCCAGCTGGAGAGCTGAGAGGTTGTTACTACTACACTGTAGCTTGGTGATCTCTCCTTGTATAGTGACCTGCTGGCTAGTGAGGGTGTAGTTCTGATACTTACCTAGCACAGGTGTCTCTTTGACTCCCGCTATCTGGACGGCACCAGGCGCCTCGATGATTAGTCCTATCTTGCTCCCGATCTGGCGACTCGTGGTGAGCGTGATGGATCCATTGAGCGGGGCTTCTTCGCCTTCGTAAGCCGGATCGTTTAAGTCTTGATCAGCATAGGATACGGCCCAGTTCTTGCTGGTCGCAAGAGCTACGTCACTCTTAAGGCATACATTGCCATCTTGAGGTCGCTGGGTAGGGTTAAAGTGTACCTTAAACTTGCCCTTGGTACTTTTCTGCGAGCGGTCAGCGAGACTCTTGATAAGCTGGGTCATCGCTTTGCCTCGTATCTTATTATTGTAGCAGACGAGATTGTCCAGTGCAGGACTCTGTGAGAGGTCTAGCTCAGTGAGTAGGTTGTCACTGCAATTGAGACTTCTGAGCTTGGTGCAGTGAGACATGTCTAGCTTGGCGAGCTGATTTTTAGAGCAATCGATAGCAGAGAGGAGAGAGCCCTGAGGAATAACTATCTCGGAGAGCTGGTTGTCTTGGCAGCGGATGGCTGAGACTCCAGGACAGGAGGTTAAGTCTAGCTTGGTGAGCTTATTGCCGTAGCAGTTGAACCATTTGAGCTTCTTGAGGGGAGTGAGATCCAGCTCGGTAAGCTGATTGTTGTAGCAATTGAAGTTCGTCAGCTTGACACAGGCGGTGAAGTCCAGCTCGGGAATTTGGTTATCTCCGAGGAAGAAGCTCTCGAGCGTAGGACACTGGATTAACTCGACCTTAGTGATCTGACTCTTGCCACAGTCAAAACTCTTGATAGATCCTCTCAGTACGATAGTCTGACTAGTGAGTGTGTACTTCACTTTCTTATTACCGATCTGGGGGGTCTCCTTGACACCCTCGATGGTTATGTCTTTGAGCTTAGGATTTTCAGCTATGAGCTTCATGTCAATGGTTTCACCGACAGCGCGTGCCGTGGTGAGCTTGATGAGACAGCCCTGAGACTGTCTGAGTGCTGTGGTAGCAGCATCTGCTGGAGCCTGTGCAATCCCCTTGGCGGGAAGAGCCAGCAGTCCCCAGAGCAGTAGCCCGAGCATGAGTAGCGGGGCGATAAGAGTACGTTTCATATCAACTTGTTTTTACTGTATGTAGACGAATCTAGCGGGAGAGGAGCTAGCTACTGATGGTAAAGCCATCATCGTTGTCCTCTCCTCATTTTAACATCCAAAGGTATCTCAAAGATGCTAGGCACGACTAGCTTTTTTATACCCAGTTATTAGTATTCTGACATCTCGATTTAGCAATTTAGGTAGCCGCCAAAGACTTGAACACCCACACTCACTGCAAGGTGTGACGCGAAGGCATTTATCATTGCGATCCTACACAGTTGCTCCAAGAGCGCAAAAAGTACTACCTTTGTGCTATAGCTATATAATAAAGAGAGAACAGAATCAGTATGGAACGAGTCGTCAGCGGTATACGACCTACCGGTCATCTACATATAGGCAACTACTACGGAGCTATGCGTAGCTTCTTAGAGATGCAGGAGCAGTATGATTGCTACTTCTTTATCGCTGACTGGCACTCGCTGACCACGCATCCACACCCGGGGGACATCGTGCAGGATACAGACACAATCCTCGCGGAGTACCTAGCTTGTGGGCTTGATCCCAGCAAGGTGGTTCTCTACCGTCAGAGCGATGTGCCTGAGGTGCTGGAGCTATACCTTTACTTGAACATGAATGCCTACCTGGGTGAGCTACAGCGCACCACCACCTTTAAGGAGAAAGCGCGTAAGCAACCGGACAATGTCAATGCCGGTCTGCTCACCTACCCGACGCTCATGGCGGCTGACATCTTACTGCAGCGTGCCGTCAAGGTGCCTGTGGGCAAGGATCAAGAGCAAAACATGGAGATGGCGCGTCGCTTCGCCCGCCGCTTTAATACGATCTACGGCGTGGAGTACTTCACAGAGCCTGCCTCGTGGACCGCTATGTCTAAGCCGATCAAGGTGCCGGGACTCGACGGCTCCGGCAAGATGGGCAAGAGTGAGGGCAATGCGATCTATCTCTACGAAGATGACAAGGCGATCACGAAGAAGGTGATGCGCGCTGTCACAGATGCCGGTCCTACGGAGCCAAACAGCAAGCCCTCGGAGCCGGTGGAGAACCTTTTTACCATTATGGATCTGGTCTCCACGCCTGAGACGGTAGCACACTTTCGCCAGGCCTATGCGGACTGCTCCATACGCTACGGCGATCTGAAGAAGCAGCTAGCAGCTGACCTGCTTACTGCGATAGCACCCATCCGAGAGCGCATCCTAGAGCTCTCTAGCGACAAGGAGCAGCTACACCGAGTAGCTACCGAAGGTGCTATGAAGGCACGTGAGAGTGCTCGCAAGACCATCGAGGAGGTCAGAGAGATCATTGGATTTGCTCCGACACTCCGATAACTAACTACGAACAACTATCGACTAATAAATAACTACTTATAGACTAGATATGGACAGCAACAATAACCAACCCACCCCACTCATCGTAAGAGGCACCGTCATACGCGTTCTCCCCGTACAGGAGGGTGTCAGCAAGGCTGGCAAAGATTGGCGCAAGGGTGCTTTTGTCATTGAGACTGAGTCGCAGTACCCACGCACCATCTGCTTCAACATTTGGAATAATCGTATCGACGAGTATGCACTCACTGAGGGTGACTTCGTCGAGGTGCGCTTTGACGTAGAGAGCCGTGAGTATATGGAGCGCTGGTACACAGACGTGACCGCTTACAGCGTCTCCAAGGTAGACAAGACTGCAGCTGCTGCGCCTGAGGCTGACCCCTTTGCAGGCAAAGCTCCCTACGTAGAGGGCGGTGCAGCATCAGCTCCTAGCACGGGCTTCGCTTCGCAAGCTCCTGAGGCTGGGGCACAAAACCAGTTTGGCGGATCTTTTGACCCAGCCGCTGGTGACAACGCTGACGACCTACCTTTCTAAGAGCTATCTCTGCATCGTATGCGCACGACACTCCTCGTAGTGGGTGAGACCTCTTCGCCAGAGCTACACCGTCTCATCGAGGAGTATCGGCAGCGTATCGGTGGGTATATACCCTTCGACATTGAGGTCTTGCCCGACCCTAAGCGGCGCAAGCAGCAAGCCTCCATAGCAAATCAGCAACAGGCGACCTGCGAGGCTATCGCCTCGGTGATCACACCGAGTGATCTGGTGGTCCTGCTGGATGAGCGTGGCAAGGAGTACACGAGCCGTCAGTGGGCGGAGCAGTTGCAACGCTATATGAATAGCGGTGCTAAGCGTCTACTCCTGGTGGTGGGCGGGCCCTATGGCTTTACGTCTGAGTTTAAACAGCACTACGGGCAGCAGGCTTGGTCGCTCAGTCGCTTGACACTGACGCATGAGATGGTGCGTCTCTTTGCCGTCGAGCAGATCTACCGTGCCTGCACGATACTGCGGGGAGAGCCTTACCATCACGACTAATTAGAGTCCCAATCACATGATACCATTCTTTGAAGAGGCCGACGTCGCGGTCACGATCTGTGACCGTGAGGGGCGCATTATAGAGATGAACGAGCAGTCGCGTCAGGTCAATCTTAAGCCAGGGCAAAGCTTGATCGGCAAGAATGTCCTCGACTGCCACCCAGAGCCGGCACGCTCGCTACTCGCTGACATGATGGCACACCAGACGAAGCATGTCTACACCATCACAAAGGGCGACAAGAAGAAGCTCATTTACCAGATCCCGTGGTACGAAAATGGCGAGTACGCTGGCTTTATGGAGCTGTCGATGATCATCCCCCACGAGATGGCACACTATGTACGTCAGGTGCCACCGGAGAAAAAGGCTTAGCCATGTCTCGTAGAGATCGCCTCAAGCTTTACTTCCTCCTCATCTGGTGGATCGCCCTCAACGTGTGGGTCTGGATCCTACAGCGTGCCCCCTTTGACTGGCTACGTGTCGGCTCCAGTGTCGGCACGCTTGTGGTGATTGCACTCCTCGCCTGGATATGGCATAGGAACTACCGCACCGAGCAGGAGCGTCGTGCTCTAGAGCACTCTGAGGACGAAGAGAAGTAACCATCGCCACAGCTCTCCTATTATATATATGTCTCGTAAGCTCACACCGATACGTTGTACGCCCCAATACTATCACAAGATATGGGGTGGAGGTCGTCTTGCCCCTACGGGAGGCGACAAGCAAATCGGCGAGGTGTGGCTACTCTCAGCTCTCGCAGGGCAGGAGACACCCACAGAGGGTGCCGACTATGAGGGGGCTTCGCTAGATGCTTTGGTATCTCGCTATGGCGATCGCTTACTAGGACCAGGACAGACGGCACGATGTGGTGGAGCTTTCCCCTTATTGGTCAAGCTGCTAGACGCAGCGACAGATCTCTCTGTACAGGTACACCCATCGCCAGAGGAGGGAGGCAAAGATGAGATCTGGTACTTCTTAGAGACGGAGCCGACGAGCCGCATCTGTCTCGGACTGACCGAGCCGATGACGGCCGACGCCTTGCGCTCCGCCATCGAGCGTGGTGATCTGATGCGCTACCTGCACTGGGAACCTGTGAGATCAGGAGAAGCTATCGCCCTACCGGCTGGTACGATCCACGCACTAGGGGCTGGCTCGATGCTGATTGAGGTGCAGGACACAAGCGACACGACCTATCGTCTCTACGACTACGATCGAGTAGACGACGAGGGTACCAAGCGAACGCTACACATCGAGGAGGCACTCCACAGTGCGACACTAGAGCCGCATAAGCTAGACGCTCGCCAATTGCCCTTAGGTACGCCACGCTTCGTCTGTCACGAGGTGATAGCCACACCAAACTCATCTCAGCTCATCACAACCGAAGGGACGAGCTGTGCGATCCTTGTCGGTATCTCTGGGATCTTGGTACTAAGCGGTGAAGACACAGAGCCGTGGCAACTAGCTTCCCACGAAGCGCTACTGCTCCCCGCCGAGACGCTCCCGATGCAGGTGGCACCTGGCGAGGGCAAAGCTTTGATGATAACCTTAACGCCTGCAGAGTGATGATACAGATCGATGACAAGGTGGTGAGCTTTGAGATCCTTGAGGAGTGCTTCGCCTGCGACTACGCTGTATGCCGTGGCGCTTGCTGCGTGCATGGCGATGCGGGTCCTCCTGCCACAGAGCGTGAGTGCCAGAGCTATCAGCGTCACCTCTCGCTCCTTGAGCCGCACCTAGCCCCCGAGGCCTGTGAGCTGATCCATCATCAGGGCGTGAGCTACACGGACATAACTGGCGAGCGAGTACTCTCTATAGTGAACGGCGAGAACTGCGCCTTCACACTCCACCCCACACTCCCCGAAGGGGTGCGCTGCGCCATCGAGTGGTACGCCTCGACCCATCCCGAGGTTCAGCTAGAAAAGCCGATCAGCTGTCGTCTCTACCCGATCCGGGTGCGTCAGTTCAAGTACTTCTCGTCACTACACTACGACCGCTGGGACATCTGTCAGGCGGCTGTGGAGCGAGGCCGTAAGCTCGGCATCAAGGTCTACCAATTCGTGCGTGAGCCGCTGATAGCCGCCTTCGGGGCACACTTTTACGATCAGCTCGTTGAGGCGGACAAGCTACTCCAAGAGGCGCGGCGCAAAGAGGCGGAAGCAGAGCGACGCGCCAAGCGCTGATTGACTCCTGAGGTACGCTGTCGCATAGCTCATGAAAAGAAAGAATCATCTCTACCGTAGCTGCTTGCTACTCCTCGTTGGCTGTCTGCTAGCGTATGGACTCTCGGAGCTACTCGTCGCTGTCGGCCCTATCACGGGCTACCACTTCAAGGGATTCAACCCGCTGAGTGACCTCCTTGACACGACAGCAAACCAGTCTTCGGAAACGCTCTCCATACCCCTAGACGAATCAGACAACCCTCTTGATCCGAAAGAAGCTTTGGAGGGCTCCACTGGCGCAATAGGAGACTCGGCCAGTCGTGCGCAAGCTGCGGTCGACACGCTTCCTCCGCTAGAACTCTCCAGCCGTCTGATGGATTACTCCGAGGGGCAGAGTGCATTGCGTCGCTTGCGTGCAGCGCTACGGGAGGGGCACTCGCGGGCAGTACATATCGCTTTCGTCGGTGACTCCTTTATAGAGGGTGACATCTTGGTGGCACCTTTTCGTCAGGCACTCCAGCAGACTTATGGCGGGCAAGGCGTGGGATACGTACCGCTCACCTCGCCTGTGGCTCGCTTTAGGCAGAGCATCCAGCAGCGCTTCGAGGGCGCTTGGCAGGAAACCTCAGCCAATAAGAGTAAGTCTCGCTCTCTCTTTACACTGGCCGAAACCTTTGCCACAGCTACCGCTGCCGCCTCCACAAGCTACAAGCTAAAGAGTGCCGCCGACCGCGTGACGCTCCACTACGTGAGCGACTCAATCCCCGTGACGATCAGTTACGGCATCAATGGTGGCGAACGTCAGCGTGCCGAGCTACCCGCTAGCCACGGAGCAATGGCCGAGTACACCCTGCCTCAGAGTGGAGTCAAGCGGGTTGAGATAGCCACCGAGGGAGGCGATGGCACACGCTTCTACGGCGTCTGCTTCGATGGTGTAACGGGCGTCGCCGTGGACAACTTCAGTCTCCGTGGCTCCTCTGGCGCAAAGCTTAATGCTGTCTCCTCAGCTCTGACGGCACAGCTCTCACGCTTCCGTCCCTACGACCTGATCATCCTCTCCTATGGACTTAATGTGGTGAGTGCTGAGGATAATAACGACAGTTACGACTGGTACTACACTGCCATGGCTAAGAGCATCGAGCATATCCAGCAGCTCTACCCGCACGCCACCATCCTACTCATGTCGCTCTCCGACCGCGCCACGCTACGTGATGGCGAGATTCATCCGCTCAATGGGGTGGCTCGTGTGCTGCGTCTGCAGCACCGCTTGGCGCAGCGCTACGGGCTTCTCTTCTGGAATACGCATGAAGCGATGGCTTCGCTCGGTGGTATCAAAGGCTTTGTGGACAAAGGATGGGCAGCAAAAGACTACACCCATATCTCTATGGCGGGTGGGCGGCAGCTCGCTAAGTTACTCACAGCAGATCTGATCGGCGATGTGGAGTAGCAGGTTGATACGGATCAGTTGTGCCGTGATAGGGAGCCTACTTCTTATGGCGCAGACGCTTATGGCACAGCGGGTGCCACAGCTCGTAGCCCCCGACGGTTACCTCGATAAGTTTTGGTCCGCTTGTGACGAGGCTAGAGCGACTGGTCAGACTGTCTCGATCATCCATCTAGGCGACTCACACATACAGGCGGGACACTTCACCATGCCGATCCGTCAATCCTTTACACAGCGTTGGGGCGACGGTGGAATGGGTTGGGTAGGGCCTTTTCGCTTGTTGGGGACCAATCCGCCTATCCACACGGTGATACGAGCCTCCTCAGCTGGCACGTCGGGCGTTAAGATCACTCAGAGAGACTACGATCGGGAGAGTCCTACCGGCATGGTGCTACAGACGAGGCCGAGTGGTGCCGTCACCTACACCTTGCAATGTGGTGGCGGGCAAACCTTCGACCGCATCGTCATCTACCGTAAACGGGGAACGCAACCTTTCACCTTGTCTGGCGGCAACTCCAGCGAGATCGCGCACGACACTTTGACCACCGAGCAGATCGTCACCGACACGCTCCTCGTGGGTCGTTACGTAAGCTCGGCACAGGTGACCGCTCCTGCCTCGTCCGTCTGGTATGGTGCTAGTTTAGAGCGCAGTAGCGGCGGCGCACTCGTCCACACGATCGGCTACAACGGCGCTACCTACTACACTTACAGCAAGGGGAGCTTCACCAGTTCTGTTGCTACTCTGCGTCCTCGGCTGATCATCCTTTCGCTGGGCACCAATGAGTCGCTCGCACGGCAGTTCGATCGCAACAACTTTGGCGCGGAGGTCGCTCGACTAGTACACAGGCTCCAAGCGAACAACCCCGACTGCGCCATCGTCCTCACCTCGCCTCTCGCCAACTATCAGAAGATCCGCACAGCTCACAAAAGTCGTCGTGGCAAGCGTAGGCGTCGTCGCACCGTTTACCGCACCAGTTACCGCGCTAATGCCAACTGCCAGCTCATAGCCGATGAGCTACAGCAGCAAGCTCGGGAGCTGGGGTGTGGCTACATCGACCTCTTCGCCCACTTCGGTGGAGCGGCGGGTGGTCCGCAGTTGCTCTCTAGGGGCATCCTCTCAGGTGACCGCGTTCACCTCACAGCTGCTGGCTATAATAAGGTAGGCGAGGCGATTGCCACAGCCCTTCAAGACGACTATAAGCAGTGGTGCCAACGCTCCTCCCACGTCACCCCTCAAGCCTCCGAAGACTAACCTCCGTATGCTCACCCCCTATCTCTCACGAGCTGCCGAGCTACTCACCTACGATAGCTCCGCGCCGATGCTCTTCAATAGTGGACTCTTTCTGGTCCTCTTCCTGCTCTTCCTGCCGCTCTACTACCTGCTGCGTAGGCACACGTTGGCACGGATCATCTATGTAGTCTGCTTCTCGCTCTTCTTCTACTACAAGAGCAGCGGCTACTACGCTATGATCCTCATCATGACCGCCACGGTCGACTTCATCATCGGGCACCTCATAGCAGCTGCCCCAGAGCGCAAAGTCAAGCGCCGCTGGCTCACCCTCTCCCTCTGCTTCAACCTCGGAATGCTCGGGTACTTTAAGTATACCAACTTCCTTCTAGAGTTCTTCACCCCGCTCGTGCAGTGGATCGGTGGACTAGTCGGACTCTCCGAAATAAGCACGACACAGCTAGGTCCGCTCGACATCTTTCTCCCCGTCGGCATCTCCTTCTTCACCTTCCAGTCGCTCAGCTACGTCATCGACATCTACCGAGGCGAGATACGTCCGCTGAGACGCTGGGTGGACTACCTCTTTTACGTCTCCTTCTTTCCTCAGCTCGTCGCGGGGCCTATCGTACGTGCCAAAGACTTTATCCCGCAGATCTACAAGCCCGTATGGGTCACCAAAAAGGAGTTTGGCGAGGGACTCTTCCTGATCCTCTCGGGACTCATCAAGAAAGCGATCATCTCCGACTATATCTCGCTCAACTTTGTGGATCGTGTCTTCGATGCCCCTACCCTTTACAGTGGCTTCGAAAATCTTATGGCTATCTACGGCTACGCACTCCAGATCTACTGCGACTTCTCTGGATACTCCGATATGGCTATCGGCATCGCCCTGTGGCTCGGCTTTCGCTTCAACATCAACTTCGACTCGCCCTACCGCTCCGCTACCATCACCGAGTTCTGGCGACGCTGGCACATCTCTCTCTCCTCCTGGCTGCGAGACTACCTCTACATACCGCTCGGGGGAAGTCGTCGTGGTCGGCTACGTACCTACCTTAACCTTCTGATCACGATGCTCCTCGGCGGGCTATGGCACGGAGCTAGCCTGCGCTTCATCCTCTGGGGTGGTATGCACGGCGTCGCACTTGCCCTGCATAAGCTCTATATGCAGATCTGCCCGTGGGCACGCCCCGACGGAGCCTCTATGGGACGGTTCAGACGCTACCTAGGGATGTTCATCACCTTCCACTTCGTCTGCTTCGCGTGGATCTTCTTCCGTATGCCGACGATGGAGGGCATCGGGCAAATGTTTGAGATGATACGGTACGAGTTCCACCCCGAGATCATCCCGCAGTTCCTCGAAGGCTACTGGCTCGTTGTGACGTTGATCGTGTTAGGCTTCGTGGCTCACTTCGTCCCGCAACGCGCCTTTCGTCCCCTCGAGCGTAGCATCAGCCGCATGCCGCTCGTCGGTCAGGCACTGCTCTTCGCCCTCGTCGTGCTGCTCGTCGTCCAGTTCCAGAGCAGTGGTGTGCAGCCCTTTATCTACTTCCAGTTCTAGCGACTGGCCTTTGGCCTTTGGCTCTTGGCTGTTAGCTAGAGACACTAGTGCCACTAGGGACACTAGCACTCCGATAGCTCTGATAGCTCCGATCACCCTAGCCAACAACTAACAGCCAAAGGCTAATAGCTAACAGCCAATCTCTTTTTTCCGTACCTTTGAGAAACGCTACCGCAGTGAGACGGTGGCGGGCTCTTATAGCACAAACACTTAACCCAATATATAGTATGTCTTACCCAATCATGACTGCCGAAGAGGCAGCGAGATTAGTTCACGATGGCGATCAGGTAGGCTTTAGTGGCTTTACGCCTGCTGGTTGTCCTAAGGTAGTGCCACAAGCCATAGCTCATTACGCCGAAGAGGAGCACGCAGCAGGAAGACCCTTCCGCATAAGCGTCTTCACGGGAGCATCGACAGGCGACCGCCTCGACGGAGCTTTGGCACGTGCTCACGCGATCAAGTTTAGAGCACCCTATCAGTCCAACAAAGACCTACGTGCCGAGATCAATAGTGGTGAGGTCGCTTACTGCGACATGCACCTCTCGCAGCTGGCGCAGGAGCTGCGTGCTGGCTTCTTTGGCAAGATCGACGTAGCTATCGTCGAGGCTGCTGAGCTAACGGAAGATGGTCAGCTGGTACCCACCACGGGCGTTGGTATCCTACCCACCATCTGCCGCCTTGCCGACCGGATCATCGTCGAGATCAATGACCGTCACCCCGCCAAGATACGTGGTCTCCATGACATCGCAGAGCCTCTTGACCCACCCGCACGTCGCGAGCTACCTATCTACAAGCCCTCTGACCGTGTCGGCAAGCCTTACCTACAGCTCGACCCGAAGAAGGTCGTAGCGGTCGTCAAGACCAGCGAGCCAAACGATGACGGAGGCTTTGCACCGCTTGATGAGGTGACGCAGGCGATTGGGGACAATGTCACGAAGTTCCTCGAGGAGGAGATCCGCACGGGTCGCATCCCTCGTGAGTTCCTCCCACTGCAGAGTGGCGTAGGCAATATCGCCAATGCGGTTCTAGCCTCCGTAGGCAAGAGTCCTAAGATTCCACCTTTTGAGGTTTACACCGAGGTGATCCAGGATGCCGTCATTGGGCTGATGAAGGAGGGACGCGTTAAGTTTGCCTCGGGCTGCTCGCTCTCAGTCAGTCGTAACGTCATCCTAGACATTTATCAGAACTGGGACTTCTTCAAGGACAAGCTACTCTTGCGCCCGGAGGAGTACTCCAACAACCCAGGCATCGTACGCCGCCTCGGGGTCATCACCATGAATACCGCTCTCGAGGCGGACATCTATGGTAACATCAACTCGACGCACGTCCTGGGCACTAAGATGATGAACGGTATCGGTGGCTCGGGCGACTTCACCCGCAATGGTTACATCTCTATCTTCACCACGCCCTCGACCGCTAAGGGCGGCGCCATCAGCGCTATCGTACCGATGGTGAGCCACGTGGATCACACCGAGCACTCGGTCAAGGTACTCATCACCGAGTATGGTATCGCCGACCTCCGAGGGCTCTCTCCACGACAGCGTGCGGAGCGCATCATAGAGAACTGCGCCCATCCCGACTACCGTCCGCTGCTACGCGCTTATCTAGCTCAGGCTTCGGAGGGACAGACACCCGTTTGTCTGGAGAAAGCCTTCGCCTTCCACAAAGCCCTGGCAGAGTCAAAGGATATGCGCCAAGCTAAACTTTAATCTATAAAAGCAACCGCTCCTCGCCACTACCTTATAGTAAGTGACGGGGAGCGATCACAACCCACAAGAGCTGACACGCTTATGTCTTACATACTCAATCTAGGGGGCCGTGCCTTCGACCTGTCGGAGCCTGTCGTGATGGGCATCCTCAATGTGACGCCCGACTCCTTCTATGCGGGTAGTCGCAAGCAGACCGCCGAGGCGATCGCTGAGCGCACCCGCGAGATCGTCCAGGAGGGAGGACGCATCATCGACATTGGCGCATGCTCGACACGTCCGGGAGGCGAACTGGTCGATGGCGAGGAGGAGCTACGCCGACTGCGCCACGCACTAGAGATCATCCGTGCCGAAGTGTCCGACCTGCCTATCTCGGTAGATACTTACCGCGCTGACGTGGCGAAGGCGTGCGTCGAGGAGTATGGCGTGGAGATCATCAACGACATATCGGGCGGTCAGGCCGATGCGAAGATGTACAGCACCGTGGGGGAGCTGGGCGTCGCCTAC
Source organism: uncultured Porphyromonas sp. (assembly GCF_902489635.1). Classification (GTDB taxonomy): domain Bacteria; phylum Bacteroidota; class Bacteroidia; order Bacteroidales; family Porphyromonadaceae; genus Porphyromonas. The sequence continues at coordinate 37,087 of NZ_CABUAN010000003.1, read as the reverse complement.
ATACTGATGCACCTAGAGCACAATGTCGAGGGGATGCATCAGGTGGTAGACTACAAGCCCTCGGTCGAGGTGTGCGTAGCGGACTACTTCCGACGTCGTCTCGAGCAGCTTCACGACTGTGGTGTCAAGGATGTAATCCTCGACCCCGGCTATGGCTTTAGCAAAAGCATGGACGACCACTACCGCCTGCTGACGCATCAGCGGGAGGCGCTACAAGAATTTGCCGAGCCCGTGCTGGTCGGCTTCTCGCGCAAGCGTATGGTGCAGACAGTCATCGGAGCCGATGCCATGCACTCAGGCGATGCGACCAATGTGCTACATACTTACGCTCTGATGGAGGGCATCGCACAGATCATCCGCACCCACGATGTGCGTCTCGCTGTCGAAGCGATCAAGGTGACCGACATGATTCGCAAGCACCTCCCCGACGCTACGGGGGCGAGTAGCTACACCCACTGGCAGAGACCGCTAGAAATCCATTAACTATCACGCTTAGAGACTTAGGACTGTGACGCTAGACTGGTTATCCTTTACGCTTGTCGACCTCTTTGACATTATCCTCTCGGCACTCCTCTTCTACTATGTCTATCGGACACTGAGGGCGACCGCCTCGAGAGCGCTGATCTTAGGTATCTTCACCTTTATCCTCGTGTGGGTCATCGTCTCCAAGTGGGCCGGTATGATCCTCTTGGGGGGTATCCTTGACGAGCTGGTCGGCACGGGTATGCTCATTCTGGTGATCATCTTTCAGGAGGAGATAAGACGCTTCTTGATCACGCTGGGCAGTACCCACCGATGGCGCTTCTTACGAAAGGTCTTCAAGGGGGATGATCAGAGTGCCCAGGAGGAGCAGCGCTGTGTCGCAGCACTCGTCCTAGCTTGTATGAATATGGCGCGCAAGAAGGTGGGTGCCCTCATCGCTATCCAAGCCAAGCAGGAGCTCACCGCCTACCTCCACACAGGAGAAGTCTTTAAGGCAGATGTCAATGCCCGCCTGATCGAAAACATATTCTTCAAAAACAGCCCGCTCCACGATGGTGCCATGATTATCGTCGATAACGACATACGAGCTGCTGGCTGTATCCTCCCCGTCTCCAACGACCCCACCCTCTCGAAAGACTTAGGCCTACGTCACCGCAGTGCCTTAGGACTCTCGCAGGCTACGGACTGTCTCGTCATCGTCATCAGCGAGGAGCGTGGCAAGATCTCTCTGGCACAAAACGGGGTCATCGACGTCGACGTCGACATCGACACACTGCGCCAGCGACTAGATGCCATCTACGCCAGCTAGCCCAGACATACATATATAGTATACAGGTCATAAGGAATGCACGCTCGGTGCGTTCCTTCTTTTCGTTTTCGGACCCAATCGCTCTGATACACTCTGATCGCTCCGATGGCTCTAATCTCTAACTTCTAACCTCTAATCTCTAATAACATATCTTTACGGGGATATTCGACAAAGGAGGCGATCGGACCAATCTCCCCGTAAAGATATGTAAAGCCGCAGGGAGGGGCAAACGACCCGAGGGTCCCCCGTCCACGTCGCCCTGCTTTCTAAGTACTTAGAAAGCAGGGCGCAGTAGCAGCTAATAGCCAATAGCTAATAGCCAACGTCTAGCGCGTAGCTATGCGGCGCTGCAGGAGGAGGCTGTTGACGACGACGCAGATGGAGCTGAGCGCCATGGCAGCGGCCGCGATGGCGGGCGTGATGGTCAAGCCCCATCGTGTGAAGAGCCCCGCAGCGATCGGTATGGCGATGACGTTGTAGAGGAGCGCCCAGAGGAAGTTGAAGCGTATGGTGCGTACCGTTTGTCGTGCTATCTCGGTAGCCTCGAGAAGGAGCGATAGGTCGGGCTTGGAGATGACCAGCTGCGCCATCGAGGTGGCTAGGTCGCTGCCCCCGGCGAGTGCTATGCTCACGTCGGCACGAGCTAGTGCCTGTCCGTCGTTGACACCATCGCCTACCATGGATACGACGAGGCCTTGCTCTTGTAGGGAGGCTAGTCTCGTCTCTTTGTCTTGAGGCATGAGCTCGGCATGTACCGTGTCTATTCCTATTTGCTGAGCGATGCGCTCTGCTTCGGGTTTGCGGTCACCGGTGAGCATGAGGAGCTTTTTGCCTTGTGCCTTAAGCTGTGCAATCGTCTCGGCAGCGTGCGGTGTGAGCGTGTCCGAGAGGGCTATGATAGCGACGAGCCGGGTCCCCTGCGCCACATAGACGAGCGAGCCAGTGAGGTCGCAAGAGGGTATCGACGCAACGCCCCCCTCGGCAATCCACGAGGCGCGTCCGATGCGCAGCTCACCCTCCGGCGTGGTGACGAGCAAGCCTTGCCCCGGTTGCTCGGTGACGGTCAGTTCGCTGGTCGTCGCTCCCTGCGCTTCGCCGTATGCGACGATCGCTTGCGCCAGTGGGTGCAGGCTGTGCTGCTCGGCAGAGGCGATGAGCGAGAGCATGGGAGTCTGCTCCTCCTCGGCGATGAACCACTGTATCTCCGTGACCGAGGGGCTGCCGAGGGTGAGTGTCCCAGTCTTGTCTAGGAGGAAAGCGTCGACACGGGGCAACGTCTCCAGTGCCGTGGCCTCTGCAAAGAGTATGTTCCTCCGTGCCGACTCACCGACAGCTACGGTCAGTGCGGTGGGTGTGGCTAAGCCCAAGGCGCAGGGGCAGGCGATGACGAGGACGGAGATAGCGTAACGTGCGGCTAGATCGAGTGCGCCCGGCTCTACGACCCAGTACCATAGGGCAAAGGTGAGTGCTCCGAGGATGAGTATAGTGGGCACGAAGTATTGTGCGATGCGATCGGCCAAGAGACGTAGCGGAGGTTTGTCCGCCAAGGTCTTGCGCACGGTCGCAACGATATGTCCCAGAGCGGTGTCGGCGCCGACGCTTTCGGCACGCACCTCTATGGCGGTGGAGAGGCAGATGGTTCCGGCGAAGACTTTGTCTCCCTCGCCACGCTCCACAGCCTCTGCTTCACCGGTGATGGTTTGTTCGTTGATGTGGGTAGCACTTTGCGAGGTGATCACGCCATCGACGGGGATCGCTTCGCCAGGGCGTACCCGTACGGTCATGCCGGGCTGTACCAACTGCAGTGGCACGCGTCTTGTCTCCTCGCCGACGACGAGCGACGCCTCACGAGGTGTCAAGTCGAGGAGTGCCCGCAAGGCGCTAGCTGTCGAGGCTGTGGCGCGCTGCTCGAGCCATTTGCCGATGAGTACGAAGGCGGGGATCATGACCAGTGCATCGAGGTAGAGGTGCAGCTGATGCCCCTCGGAGCCGTAGGCGAGGATCAATCCGATGACGGAGCAAGTGGTGCTGAGGGAGACCAGTGTGTCCATGCCCATGACGCCTCGTCTTAGCTGCTTCACGGCTCTCCAGTGAAAGGGTCCTGCGACATAGAGGTATGCGACGAGTGCTACGAGCGGGGCAACCCAATGCTCGCCGACGCCTCCGAGTAGATACATCCAGATCATGACGCCGATGGTCAGAGTCGCTCCGATGGCTGTGCGCCATGCTAGCTGACGTGCCGAGCGACGCTCCTGCTCGAGCGCTTGGCTGACGGCCTCGGTCTCGTCTGACGTGAGTATGAGGGAGAAGCCAAGCGAGGCGACCTGCGTAGCGATCTGCTCGCGTGTGATCTGCTCTGCGTCGTACACGATGTATAGGGAGCGGGTGTCTATCTGCGCGGTGGCCTCGAGGACACCGGTGACACCTTGTAGTTTGTTTGTTACGGCAGCAGCGCATCCGGCGCAGTGCATGCCGACGATGGGAATATATTCGGTAATTTGTTTCATAGTGAGTGGTATTTTCTCTATAGGCAAAGGTAGGGAAAATCAATTGCAAGAGAGTTGCAAACTAGGGGTACTGCGTGCGTACGGATGTCGTCATGCTATCGCTCTGATTCCGTTGTGCATACGAGTTCCAAGGGCTGGCTTTTTAATTTCTACGTAGAAAATCGGATTAGAAGTTAGAGTGATCGGAATGATCGGAGGAATCGGAGCGGGGCGGAGTGGTCGGAGCGGATTGGAGCCATCAGAGCCATCGGAGCGATCAGAGTGATCAGAGCTATCGGAGAGCTAGTGCCACTAGTAGCACTAGTGCCCCTAGCTAACAGCTAACAGCTAACAGCCAACAGCCAATAGCTAACAGCCAATAGCTAACAAAAGCGCAGACCACCAAGACGGATGAGTGTCTTGATGGTCTGCGTTTCGTTTAGGAGTATTAGCTGACTAGTTGGTCGCTGGGGGGTTACCGTAGCGGTGCCTTAGCGACCTCGTAGACCTCGCCTGTCTTGTGGTCGTAGAGTATAGCGACGACGGAGCAGTGGTCGGGGTTGATGACCTCTCGCTCGATGGCGCTGGTCTTGTCGTAGCTCTTGCCCAGTTGGTAAGCCTCTCCGTCGATGCCGTTGAGCGTCTGACGGAAGATGTGGTTGTGCTGGTAGTCTTCCTTGAGTCCTGATGCGAAGTGCTGTGGAGCTATGATGTTGTCCTCGATGAGCCAGAGCTGTAGGTATAGCTCTGGATCTGTTGCCACCTCGGCTCCCTCTAGAGCGGTAGCGGTGCACTGCGCCGTAACCTTGCGGTTGCTCTCGGAGACTTGCAGGTCTATCTTGTAGAGCTGTGGAAGCTCGCGTACCGCCTGCATCTCGGCGGGCCACTGTGCAGCGCTGGAGCTATAGGTCTTGCCTCCGTTGCTAGCGAGTGGCCGACGATTAAAGGTCGCTGCAGGTAGCGAGTTTGACTGAAGTCGCTCGAGGTAGGTGGCTGCCTCGGGGCTGTATAGACCCTTGGGGTCTTCCTTGGGTCGTGTGCCGATGCCAGTATTGCTTCCGTGTAGAGCTACGATGACTACTTTGTCACCATGCGACTCGGCCGCCTCGGAGATTTTTTTGGCAGCACCTGGGCAGTTGACACAGCCCACGCCACTGTAGTCCTCAATGAGTACGGATCGTCCCTTTGTGGTCTCGATCTCATTGGGGATGAATCGCTCACTCTCAGGCATAGGTTTGCAGGCTACCATAAGGATCAGTGCTAGAGCTGAGAGGATTGTATAGCGTGTATATAGTTTCATCTTGATATAATAGTCAAATGTGTGAGTGAAGTGGCGGAGCGTTAGAAGGACCCGTTGTAGCTTAGGTATATACCCTTTGTCTCGGGCATATAGCGGCATACGCCACCTGAGCAGTTGATACCAGCGCGTGTGCGTCCGTAGCCTAGCTGTAGGCGGTGATTGCCCTTGGCGTATGTTAGTGAGCCCATGTAGTAGTGCTCCTTGGTGGCATCTATATTGTACTGATCCGATAGAGAGAACATCCAGTTAGGTGCTACGGATAGCTCGGCTAGCCCAAAGAGCCAGCTGCCCTCAGCCTGGCGGCTGTATAGGTACTGCAGCTCGGTGCGTAGCGTGTAGCGAGGAGCTAGTCTAAACTTGCCCTCGAGGACGAAGATGTTGCTATAGACGAGCGGGTTATTGATGGCGTGCCCCTCGACGACCTGCTGGTTGTAGATCTGGTTGTAGTACTCGAAGGTCATGGAGACGGTGCGGGAGAACTTCTTGCTTAGCTCGAAGTTGAAGTCTGAGTAGTATAGCTCACCCATACCGAAGAAGGGGTGCTTGTATCCGTCTGTGCCATATAGCTTGCTTTCCTCAGCACCTAGAGGTAGCTGGTCTGTAGCGACGCTCTTGAGACCTCTGACATGTGCATAGTTGACTCGCAGCCCAGTGCCGTACTTACCACCTAGCAGGGTACCTCTGGGGATGGTATAGCGTATATCTCCTTGCAGTGCCCACTCGCCATCAGGCTGTGTAGCGTAGGGGTAGAGCGCAGCGAGAGTGTAGGTGTGATTAGCGGTAAAGGCTGGCAGGTGGTTGATATGCAGAGGCGTACCGACGGTGGAGCGAGCGGAGAGGAAGTTGAAGTTTTCGCTACGCTTAGCTTGTAGCAAGAGGCTCAGCCCTCGCTGTGAGTAAGAGGTCGAGAGCATAGCCACAGAGCCTGGAGAGTAGATGTAGTGGTTGGTCGCTGTGGGGTCGCTACTCTTGTAAGCGTACTCGCCATTGAGTACCCATCCCCCGAGCGTAAACTTAGCGCGCCCCCCGAAGGCGTGCACCTGACGGGGTAGGTTGAGGCGCATGGGGCCTGTCATCCCTGCGGGCGTCTCTGCGGGTATGATCTCATCGTCCTCGACCTTGTTGACATAAGAGCCGCCCAGTGTGAGTGTCATCTGATTGTCTCGTAGTGCTGGTGCCCACTGGTGAATAGCCAGCTCGCCATCAGCACCAGATATGAAGCCACGATCTTTGTTGAAGAGGCGGAAGGTGCGGTCGAAGTAGTTGCGCTGCTGACCTGTGAAGCCCTTGAGTCGTACACCGTCGTATGGGGTGAGGGATACGTGTACACCTCGTACGGCATTGTCGATGCCCAAGGTACGCTCCTCATAGCTGCGGAAGAGGATGCCTGATCCAAACTGATCGTAGAAGTCACCCAGCGTGACCTCGGCATACTTACCTACGAAGCCCTTGAGGTGTAGGTGTGGTATACCGCGTCCCTGCTCAGGCTCGTGACCGGGCATGGGGCGTAGTAGCTCTTCGTAGCGAAGTCCTAGCTCGAGGTAGTTATTGCGCAGGGTCCCTGTTACGTAGCTATTGCCCATCCAGGATTTGTACCCATTAGCTTTGTTATCTAGGGAGAAGAGCATATCGCTCTGCACGCTAAAGGAGGGAGAGAACTTGTTCCAAGGCTTCCACTCGCTATCACTTTGAGCTGTGAGGGCCGTTAGTGCAGCGAGACCCATACAGGATAGTATGCAAAGGTGCCGTACGAGGCGTAGCGTATGTCGCATATAGTCAGTGTCTAATAAAGAGGATTGAAAAAATAAAGAGAGGTCGTTGATTAGAGCCGGTTAGCTTGTCAAAACATTTCAGAGGAGAGATGCTAGCATTAGGGTGCTAGGTCTCTCCTCTTACTTTGCGCTATGAAATTATCTAGTTACTCTTCAGAGTCTTGTAGTAGCTCACGCACCTTAGCGATCAGCTCTTGCTCACCGCCTTCGGTGTATCCGCTATGAGAGAATGCGACACGACCCTTGCCGTCGATGACGAAGACGTGGGGGATCATGTTGACATTCATAGCTCGCTTGAAGTCTCCATTAGGATCTAGTAAGACTTCGTACTCAAAGCCGAGGGCATCAACAAGCGGCTTGACGCGGTCAGCGTTTTGCCCCTCATCGATCGAGACTGCGATGAGCTTGACGCCCGTCTCCTCCTGCCAGTCTACATACTCCTCGTGTATTGCCTTGAGCTCACGGAGACAAGGCTTGCACCAGGTGGCGAAGAACGAGATGATAAAGGGCTTACCATCGTTGCTCAGCTCGCTCGTGTTGACTACGTTGTTTTGTAGATCTTTGAGCTCGACTTGGGGTAGCTGCGCCTGCGCTATGGTGACTACTATGAGGGATAGTAGGATAGTTAGTAAGTGCTTCATATCTGTGTCTGTTGATTTAGGTGTGTATGTTACTTGACAGTGAGTGCGACGTTGATTACCCATGAGAGCGTCTCGCTACCATCCTCAGGGAAGAGCTTGACGGTGACGCGGTTCTTGTAGGTCTCACCAACTGGTGTGGAGAGAGCGAAGTCGAGCCAATTACTGGTCATATTCCCCTTCTCCTTGACGGGCCCCTCCTCGCTATCAGCCGTGAACTCGACAGGCTCGTCAACCTTATAGGACTTTACTTTCTTGACCATCTGGCACTGTCCTATGCAGATCGATCCATCGAACTCATTGTCGAAGGTTAGCTCGGCCGTGTAGTTCATCGTCTTGATGACGCTAAAGAGGAGGTCTATGCTATAGAACTCAGCCTCCTCCTTAGTTATAGTGGCTACGTAGTCAATGGTGCTCCCTGAGGGGTACTTCTTGCCATCTAGCTTGTTAAAGATGGAAACGTTCTTGCCCTCAACGACAGTGATGGTGCAGGTAGCCTTCTTGTCACCGGCCTGAGCCGTGATGGTAGCTGTGCCAGGAGCTATAGCCTTGACGACGCCCTTCTTACAAACGGTAGCGACGGCAGGGTTGTCTGTTGAGAAGGTCACGGTAGCATCAGCTGGTGAGACGGTGGCGATGAGCTCTAGCTTCTCTCCGGGCTGCAGGGTGGCAGCGGTCTTCTGGAGGGTGATGCTGTTTACATTGGGTGTGGGCTTGTTGGCATCAGGACCACAAGATGTAAAGAGGACTAGCGAGATGAGAGCTAGTGTGAGTGATAGATAAGTTGCTTTCATTGGAATGTCTGGTTAAGTTTTGAAGTCGTTTAACACCGCCAAAGGTAATAAATATCTCGCAAATGGCCACTAGCTGTTGGCTTTTGGCTAGAGCTATCAGAGTCATCAGAGCTATCGGAGTGCTAGTGCCTCTAGTGCCACTAGTAGCACTAGTGAGTCTAGCTAACAGCTAACAGCCAACAGCCAACGGCCAACATCCAATAGCTAACCGCTAAATTCGCTACCTTTGCATGAGGCTTCTGTAAGGAGCCTTTTTAATCTAGAGACTGATCTATGCGATTGCTTATAGCACGTCACGGAGAGACGGAGGAGAACTTGCGCTCTATCTGTCAGGGGCAGACAGCTGGCACGCTGACCCGACGAGGGGTGGCGCAATGTCTACAGTTGGGGGACAGACTGAAGGGATGCCCCATCACACATATATATAGTAGTGATCAGCTACGGGCACGCCGCTCGGCTGAGCTGATGATGTCGTCGAGTGGCTGCAAGGCACCTCTGGTGCTGGATGAGCGACTGCGCGAGCGTGCCTTCGGACGATGGGAGGGGCGCCCCTTTGTCGAGATTCCGCCGCTAGAGGAGGAGCCACACGAGATCGAGACGGTGGAGGCTATTGCGGAGCGTCTGCAGAGCTTGTTGCACGACTTAAGGCAAAAGCATAACAATGAGGAGGATCTGGTACTGCTCATGGGGCACGGCTTTACCATGAGGGTGCTAGAGGCTTTGCTACAGGGAGGTCCGCTAGACAAGGTGGAGGAGATCACTTTCCTACCCAATGGGGACTACCGTCTATATGAGGATGGCAAGCTCTGCAAGCGTCCGCGAGTGGTCTACATCTCTGGGGGGCAGCGCAGTGGCAAGAGTGGCTACGCCCAGCGACTGGCGCGCTCGCTCTCTGACCGGCCGATCTACCTTGCTACGGCGCGTCACTGGGACGAGGATTTCGAGCGTCGCATAGCGCGTCACCAAGCGGATCGAGGACCTGAGTGGACTACTATCGAGGAGCCGCGCTACCTGAGCCAGACGCAGATAGCAGGGCGTATCGTATTGATAGACTGCGTGACGCTGTGGCTGACGAATATCTACAGTGACCTGGAGTTTGACGCAGAGGCTTCGCTCAGCGAGGCGCGTCGTGAGTGGCAGCAGTTGCTGCATCACAGCGAGGCGGATACGCTCATCGTGGTGAGCAACGAGATCGGTATGAGTCTGCACGCTTCCGATGCGAGTTCACGAGCTTTCGTAGATCTGCAGGGGTGGGTCAACCAATATATCTCTGCCACGGCAGATGAAGCTTACCTGATGGTCTCTGGCAGAGCTTTGCGGACGGAACTAATTTCAGATTTATAGAGAGATATGACTTTTGAGGAGGAACTACAAGAGCGGATCGACAGCCGCACAAAGCCAAAGGGTTCGCTGGGGCAGCTAGAGCGCATCGCCTACAAGGTGGGCATGATACAGCATAGCGTGACGCCTCAGCTGATCGACCCTGTGCTGCTGGTGCTGGCTGCAGATCATGGGATCGTCGAGGAGGGCGTGAGTCCATGTCCTAAGGAGATCACGTGGCAGCAATGCATCAACTTTGTCTCGGGCGGCGGGGCTTGTAGTGTCTTGGCTAGGCAAAATGGCTTTCGCCTGCGTGTCATAGATGTGGGTGTCGACTACGACTTCCCTGAGGCTTGTCGTATCGAGTCGGCTAAGGTGATGCACGGCACCCGCAATATGCTTCACGAGCCGGCTATGACGACCGAGGAGTGTGCTGAAGCGATGCTAATCGGAGCTCAGTGTGTGACGCAAGAGGCGGAGCGTGGGTCTAATGTGATCGCTTTTGGCGAGATGGGTATCGGCAATACTTCGCCAGCGACGCTGATCCTACACAAGATTACGGGACGCTCTATCGCCTCGATCATTGGCCCAGGCTCGGGGCTGCGTGGCTCAGGGCTAGAACATAAGGCGAAGGTGCTCGAGGCGGTGGCTGCATGCTACAATCCGCAAAGTCCTATGGAGCTATTGTCGCAGATGGGTGGACTAGAGATTGCTGCTATCTGTGGTGGTGTCCTAGAGGCATACAAGCGAGGTATGCTGATCCTAGCGGATGGAGTGATCGCTACCTCAGCCTTTATGGTGGCACACGAGATGGAGCCACGTATTGTGGACAATGTACTCTTCGCTCACACCTCCGAAGAGCCAGGACACCAAGCGATGATCGACTACCTAGGCGGAGAGGCTATCTTGTCGCTCGGCATGCGCCTCGGTGAGGGTACGGGAGCACTTGTTGCTTATCCGATTGTTCAGTCGGCCGTTGCCTTTATGAATAATATGCGTGGCTTTGACGACGCGGCGGTTTGCCGTGTAGACTAATAAGAAAAGAGACTCTAGACCTATGGCTTTGCACTTGCTACGCACGATACGCTCTGAGTGGGACCTGCTTCGTCTCTCGCTACTCTTCTACACCCGCATACCAGTGGGGCATGTGACGTATCGTGAGGAGCGGATGGGGGAGTCCTTTCGCTACTTTCCTCTGCTGGGAGCGATCGTAGGAACTGTGATGGCTGGGATCTATGCCTTGGCCGGCTACTATCTACCAAATGCGGTGGCTGCGGTGATGAGCGTGATCGTTGGCTTAGTTGTCACGGGCGGGATGCATGAGGATGGTTTGTCGGACTATTGCGATGCCTTCGGCGGGTATCACGATAGGGATACGACGCTACGCATTATGAAGGACAGCTCGACAGGCGTGTACGGTATCTTGGGCCTGGTGATGCTCCTCATGAGTCGTGTCGTCCTGCTGAGCTACATACCTTACGAGACCGCCATCGGGACGATCGTAGCGATGGCAGTGGTGGCACGCTGGATGCCCATCCTCGTGATGCGCCTCTCGACCTACGCACGTAAGAGTGGCGAGGCGAGCAAGGCGACGCATCTGCGACAAGCGGTCACTACGAAGACGCTACTCATAGCGGCTGTCTGGGCACTCCTAGCCCTCTTGCTCCTGCCCTGGCAGGCTGCTGTTGTGGCTCCCGTGCTGATGATCGGGCAGTCGCTACTGATCATGCGCATTAGCAACAAGCGTATCGGCGGACACACGGGTGATGTGCTGGGAGCTATTGTCTGCCTCGCCGAGCTGACGCTACTGCTGGTCACACTTGTAGTAACTATCTACGCCTGACCAGTATGAGTCTCTACCTCGTGCGTCACACCCCTGTTGCCCTACCGAAAGGCATCTGCTACGGCTGGCTCGAAGTGCCACTCTCGGAGGAGTACCCTCGCTATGCTCAGCAGATCGTCGCAGAGCTGAGGAAAGTCCAGCTAGACAAGATCTACAGTAGTCCATCGCTCCGCTGCGCTGTCCTCGCTGAGGCGATAGCCCTGACAAAGGGGCTGACCACTTGTCAGGACGAGCGACTGCGCGAACTGAACTTTGGCGCATGGGAAGGGCTCTCTTGGCAGGAGGTCTACGAGCAAGAGGCTGGACGAGCGTGGTTTGCCGACTACTGGCACGCTAAGACAGCGGACGGCGAGAGTCACGACGACCTACTGGCGCGGGTAGCCGACTTTGAGGCGGAGCGGGACAAGAGCCGTCAGACGTTGCTTGTGACGCACGCAGGGGTCATTCGCGCTTATCGTATTTTGCTGGGCAAGCTCTCGCCTAGCGAAGCGATGGCGCAGGAGGTTAACTTTGGAGAAATCTATCAATATGAATAAGCTAAAGCCGATAATGCTCGTCGGAACAGGCTCCGACGTAGGGAAGTCCATCGTGGCGACAGGCATCTGTCGTATCTTGCTGCAGGAGGGGTACAAGCCCGCTCCCTTTAAGGCGCAAAACATGTCGCTCAATAGCTATCCCACCCCCGAAGAGGGCGAGATAGGTCGTGCGCAAGCGGTACAGGCGGAGGCGTGCGGCATACCTTGCCACACCGATATGAACCCAATCCTCCTCAAGCCGACGGCCGATCAGACCACGCAAGTGATCCTCAACGGCAAGGCGGTGGGCAATCAGTCGGCACGCTCTTATTTCAATGCGGAGCAGCGCAAGCCACTCTTTATAGAGGCGATGAAAGCGTTTGACAGATTAGCGAGCCAGTACAACCCGATCGTAATAGAGGGTGCCGGCAGCATCTCGGAGGTCAACTTATGGCCGATGGACATTGTCAACATGCGGGTGGCGCTGCGTACGGGTGCTGACGTTTACCTCGTGGCAGACATCGAGCGTGGGGGCATCTTCGGCAGTCTCTACGGGACGATCGAGCTATTGCCCCCAGCAGAGCGCGCTGCGATCAAGGGGATCATCATCAATAAGTTCCGAGGCGACAGCTCGCTCTTTGACTCGGGGCGGAAGATCATTCAGGAGTTGACCAAAGTGCCCGTCGTGGGGTTACTCCCTTACCTGCCCAATATGCAGATAGATGCAGAGGATGGGGTCTCCATCGATAGCTACGCTGCGCAGCCTCGACCCGACACACTCAATGTGGCGGTGGTGCGACTGCCGCACATCTCCAACTTCACCGACTTTGACTCGCTACGCTTCATCTCTGGCGTCACGCTCTACTTCACTTCCGATGCGGAGGCGTTGCGCCAGGCGGACATCATCATGCTCCCCGGGAGTAAGAACACGATCGACGACCTCCTCTGGCTACAGGCTGAGGGGCTCGATGCGGTCATCCAGGCTCATCACAAGGCGGGTCGACCGCTCTACGGCATCTGCGGAGGTTATCAGATGATGGGTCTGCGCATCACAGACAGCGATGGCGTCGAGGGCGAACCGCGCACCGTCCGTGGCTTAGGACTCCTACCCACAGAGACCACGCTGCAGAGCAATAAAGCGGTACGTACCTCCACTTTTACCTACCTTCCTACGGGTACTCCCGATTGTCAGGGCTACGAGATCCACTGCGGGGTGACGCAGCCCGTCGATGCGCCCGACTCGCCCGTAGTCATGAGAGCTGGCGACATGCCTGACGGCTACTGGGTCTCTCCTCGCCTGTGGGGTAGCTACATGCACGGCATCTGGGACAATGAGGCGATCGTACAGCAGATCCTGCACGAGGTAGCTCCGGCGCGAACCTACCACCTAGAGCGCACCTTTGCTACGCGCGAAGCGGCTTACGACCGACTCGCCGAGCACATGCGTCAGCATCTAGATATCGAGTATATGCTACAAAGTCTGCGCAACGTATGATAGTAGGACACGGGGACGACCGATACAGCTACGGAGCGCTCGTGCGCTACGACTTCTCTAGCAATGTGCCTTACCGCAATCATGCGGGCGAAATTATAGACTATCTCTCAGAGCGGCTAGAGAGCTTGACACACTATCCAGACCCTCAGGCGAAGGAGTTGCGGGGACTCTTGGCACAGCACTGGTGCCTTGATCCCGACTGGCTACTGGTGACCAGTGGATCGACGGAGGCTTTTTACCTCTTAGCGCATCTCTTTGCAGGAGGCGAGACGCTCATCACCGTCCCCTCCTTTGCTGAGTATGAAGACGCCTGCCAGCTCTATCGCCATCACATTACCTATATCCCGACAAGCGATATAGCCAGCCAAAGCGCCCCGGCCGACCTCCTCTGGAGTGCTCTGCCCAACAATCCCGACGGTGAGATCTCGCATCGAGCTGCACTGCTCAACTACTGCACGGCGCATCCAGATAGTTACGTAATCGTGGACGAAGCTTACGCCGAGCTCTGTGCCGAGCCGGTGACGCTCCTAGACGAAGTGGCACATCATCCCAATCTGATCATCGTTCGTTCGCTGACCAAGAGCTTCGCGCTCCCAGGCATACGTCTCGGCTACATCGTTGCTCACCCTTCGCTACTGGCTCGCCTGGAACCGCTCCGCTCACCGTGGAGCGTCAATGCCCTTGCCCTAGAGGCAGGAGCTTACATCTGCCAGCATTACGACCAGTTGCTACCTGACGCTGCGGGCTTGGTGCGGGAGGCGCAGCACCTCGCTCACGAGGTGGCGCAGATCGCCGGTGTCTCGCTGACACCCAGTCCTACGCCTTACTTCCTCGCTTGCCTAGATGAGGAGCGCGGCACCGCAGCCCAGCTCAAGGAGTACCTCGTCACGCAGCATGGCGTCTTGATCCGTGATGCGGCCAACTTCCGCTCTCTCTCGCCTCGCCACTTCCGCCTCTCGGTGCAGTCTCCCGAAGCTGGTCAAGCGTTGCTCCGTGGTTTGTCAAGCTACTTATAGCATGTACCCGCTACTCTTTGGTCTCCTCCTCGACCTGCTCCTAGGTGATCCCCGCTGGGCACTCCACCCGATACGACTCTTTGGTCAGCTCATCGCATGGGGCGAGCGGTGGCTCAACCATCCGCCCCATCAGAAGGCAAAAGGCACGCTTCTCTCCCTCACACTCGTGCTGGGCGTCTGGGGCTTTTTCTATGCTGTCGAATGGCTTCTAGCGGACTATCGTTACGTCTTATTGGCTTGGCAGACGATCTTTTTCTTCTTTGCGATCTGCCCGCGGAGCTTGATCGGCGAAGCTCTAGCGGTAGAGCGTTATGTGGTGGCTGATGACCTCGAGGGGGCGCGCAAGCGTCTCTCCTGGATCGTGGGTCGTGACACCTCGCAGCTCACCTTCGCGCAGATCCGCACCGCTGTGCTGGAGACACTTGCGGAGAATCTCTCCGACGGCGTCATCGCTCCGCTCTGCTTCTACGCTCTGGGCGGGGTGCCACTCATGATGGCGTACAAAATGATCAATACGCTCGACTCCATGATCGGCTACAAAGACCAGCACTACAAAGACTTCGGCTACTTTGCTGCACGTATCCTCGATGACGCTGCGAACTACATCCCGTCTCGTCTCACGGCGCTCCTGATGCTCCTTGTGGCTCCGAGTCGGCGAGCCGTACGCACCGTGTGGCGGGATGCGCGCAAGCATGCTAGTCCCAATTCGGGCTATCCCGAGTCAGCTCTGGCGGGTATCCTTGGGGTGCAGTTTGGCGGGCCCAACATCTACCACGGTATGCTCGTCGAGAAGCCCTATATCGGCACCCCGATCCATCCTGTCACTGCACAGACACTCCGACGCACCATCCGCATCGTCATCGCTGTCACGCTGCTTGCCAGTCTCCTCGTCCTCCTCACCTATCTCTATCGCTAGAAATCGGCAAAAGGCTAAAAGCCAAAGGCTAGTAGCTCTAGTGCCACTAGGATTACTAGCACGCCTAGCGAAAGTCTCTAATCTCCAACCTCTAATAACATATCTTTACGGGGAAATTAGTCCGATTCCCTCCTTTCTCGAATATCCACGTGGAAAATCTCAAATCTCCACGTGGATATTTTTTATTTTCCACGTGGGCGTGATTCATTTCCTCCGAAGTTTCATTTGATTCCTCCGAAGAATTTTTTCTTCCCCACGTGGAAAATAAAAATTCTCCACCTGGATATTTCAAAATCTCCACGTGGAAATCAGTTTTCCCCGACACGGCACCGCCTCGACATGTAATCAGATCCAAATAATTGTAACGAGCCGGCGTTGAATTTGCCCTGCTTTTTGGTTGTTGGCCGTTGGCTGTTGGCTAGTGGCACTAGCTAGTGCCACTAGAATCTAATCTCTAACTTCTAATTTCGTATCTTTGCGGGTGTATACCTTTCCCGATCTCTATGTCGCAACTTAGCAATAGACCTTTATCAGACACTCTGGATCTAACCTCCCTAGGAGGCGAGGGCGAGCGTCGTGTCGTCATCGTAGGACACAAGTCGCCCGACGGGGACTGCATAGGCAGTGCCTTGGCTCTACGTAGCTATCTGCTAGCACGCGGTGCTGACGAGGTCTCTATCATGGTCGTGGGGCGTATGCCGGACAACCTCCTCTGGCTCCCTGGCGCTGAGACGATACATCAGCTCTCACCGCAGAGCGACTTAGAGCCGATACGTCATATATTGGCTCAAGCGAGGCTACTGCTTCTGGTCGACTTCAACCATCTGGGGCGCATCGGCAACCCGCTTGAGCCCTTGATCGCTGAGATCGTGCGTAAGCCCGAGGTACGCTCTGTGATGATAGATCATCATCCAGAGCCTGAGATGGGACTGGTCGATGAGATGTATAGCGACACCTCGGCGTGTGCTACGGGCTTCCTCATAGCGGAGCTACTCGGTGGCGGTGAGTCGAGAGAGCTAGAGCTACATGGCGGCGCCGATATGGCGACCTGCTTGCTGGCAGCGACCTACACGGATACGGGTCTCTTGCGACATGGACAGATTACCCCGACGCTCTTTAGGACGATCGCTCATCTCCTAGAGGTCGGTGCAAGGCATGAGGAGATCGTGCTACGGATCTTCAAGAGTGACAAGCTGAGCCGACAGCGACTCCTCGGCTATATCATCAATGAGCGCACCACTTACGACCTCGATCTAGGGGTGGCGGTCTTTACGCTCAGACAGGAGGACTTTGACCGCTTTGGCATAGAGCCTGGGGATACGGAGGGCTTGGTAAACGTGCCTCTTGATGTGGCGGGTATACGAGCAGTTGCGTTCCTTAGGGAGCAACGTGATCCCGACGAACCGGTCAAGATCTCGCTGCGCTCGCAAGGGAACTTGCCAGTCAATGAGGTGGCGAGCAAACTCTTTGATGGGGGCGGGCATCTGAACGCTGCGGGTGCTGAGTACCAGGGCACGCTGTCGGATGCGCTAGCACTCGTGTGGCAGGGACTGCGCCAGCTCGTACAGGATTATCCGGAGATTAGAAATTAGAGATTAGACAATAGATATATGAAAGCAACAAACCATACCATCACCACCCTTGTGACACTCGTCCTGATGCTCCTACTGGGGCAGGGTGCCTTGACCAGCTGTCGCGATAAGCAACATATCAAGTCGCTCTCGGAGATGCTACGCGACGAGAAGAAGATGATAGACAACTTCGTTCAGGAGCAAGGAATGAACGTGCAGGAGGGTGTCGAGGAGCAGCGCGAGTTTGACCCCAACGTGTGGTACAAGTTCCCCAATGGCGTCTACATGCAGGTCATCGACAAAGGTGGTGAGCTGGCCAAGCCTGAGCGTACGCGTGTCATGCTGCGTATGAAAGGTCGCTTCATCGCACCAGACTACAGTTATGCCTTTGACAATCTCTCTAAGGGCTACCAGCAGTCTACGGAGTTTATCTACATCAACACCCGCGACCGCACTGGTTCTATCCACTATAAGCTGATCCAGGAGCAGTTTGGTCACTCCATCGACGCACTGATGTGTGAGGGCGTCGCCTATCCGCTCACGATGGTGGGTAATGGTGCTAGGATACGCCTTCTCGTTCCCTTCCTCCTCGGGCCCAATGTCGCATACAATGCGGGTGCACCGATGTATTGCGAGGAGGTATGGTACCAGTTTGTCGAGGAGGCCTAACCTCTTACCGGTATCTCTGATGCTGTCTCGTGATATGGGACATGCAGGCTATTCACTTTTGCAACAACACACTTAATCAATACTATGACGGTCATCAAATCAATCTCTGGAATACGTGGCACGGTCGGAGGCTCTCCGACGGACGGCTTCAACCCACTGACGATAGCACACTTTGTCGTGGGGTATGCACAGCACATCAAGCTCTACGAGTCTATCAGCAGACCAACCATTGTGGTGGGTCGCGACGCCAGACTATCGGGAGAGATGGTGCAGCAAGTGGTCATCGGCACGCTGCTCGGCATGGGCTGCGATGTAATCAACATAGGACTGGCTACGACTCCCACTACTGAGATGGCTGTCTTAGGACACCGTGCCGATGGCGGAATCATCATCACCGCTTCGCACAACCCGATCCAGTGGAACGCGCTGAAGTTCCTAGGTAGCGACGGCACCTTCCTCAATGCAGATCGTGGCAACGAAGTGCTACGCCTCTCGGAAGATCACACCGTGCCTTTTGCTTCGGTAGAAGATTTGGGACAAGTCATCTCGACCGACTCCTATCTGCAGAAGCATATCGACGCAATCCTCGCACTGCCCGAGGTGGACGTGGAGGCTATCCGCAAGGCTGAGCTGACGGTCGCCTACGATCCGATCAACTCGGTCGGGGCTATCGCTCTGCCTCCGCTCTTTGAGGCACTGGGCGTCAAAGAGTGGAGAGGGATCAACGACACCCCCGACGGTAAGTTTGCGCACAATCCGGAGCCACTACCTAGTCACCTCGTGGATCTCTGCGAGCTGGTACGCATAGCTCGTGCCGATGTGGGCTTTTCGGTCGACCCAGACGTGGATCGCCTTGCGATCATTGACGAGACGGGGCACCCCTTTGGCGAGGAGTACACACTGGTCGCTGTCGCTGACTACCTCCTCGGCTATCATGAGGGTGGCAACACGGTCTCCAACATGAGTTCGACACGCGCTCTCCGCGACATCACCGAGCAGCATGGCGGGAGCTACACGCCCGCAGCGGTCGGCGAGGTCAACGTGGTCAAGCGTATGCGAGAGACCGACGCACTCATCGGCGGTGAGGGCAATGGCGGGGTCATCTATCCGCATCTGCACGCTGGACGCGATGCGCTCGTTGGCATCGCGCTCTTCCTCACGCACTTGGCAAAGAGCGGCGAGACGGTTAGCCAGCTACGTAAGCGCTACCCCGACTACGCCATGTGCAAGCGCCGTGTGGAGCTACCTGCGGGGACGGATGCGGTAGCCCTCTTTGCAAACTTAGAGCGCAAGGTCGCCTCGCTGAAGCCTCTGACAGAGGATGGTCTGAAGATCGACTTCGAAGACTCGTGGGTGCAGGTACGTCCTAGCAATACGGAGCCAATCGTCCGTGTCTATACGGAGGCTCCTACCGAGGAGGCTGCCTCGGCACTGGCTGATGAGTATGTCTCTCTCGTCGAGCTGCAGCTAGCCAGCAAGTAGCCTATGGCAAGAGGTCGCAAAGAGCCTAGATATCTAGACGATGTACTCATCGAGCGGATGGGTGCCGAGGGGCAATGTGTAGCACATGTCGAGGACAAGGTGCTCTTCGTCCCCTATGCGGCACCAGGTGACCGCTGTCGCATACGTGTAGGTCGCTCCAAGCGGAGCTATATGACAGGCACCATCGAGGAGCTGCTAGAGCCTTCGCCACTGCGTGTGGAGCCTCGCTGTGAGGTCTTTGGCACTTGTGGCGGCTGCAAGTGGCAGCAGCTACCCTACGAGGAGCAGCTTCGTGGCAAAGCGCAGCAAGCTGCAGACGCGATGACCCGCATCGGACATATAGCGATAGAAGAGACAGAGCCGATCGTAGGTTGTGAGGATCCGTGGCACTACCGCAACAAGGTCGAGTTCACCTTTAGCAAGAAGCGCTGGCTCACCGAGGAGGAGCTCAAAAGCCTTCCCGAGGAGGCGAGCGAACAGGAGCTTTGCGGGGTGGGCTTTCACAAGGCTGGCATGTTTGACAAGGTACTAGACCTGCACGGCGTGACTTGTCAGATAGCCGACCCGATAGCTTCGGAGATACGAGACTATCTCAACGACTACTGCCTAGCGCGTTGGGAGGATTACCCATACTATGACCAGCGAGCGCACGAGGGTGTGATGCGAACACTCCTGATTCGCACGACGACGCTCGGCGGGCTGATGGTCTTGGTCGCCTTTGCTGAGAGCACTGAGGAGCTGCGTGTGCAACTCCTAGAAGCTCTGCGCCTACGCTTCCCCCAGATTACGTCGCTCTACTATATGGTCAATACGAAGCTCAACGACAGCCTTTCCGACCTCCCAGCGCAGCTTTACAGCGGTGCGCCATATATCGAGGAGGATATGCACGGCTTGCGTTATCGTATCGGACCTAAGTCCTTCTACCAGACGAATAGTCGGCAAGCGGAGCGACTCTATGAGAAGGTTCGTGAATACGCTCAGCTCTCCGGAGACGAGGTCGTTTACGACCTCTATACGGGAGCGGGGACTATAGCTAACTACTTAGCTCAGAGCTGTCGCACCGTCATAGGAATCGAGTATGTCCCGGAGGCTGTTGAGGATGCGTTTGTCAATAGAGACCAGAATGGGATTGTCAATTCCACATTCTACGCTGGAGATATGAAGGCTATCCTGACAGATGACTTCGTCGCAGCGCATGGTCGTCCTGATGTTCTGGTGACCGACCCGCCGCGTGCAGGTATGGATACGCCTGTCGTCGATGTGATTCTGCGGGCGGCACCACAGCGCATCGTCTATGTCAGCTGCAATCCTGCGACGCAGGCACGAGACTTAGCACTCCTCATGGCTGAGGGGCAGTACCGGGCGGTGCGAGCTTGCGCTGTCGATATGTTTCCCCACACGCATCACGTGGAGACGGTAGCTCTGTTGTCCAAACTAAATACAGAACATCATTTAGATATAGAAATAGGGGAAGATGAAGATTAATAATGAATGTTGTTGTGGATGCAAAACAGAAAAGCCGGATCAAATTAAAGACAATTGTCCTGTATGTAATAATGAAGGGATTTCCGTTAGTAAAGTAACTGTTGAACATCTAGTGGTAGATGATTATCGTAATGCTGTTAACGGAGATCAATATAAGATTTGCATGAACGAGGACTGCGACGTTGTTTACTATAACTTAGATAATGAAATAAAATTCTTGAAAGACCAAGTTAGAGTTCCTATCTGGTTTAAGAAAGATGCAGATCCTAAGTATGCTTGTTATTGTAGCGAAGTCACAGAAAATCAGGTAATTGAAGCAGTTGTAAAGCATGGCGCGAAATCCGTAAAAGAAGTAAATGCCATCACTGGGGCAATGAAAAATTCTAATTGTAAAGAAAACAATCCGTTGGGAGTTTGTTGTCATAAGATTATTCAGGAAGCTATCGATAAAGGCTTGAAAATGAAATAATTACAGTCGATATGTTCCTACAAACGAGAGCCAATCTTTGATATGTTTCCATCTACGAGCGTGGATATGTTCCCCATAACCATAGGGGTTGAGCATGTGGTGCTACTGGAGCGCACGGAGTAACGAGAGAAAAGAAACACTTGCCTGCTTCGAAAGAAATGTTTATCTTTGCGTAAAAGAAGACCAATCATAGTGCCAGTCGTTTACGACTCAGTTCGGATAGACTTCTAGACACTCTATGAAAACAAGTCATCTATCAACTCTAATCACATAAAACTATGAAGCAGTATTTTCTCGTAATCAATGGGGAGAAGAGCGGCCCATTTACCATCGACCAGTTGGCTACACAGCAGCTTACTCCTCAGACCCTTGTATGGACAGAGGGCATGAGCGACTGGGCACCTGCACAGCAGTTTGCCGAGCTAAGTTCACTCTTTGCACCACAAGCTCCTAGCGCTCCTACACCAGAAGCACCCCAGCCTACAGCCACACCACAGGCTCCAGCGTACAATGCAGCTCCAGCCTATGGCAATCCTCAGCCTCAGGCACCTAACACACAAGTAGCTCCTCCCAATTACCTCGTATGGAGTATCTTGGCAACGCTCTTCTGCTGTATACCAGGAGGTGTCATCGCCATCGTCTACTCTACGCAGGTCTCCTCTCGCTTCCAGCAGGGAGACTATGCAGGTGCTCTCGCATCTAGCCGTAACGCTCGCAAGTGGGTGATGATATCAGCCATCACTGCACTATCTATTTGGGTTATATACTTTATCATAATTGCTATCACGGGAGCATCTATCTTTGCTCTCAATGATTTTTGATCTCTAAAGAGAGGCTGTAGCACCACTTAAATAAAGAGAGGGAGTCCCGTCGTGGGGCTCCCTCTCGTCGCTTCTGTTCAATTTACAACTAAAACTAATCACAAAACAGCCTTGCCACACGGAGCCTCTCGGCTCTTATCGTGTATGGAGTGGAGACTGTACTCACGTATGGTCTCATCCCCGCAAGATGCTACAGTAGACGTGTAGCCCGTTTGTAGGTACTTATTGAAAGGTTAAGTAGCATGGGTCTTCACTCGGGGACACTAGTAGCGAGTCGCTACTTGCGCCTTCGGTTGTCTTGGGTGACCGCTTTCTCGAGCTCTCGGCGGGAGAAGCTCCCCGAGAAGTTGATCACCGTGTACTCGTCATCGCCAGTGACGATCATGTATAGCTCGGAGGCGTTGTCGCCCTGTAGCTGTCCGATCAAGCTGACGATCCCGTCATCGTTCTTGACATACATTAGCTGCTCCAAATCTGAGAGACGTAGCTCTGTGATAGGGGCGAAGGTACGACGTAGCTCCTGTATCGCCTTGCGGTCGGAGGAGGTGTAGATATGTATCGATGTGATGCCGTCCATGATGCCTGACATAGCGTCAGTGCCGTCTATCTTGAGGCTCGCCTTGGGTACGCTCTGGAGCATTGCTGGGGATATATATATGACGTCCACGTTTTTGATCTCCATGAGCCTAGACGTATTGATACGCGTACGGGCTGAGCCACGCTGCGCTACTGCGGGGAGTCCCATCAGGAGCAGCATCGTGAGCGTGACGATGCTCAGGCGTGAGAGATGAGTTATGTATGCTTTCATAATCTGTGTGTGTCTGTATCAGAGGTTCTATATATAAGTCGTTTGAGAGGGCAGATTGTTGCAGTCCTAGATGAAATCAATTGCCCGTCAGGGTCCACCCACCCTCTGAGACAAAGGGGATCTTCTCCATCGAACTCTGGTAAGAGTCTTGCAGGCGACCGAAGAGTTGGTCTATCTGCTCATTTTGCTCTGAGCACAGCTCTACACAGTCGCCCAGCTTGGTGAGAGCAGCGAGCGTATACTCATTGACCTGCTCCTGCGGTATGGGCTGACCATTGCGAAGCGATAGCTCCGCCTGTCGGCTATTGCGTCCCCACTGGAAGACGGAGACCCCTACACCACCGATGAGTAGTACGGCAGCCGCAGCTGCGTACTTGCGCACCCAGATCTTCCAGCGAGGGGTGGGTGCTGGCGTTGCACTCTTCGTCTGTGAGGCAGCACGCTGTAGGGTAGCCTCTAGGAGCATACGATCGGCATAGTATGGCGATCCTGGCTCCTCCTGAAGGAGTGCTAGGTAGAGGACAAACTCCTCGTCGGGCGTAGACAACCCATCGTAGTAGCGCTCTAGTAGCTGATCTATGTCGTGTGATGAATGTATCATAGTGGCTTCTGTATTCTATATATAATAAGGTATGCGGATTACGCCTCCATATCTGCAAAAAGCTTTCGTGCCTCCTTGCGCAGTCGTGAGATCATCGATCGAACGGTAACCTCTTTGAGTCCCATGCGCTGGGCGGTTTCATCGTTTGTCAGCATCATCTCTTGTCGTAGTCTCCACACCTCTTGCTGCTGC
Organism: uncultured Porphyromonas sp.; assembly: GCF_902489635.1. Classification (GTDB taxonomy): domain Bacteria; phylum Bacteroidota; class Bacteroidia; order Bacteroidales; family Porphyromonadaceae; genus Porphyromonas. The sequence continues at coordinate 13,603 of NZ_CABUAN010000003.1, read as the reverse complement.
TCAGGGAGGGTAGCGACCCAGTCGTCGATACGTGCTAGCTGCTCTTGGGCTATGAGTTGCTCTTGGGGCGTCGCCGTGACTAGAGGCATCTCTAGCTCTGTGGGCTCCTCCGCATTGCGCAGACGCTGTGCTGGCGCCCGTAGTGTGTCGATGCACTTGTTGCGAGCGATGCGGATGGCGTAAGCCTTTGGCGAGGCGATCTCATCTAGATGTGCACGCTGCTCCCAGAGCTTGATCAGCACATCTTGGGTCACATCCTCAGCCTCCATCTCGTTGGATAGAAGAGCCATACAGACCTGTAGGATCGTCGGCCGTAAGGGGACGTAGGTCTGTATGAAAGTGGCTCCATCCATTGTAATCACTGTAAACTAAAAACTATTCAATGTGTAACTGCATAACGCTCGAACCAACGGTCCAGAAGAGCGTCGTACACCATTAAGACGAGTGAGTCGCCAAAATGTTGCAGCGCATAGCACAAAGATTGTAATTTCTGCCAACTCTCACAGCCTTCATAAGCTGAAGTCATAGATTCTCCACGTGAAGACGAACTCCCTCTTCACACAAGTGCGATGAAGCAGGAGCGATGAGCATGAAAATACCTTTAGGTAGGTATTGCCAAGTATAGGTGCCAAACCATACCTTTGCACAGTTAATTTGACAGATAATAAAAGCAAAACGACTATTATGAAGAAACTCTCACTACTTACACTCCTAGTACTGCTCCTATGCACTGCTTGTAACAAGCCTGCACCGAAGCCTACGCCAGACACCCCAGATAAGCCCGTCGTGCCACCTTCTAATCCTGAGAAGGAGTGGATGGTCAAGCGAATGACCATCGATGCGACTGACTACACCAAGTGGGTCTACCTAAACTTTGCTACTGGTGAGCTGGTCCAGGTGACTGACCCAGCCAATGACCTCTCGTGGGATCTCGGCCTGCACCGCTACGACTTCAAGACCAATGGTGGAGTGTCGGGCAAAGGCAAGGGCGCTGCTGTGCGCATTGCCAAGCAGAAGATCCTTACAGAGGAAATACCTACACCTAAGGATAGCCAGTGGGAGCTAGATCGTGAGGGGCTACTCCTGATGCAGTTTGAAGATGATGGTCTTGGCTCCCATAGGACTAAGTATGAGATGCAGCAGGCTAACTTCCTCCTCTCCTCGGAGTGTGACGGCAGGGGAGGCTTTCTCAACAAGGGGATCATCACGCAAGAGGGTATGCCACCTCAAGTCTATATAGACAACGCTATCTTCCTTATTCGGACAGCTTCGGGAGAAATCGTTCGTCTACGCGTCTTAGACTATCAGAACAACAAGAAGCAGCGTGGCTATATCACGATCCAGTACGCCATGCTGGTAGACAAGAAATAGCGAGGCAACTATGCCACATGCTATACAAACATCAAAACGCGATCAATCAATGAATCAACAATTACCACTGCTCCTAAAGCTCTTTGGCGTAGCCATATCCTTGTGGCTATTCACCCTCCCAGTGGGTGCCCAAGAGTTGATATTTATGGAGGTTAACGTCGACACTTCTGTGGATCATGCACAGCTACTGCCTGCTGACCAAAAGGGTACCGTCTCATGGTCTGCTGCAACTAAGACGCTTACGCTACGGGATGTCCAGATCAACACCGTCTCGAGGATACTCACAGGCTGGATGCCTGACGAGACAACCATACAGGTAGAGGGCACCAACCAGCTCGTATGCACGGGCTCTGATGATGCTATATCGATGCGCTCGTCCGTCCGGATCACTGGGCCAGGCTCTCTCAGCATTACCTCTGAGCAGGCTTATGCCTATGCTTGTCGATCTGGGGCTAGCCTGACTATTGCCGATGGAGTCTCCGTTACAGCCATCGGGCTCAATGGCGGACTCGTGGGCGACTTCGTCTCTTCTCACCTTTTGATCGACAAAGCTTATGTCACCGCCTCAACGCTAAACGATCAGGGCATGGTCTCCATAGGATACTTCAAGGAGCTAACCCTCGAGGGGTGTTCTATCACCTCCCCCAGCGGTGCTAAGGTGGCAGAGCTCAACGATGTAATGTCCATCACTCTCGACGGCAAGGAGGAGTATGCGGGCAAAGTAATCATCGCCCCCCAGCAGAGCTATCACAAGGTGACCATAGCTCAGGCCGAGCATGGTCGCATCGTAGCTCCCGAGGGCGTAGACCTGACGCACCTCCTCGCAGGTAGTGCTGTGACCTTTACCGCAGAGCCTGAGGAGGGGTATGCCCTGACCAAGCTTATGGCAGGCACAGAAGACATCACAAACACCCGCACACTCATCGTCAAGGCTGATGTCACCGTCACGCCAACCTTTAGCCCAGTCAAGAGCTATCGTGTATCGCTTCAGAAGCCTGAGCACGGTACCCTTACAGTAAAGGAGCAAGAGTATGACCTCACAAAAGTCCCCGAAGGGGCTATCCTACACTTCATCTGTACCCCCGATGAGGGCTACGAGCTAGAGCATCTAATGGCTGGCGACAAAGATATTACGGCTGAGAAGTATATCTCCGTAGCGAGTGATGTAGAGATCAGAGCCTCCTACAAGCTTATCCCAGTGGACACCTACAAGGTGACAATCGTTAAGCTGGGCAAGGGCAAGGTAGAGGCCGACTGCTCCGACCCCAATGCGGTGCCAGACGGCACCAAAGTTCAGCTCACCTGCACTCCCGATGAGGGCTATGAGCTTAAGTACCTTAGAGCTAACGGTGAGGACATCCTAGAGGACCGATACTTCTTCATAGAGGGTGACAACGTCCGTGTTGAGGCGACCTTCACTAGAGTGGGTAATAGTAATGCAGTCAGTAGCCCAGTAGGAGAGACTTGCTACACCGTAGAGGTTTCTTCAGATCACCTGACCATCACTGGAGCATCTGCTGGCACTCCTATTACACTGTACACACGGCTCGGCGAGACTATCTTCACTACCGTGGCTACGGGAGCTAGCACGGAGCAGATAGACCTTACGTATACTCTCTCTGGTCTCTACCTCCTTACAATCGGTGAGACGACACTCAAACTATCTCTTTAGACAAAGACTACTCAATATGAAAGCACTACACAGGACTCTCTGCCTCCTCTACCTACTATTAGGTAGTTCCATACTTTTATCCGCTCAGATGCTGGAAAACAATCTGAAGGCTCTCAGCGATTTCTATCATGTACCCGACCAAGCCTCCTATCGTCTTTCTAAGGTGATCGGCGTCTTTGGTAATGAGGGTATTGAGTTTGAATACAATGCCCACAACGACATCACTCGCTGTAGCTACTTCGAGACGGATACGATAACGGGACAACGAAACTCAGGGCTATACATAGACTATCTATACAACGACAAGCACCAGTGCATCGAGCAGGTGGAGTATGGAGAGCGTAAAGGCTTTGACGACCTTGTCGTCGCCAGGCGTTACTGCTATACATACAACGACCAGGGGCAGATGACCCTCTTCGTGCGCTGGAACAACCTCAACACCAACCCCCAGGACACCGCCCTCGTGGAGGACTACAAGCTCAATATCGAATATAGTGCCGAGGGACTCCCGAGCAAAGCTACGATCCACTTTCTGGACCCTAATGCCTTTGAGTGGTCCGAAGGCTTTACCACTACGCTCGAATACAACAAGAGGGGGCAGCTCTACAAGCGCACAGCGGTGAATGCAGACGGAAGCCCCTTTGAGTCTGAGGAGATAACCTTTGACGCAGATGGGAGGTACATGCTAGGGCTCTCCTATCTCAAGGCGGGGAGTGATCTCGTTGAGACGGTTTTTGACTATGACGACAATGGCAATCTAGCAACCTTGGGAGGTGGCGGGTTTATCTATCAGTTTACATTTACGACGGGACAACCGGCCGCTAAGACTTACTATCCTCTCCCCACGTTGGCACGTCTTTTCCTCTATGGATTTAAGAACTATAATCTAGAGGCTCTCTCCTATCCGCTACTGTACAATGGCTCCAAAGATGCCGTGGCAACCGATGTGAGCAATGGCGGAACATTCGTCTATGAGTCCAATAAGCCACTCGCCCTAGAGCCCCTAGCTACACCCTCTCAGAGTCATCTGGTCTGTGACGATATGAACTGGACGATTACCAATGCGACGACCACTGTGGCTCTCTATGACTTACAGGGACAATGCCTTCAGGTCGTAGAGCCCATCGAGGGCGTGGCCACTATCAGTACAGCTACACTCCCCGCTGGCTCTTACCTAATCAAGGTTGGTAGCCAGACCTTCAAGGTCGTTCGCTAGGAGCCACTCTAGCCAGCAACCTTAGGTATACGACTCGCTCATCTCGTGCGCACTTGCATACGGGATGAGCGAGTCGTGTGCTCTATGGGGTGCGTTATACGTAAGATGTGCGAAGTTGGGGAGCTGAATGACAATTTGTACATTTGTAGCCAGACTCAATGAAGAAAGAAAAGTAGTACGATCCTTATGAAAAACAGATTCCACCTAGATAGCAACTTCTCATGGTTTTGCTCCTTTATTGCCGCTTGGGTGCTGATGGTCTCCTCTCTAGGAGAAGCCTCTAGTGAGCTTCATGCGCAGATGGCAAAGAGTCTAGCACTCTCGGTCACATTCCTATTGATCGTGCTGGTCGCCTGGGTGTGTCGCCAGCTCAATCGTGGAGACTACCCAATCATAGGTATCAAAAAGCTCCTCATAGTCTTAGGCACTAGCTATATACTCCCTCTGTTTAGCCTCTTATTCTGGTTAGATAGATATTGGATCTACGCCTTTGCGCTGCAGCTACTGCTCATAGTCTCTCTCTGGGTCGGGGAAGTTAGTAAGCCTCAAAAGAGCTAGACGACCTTACGCTTATTGAGTTAGCTACTCATCTCATCGCATAGGCTCAATCTCACAACACCCGGAGACGTAGTAGCCAAAAGCCGGATCACAGCAAGACCACCAAACAAAATAGGGACGGACACAAGGTCCGTCCCTATTTGGTTAGTGCTTTGTGCGTCTAGAGAGACGACTAGAAGGCGGTCCAGCCTTGTAGCCAGTTGCCCTTGCTAGCGGGGAAGGCGCCGACCTGAGCTCCTGTGAAGTCGGCTGGAGTGCCGAAAGGAGCCTTCATGCCGAAGGTAGCTGCGGAGTCTTTATTGATCACCTCGATGATGCCTGTGGTAGGCTTGGTGGAGCCGTTCTTGATATCAAAGGCAGTATCAAAACCGTGGAAGGAGCTACCCTCGATCTTGCTATGCTCCATCTTGTCGGCATCAGAATCGAGGACGAAGCCCTTAGGATAACCAGTGAGGATGCAGTCCTTGAGCGTTATCTGACCACCACGACGTACACGAGCTGCGTACTTGTAGGCATCGCCCTGGAAGTTGTTGTGGACGTTGGCTACACGGGTAGATGCACCGATGATAGAGACGTTGGTCAGTGTGGGGTGCGTCTTAGGGATGAGTGAGAAGGTCTCGTCCTGAGCCTTAGCATTGTTGTCTAGCTCGATGCCGTTGCTGTCAGACTTACCCTTGCTGTCGGAGTGTGTCGAGGCGGGGTTGGCAATAGCGACACCGTAAGTGATGCTGCCGGTGAAGCCGTTGTCAAAGTCAAAGTTGTCATCGTCGCAAGCGTAGGAGACGAGGTGGGTAGCATTGACGCAACCACCGAAGAACTCGAAGCTGTCGTCTAGCCCCCAGCTGACCTGGATATGGTCTAGCGTGGTGCCACGACCTACGCCGCCGCAGGTGAGTCCATTGATCTCGTTGCTGTCGCCTAGGATGAAGCCAGCGTACTCGATGCGTACGTAGCGCAGTACACCGCTATTGTCCTCGTCATTGTCGCCACCATAGCGGTACTCCTCGACACCTTGGTTGAGACCCTCGATAAACTGAGCGTCGGTTGGGGTATTGACCTTAGCCTTACCCAGTATGATGACACCGCCGAAGTCGCCAGGAGCGGGACGGCCAGCGTTGTTGTCGACAGCTTTGGAAGAGGTGAAGACGATAGGCTTCTGTGCGGTACCCTCGGCCATAATCTTAGCACCACGGGTTATGACGAGTACGCCCGTAGCACCTGATGGTGTGGGCTCCTCGATGATGGTGGTGCCCGCGTCGATGGTGAGCGTCTCATTGGCTGGTACGGTGACGATGCCCTTGAGTGCGTAGACTTTGTCGGCTGTCCAGTGATTGTTCTTGCCATTGATGCGTCCCTCGACGACTACGAGCTCCTTGCCACCGATGGTGCGACCAGTGACTTTGTTGTTGTCGCCTCCACCATTAGGCTCATTGCCTGTTTCGTCGCATGAGGTAAGTAGTGCCAGGCTCATGAGGGTAGCCATCACGAGGCTTAGTAAACGGATTGTCTTGTTCATGATATTATGATAGATAATTAAAGTGTTGGTATCTCTGATTCTTTAGAAAGTCCAGCTAACGGAGGCACTCAGCGAGAGGCCATCGCGGTACTGGTAGACGACGTTGTCGTGCCCTGGCTCGTAGTCGCTAGAGGTGCCATGTCTCATGGTGTCTAGGATCTGATTATTGTCAGCGGCACGCTCGAAGTCGTCCACATGGTTGGTGTAGATGATATGCTTAGCGTTGAGTAGGTTAGAGCCATTGACCTTGATGGTCACGCCATACTTGGGGAAGGTGTAGGAGAGCTGTGCATCGAGCTGACTGAAGGGTGCCTCGTACTCCTGCTCGTAGGCTTGGTTCGTGTTGAGAACGAGCTTGCGTCCAGAGCGATTCATGGTAAGATTGGCCCCAAAGGTGTCACTCTCGTAGGAGAGTCCCACATTGTACATATAGGGCACCTGACTGTACATCGGTCGGCGCTGCGTGACAGGTACCCAGCGCAGTATGCCGCTCTCGTCGGCACGTGAGACCATACCGGTGACGATGCTCTGGGTGAAGGTCGCATTGGCATTGAGGTAAAGATGCTCGAGCCAAGAACCTAGAGGTATGAAGCCGAAGTTCTTACGTAGCTCTAGCTCGACACCGTAGCTGTGCGCTTTGTCGCTATTCATCAGCATGTAGAAGCGGGCAAAGGAAGCGGTCTTCTGAGCGATGCGCTCGATAGGTTTGTCTAGGTAACGGTAGAAGCCACCGATGGAGATCACCTCGCCAGCGCCGGGGTACCACTCGACACGGAGGTCAGCACCGTCTACGGTCGTCGATATGACGCTCTGGTTGAAGATCTCCCCACCGAGGAAGGGATCGTAGAAGCGGTAAGCTGTGCGCTCCATAAACTGCGGGCGTACCGTGTTGCGGCTGTAACTTAGTCGTACGTTGAGGTCTTTGATGGGTGTGATCGTGAGATTGATCGAAGGCATAATAGCCACAGGCTTCTCTTTGCGATCCTGCTCGACAATGTTTAGCTCACCCATCGACATGGAGGGGTTGCTCAGTTCTTGGTAGAGGTAGTGCTCGACACGCAGCCCCCAGACGAGGCGCAGTAGCTCGCTGTATCGGTCATCGAGCATGGCGTAGAGCGCATTCTGGATAACCCGCCCGTGGTACATACGCCCGTCACCCTGGAGTCGCTTGAGGTCCCAGGCGAAGCCCCCGTCGCGCATGTTCTCCTCCTTGATGAGGTCAGCAATCGTGCTGGTGGTGAAGTCAAAGCCACGTGTGTTGAAGAGGTGCATCGAGAGCTCCCAAAACTCAAAGCGGTTCTCCTTGAAGGCACCATCGTACCCCGCCTTGAACTTGTGCGACCAGTCATTGCCAAAGAGGTCGAAAGGTAGCTCCACATTGACCTGTCCGTTGAAGTCTCGCTCGTGGTTGAGGTACCAAGCACGGGTCAGCGGGAAGAGTGTCCCCGACTGCACGCCTACCTGATTGTAGAAGTGACGCGCTCCAGCCTCGTCTAGCCGGCTCACCTGCTGTGTGAAGGCGGCGTCCTTCTGATTGCGCTGTACGTAGGTGTGTGCTAGTGCCCAGTCGAGACGGAGTGACTCGCCTAGCTGATGCTTACCGCTGAGCTTGTTTTGTAAGAGGTCTTGGAAGGTTGGGTAGTTGACCTGCTGTCGGTAAGGATTGCTCTCGGGGTTGGGGTCTTCGTCACTCAGACCGGTTAGCTCTGAGAGGTCGTTGTCATACTTATGGGTGTAGGTGTTGCGCAGGCTGAGGCGATTAGTGCCCCGCTGCCAACCGATGTTGAGGACGCCGGCAAGGGTCGTGTTGTACTTGTAGTTGGCACCACTATTGCGGATGCCGGTATCGACAAAGCTCTCCTGTACCTTATTATATTGCTTGGCATTCATCCACTCGCCACGCTCTATGTGGTCGATGATGGTCTGCTGCTGTGTGTTGCGATAGGTGAGTGAGGCGATCAGACCGAGCCGATGGTTGCCGCTCTTGTTGAGATCCCAGCTCTTACCGAGAGAGACTTGGTAGTTTTGCGAGAGCGGGGTCTTGCCCTCGTGGATGGTAAAGTTGTCTGTGGTCAGTCGCTTGCTCTGCTCGAAGAGCTCAGGGACGGGGTTGTACGGGTCGAAAGGTATTTCGTGCAGTCCCTCTGGAAGCGTGCGCCGACCGTCGTCATAGCCTAGCCAGTCCCAGCCACCTCTGATGCGGTACTTCTGCGTCTGGAAGGTGCTGAGCGAGTTGTAGCTGGTGCCGGCGCTGATGGAGATAAAGTCCTTCGTCGGTATGTCTCTCGTGGTGATCTGGATAAGTCCGCCCGAGAAGTTGCCACTGACATCAGGCGTAGCGGTCTTGAGGACCGTCACATTGTCTATGAGCGAGGTGGGGATCAGGTCAAAGCCGAAGGCCTTAGCGTTGCTCTCCGTACTGGGTAGTGGGATGCCATCGAGCGAAGCTTCGTTCCAGCGCTCGCCCATACCCCGCACCGCAACATACTTATTGCTCATCGTGGTGACGCCCGTGACACGCTTGAGTGCCTCGCCGAGGTTCTTGTCGGCCGTCTTACCGATCATCTCGCTCGATACGACCGTGGAGAGTTGAGGCATGCTCTGCTGTATCTTCATCGCACCCGCCGTATTGCTCGTTTTGTAGGAGCCGGTCACGACGACGGTGCCGAGGACATTGTCTGCTATGGCGAGATCTACTGAGAGACTGGTCTCTTTGCCAGCGGTAATGTGTACCTCCTTGATCTGCTTGGTAGCATAGCCCACGTAAGCGATCTCTACGGTATAGGTGCCAGGGGCAAGCTGTAGGGAGTAGTTGCCATCGAGGTCAGTGACCTGTCCGCCACCCGTCTCTATGATGCGCACAGTGGCTCCGATGAGCCCCTCGCCGTGCTCGTCGACGATGCGCCCCGTGAGGGTGCCTAGTCGTAGGTCTGCCCCGCTGTGAGGGATGGGCTGTCCGTGTGGCTGAGCCATCAGTGCAGTGCCAGCGATGAAGAGTGTCAAAAGGGCGAGTGTGTAGAAAAGCGCCTTGTGTAGCATACGAAATGTGTCCTGTTTCAAATCTTACGCTGCAAAGGTAGCGCGGCGATGTTATCATACGGTTACTCGTTTGTTTCGTTTCGCTGACAAGGAGACAGTTCACTGGCTAGTTGCAATAATTTAGAGTCGGCTACATATCGATACGGTGCTGTGTCGGGGAAAACTGATTTCCACGTGGGAAATCTCAATTCCCCACGTGGATGTTTTTTATTTTCCACGTGGGGGCGAATCATTTCTTCCGAAGTTTCATTTCATTCTTCCGAAGTTTCATTTCATTCCTCCGAAGAGTTTTTTCTTCCCCACCTGGGAAATAAAAAATCCCCACGTGGGGATCACTTTTCCCCGACACAATCCCGTATCGATCTGTAGTCGGCTCTAAATTATTGTAACGAGCGAGGGGGCGCTGCCTGCAAACATGCAGGCGGCACCCCCTCGGGTCGTTTGTTGGTCACGGCAAAGCCACGCTCTTGGGCGGCTCAGCCGTGACGGTCGGTACGGTTAGCGGGCTGAGCGATAGAAGCCCTCCACGGTGTACTTCTTGTAGTCAGTCTCACGCTCATTCTGAACTGGACGAACGGGCAGTGCAGATGCTGGAGCGTTTGGATAGAAGGCTGAGGTGTTGAACTCTTGCTCCCATCTGTTATTTACATACTTCATCAAGAATGCTCCGTTATTGAAAACTGCATCATTTCCCTGACTTCCGATATCTGTCGTCGCTGTGTGTAGGTGTACTAACCCATTATTAACATACTCTGCAGACAGTCCAGTCGCTTTAAAAAATCCATTGTTGATAAAGTACATGCTGTTTAGCTCAGAGAAGCGTCCCATCTCCAGCATTCCTACAGAAGGCACCTTCCAGCCGTAAGGGCTAGGATCAAATGGCGTCTTCTTCGTACGTAGGGCTATCTGGTCTCGAGAGAGCCTATCGTGACGGGTATATATTGCTTCACCTTGCCACAAGAGAGTCCCGACCTTACGACCTTTGTTTGGGCCAGCAGTCTCAAGTATATACTCCTCATTGCGGTCATGCCCTGCAATCTTATACGGATAGCGTATCAGCTGCTTCATTGTGTACAGCTTATTGTAGTCGGCTACAGCATTTCCATAAACTCTTGGTTTTTGCCCCTTCATAATCCCTGACTTAAAGGTCTGAGAGCCTAGATAAATTCTTTCCTTAGGTATCTTTGAGGTAATGTCATTTCCGCTAATATCATCCATATAGAATGGATCCTTACGGCCGAACTGATAGAAGAGGCCAACGTAGTTCAAGTTTGTTTCTCCTGGGAATAGACCATGACCTGCATATAGCGCACCTAAGTTCCTATTCATAAAGATACCACGAGAGTATGAGGAGAGCTGTTCCCAAGGATACTCCGTGACCACCCAAATATGCCAGCTCCATAAGAACTCATTTGGAGTGTTTGGTCGGCGTACTCCTACGACAGCATTTCCTTCGTCACCCTTGTTTTTGGCATCCAAAGCGACCAAGAGGTAATTCTTGCCACCTACAACTACTGTCTTGAGGACTGATATTCCTGTTTTGTAAGTAGGATTGACGCTGTTGGTAGCACCGATGGTGCTCCATATTACAGCAGCCTCTACATTATGATCTCCATCTTCTAGTCGGGGTAGTGCCGCATAGCCATCTTGTGCATATGCTTCATAGTCGGCTTTGCTGATGGTCATGGTTCCAGTAAGACCAATCCTTGACTCAGCAATTTCATTACACTCCTCTTCGTACTGCTTATACCATTCAGCGGCAGTGTTGATGCGAGAGAGAGGAATCAAGATAGGTACCTGCTGATCAGCCTTCATGATGTAGCAGTTTGCCTCAGGCTGGACGATACCTGCAGTTAGGTTGATTTTGAAGGTCTTGGGCTTAAAGTGCTTTTCGGGGTCTGTTGGAGCAATCGTAAAGGTTACGACAGCTGCCGAGAGGCCTCCCGTAGTGGTGCTCTTACCCTTATAGGTCTCACCATGTATCCAGTCAAAAGGCTGGAAAGGAATCTTCTCACCAGTGATCATACCACCAGACTCGCGAAGGGTCATTTCGGGCACCCAGTCATGTACGACTTTCGTTTTGTCAGTCATTGCGGAGTTTTCATCTGGTTCGATAGACTCGATAGTCAGCTTGTAAGGAGCATTGGCCTTGATGAAGAATTGCGCTGGAACGTTGATGAGGACATAGTTCTCCGTGCTGTTCAGCATGTTGACCGTAAAGGATTTGTCTCTATATGGTATAGCGTTGTAGTTCATATAGGAGACGGCAAGGTCGGCATAGGCTTCAGCACCACTCTTAGTAATTCTAAAGCGAGAAGACTCAATGATGTTGAGGTCTTCTGAAGTAGTTGTTCCAGACATCATCTCAACCCGATAAAGAGCCTTGCCTGGCTCTTTGCCATTGTCTAGTCTAGTCCAAGTGTACTTCTCAGGAGTGGTCAGAGGCTGGCGCTCTAGATTAGCACCCGGAGTGTATCGTACAGCTACTAGCTTAGCATTGTCAGCCCCCTCCTTAAGCTCTAGGAAGCTAATGGGTTCGGCAGAGAGCTTACCCGTCGTCTTGTCCTGCTCGTAGATCTTGATGTCTAGCTCGATCTTGTCGGACTGGGTGACCTTGAGAGGCCACTTGATACGACCGGCTTGGACGAAGAGCTTCTTATAGGGTATCTCACGGGCCTTGCCAGTGTCGTTGCCGAGGACGTTGAGGATGCTCGTCATGTCCACGTCTCTCTCAAAGGCTTTACCATCGGAGGTGAAGTAGACCCACTGATTGTTGGTCTCAGCTTCGCCTTGGCTCGTAGCCCATACCTTGCCAGTCTCGTCGACGATCTTGTAACCGTCAGGCCAGTTGGTGCGGATCTTGTAGTTCTCACTGGTGGCATCCTTGCCGAAGTGGAACTTATCCTTGGAGACGGAGAGGTAGTACTGTCCGTCGTACATGATTTTGTCGATCTTAGCCTCGTCCCATACGACGACGTCGTAAGCGAGGTTGACCGGCTCGGTCTTCAGCGCCTCCCCGGGGGTGTCCGTACCAGGGCCTTTTACATCGGTGATGTTGAAGCGGTAGCGGTGGTTACGCAGTACGTCTAGCTGCTTGGTGATAACGTCTCGTGGAGACTTGGTCTCACGTGTGATGAAGTCAACACGGTAGTAGGTCACCTTGGGGCTACCGTCATAGTATCCGCCGATGACGAGGCAGGTGCGATGGTCATTGTCCTTGGTCTTGTTAGCGATCTCAGGGACATAAATGTTGCGTACGTAGCTATCGACACCAGCGCCTGCCGTAAACTCGAGAGGCTTAGTGTCATCTGCAGCGGTCATCGTAGCTGGCGTGTGAGGCAATGGGTCACGTGTGTTGTTGCCGTCCATACGGAAGGTGAGTGCCTGCGTACCGGTCACGTACATGGACTGTGCGTAGCGGTAGACATTTACGGACTTAATCTTGAACTTAGCCCCACCATTAGCGGTTTCGTCGGCGGGCTTGGTCTCGTCAAAGTTGATACCTACGTCGATACGTGCTAGGGCACGGACGAGGTGGATGACGCCATTAGCGTTGGTGGCAGTGCAATCGTTGAACTTAGTGGCGCGGCTGACGGGTTGCGCATCGCTCTCACCCCACATAGGGATGAGCTCCGTGCCGTCGGTCTTCCAGCCAGCTGTCGTGAACTGATTGACCATGCGTGTATCCTCAAGGATGGCTTGCTTAGTCGCCCCCTCGACGAGGTCTGAAGTTTCGAACTTATGATTGGCAATACAGACGACGCGCATCTTCTTTGCAGTAGCCGTGAGTGCGCAGCGTAGTAGCGTGGTACCATCGCCCTGTGGGGAGGTGCTCTTGACTGTAGCCTTGTAGGCGAAAGTCTCGGCCGACTCGGGGAGAGTTTGACCACTACCGTCTTGTGTGTTGAAGACGAGGACCGTGATATTATCAACCTGCTTCTCCTGGTCTTCGCTAAGCTGGCGCAGGGATGTCTCGAGAGCTGGCACCTGTAGTGCGAACTCGAGCTCGACCTCCTCACCCTCGGTGATGCAGTCGCTCACGTTGCGGTCGGCGACGCACCCTGCGGTGAGCAGAGCGAGTAGCAAGCCGCTGATGAGATGAATGGTGTATTTAGTCAGACGTGTCATATAGTTATTGTGTTTTCTTGCGAATTGGCTGTTGGTCGTGTAACCCTTTGCTTTCTAAGTTCATATGCAAGTAAAAAGCGAAGTTTTTTCTCGTTTCGGAAGC
>NZ_CABUAN010000002.1 GCF_902489635.1 uncultured Porphyromonas sp. | reverse complement strand
TGACCTAATCTCGGGTCGATTTCTTTTCACTCTGCAAACTTAAAGTAGGGACGCACGGAGAGTGTCTAGTCGGAGGCGTCCGTTGTGTCAAAACGATACGACTAACATCTCAACAGGTTACTCGCGAAGCTTGCGTATTAGACGCATCTTATTCTGCTTTGCCTCTTCCGATTGCTCCGAAATATGTACATTTGCACTTGGATGTCAAAGAATCCTTTTTCAGCCCCCATCTTTACACAAACATGAAACTACTAATCACTGGCGGAGCAGGCTTCATAGGCTCCAACCTCTGCGAGCACTTCCTCCGTGAAGGACACACCGTCCGCTGTCTTGACAACTTTGCGACGGGCAAGCCCGCCAACATCCTACCGCTTCTAGCTGCCTATCCCGACCGCTTCGAGCTCATCGTTGGCGATATACGCAAGCTAGACGACTGTCGCAAGGCGGTCGACGGTATGGAGTATGTGCTGCACGAAGCAGCCCTAGGATCTGTTCCTCGATCTATCAAAGACCCGATCACGACCAATGAGGTCAACATATCGGGCTTCCTCAATATGCTCGTGGCTGCACGCGATGCGGGCATCAAGCGACTAGTCTATGCGGCCAGTTCGTCGACCTATGGCGATAGCGAGAAGCTCCCCAAGGTGGAGGAGGTGATCGGTCGCCCCTTGTCGCCTTATGCCATCACGAAGTACGTTGATGAGTTATATGCTGATGTCTTCGCGCGTACTTATGGCGTTGAGACGATCGGGCTACGCTACTTCAACGTGTTCGGGCGTAGGCAAGATCCTCACGGAGCTTACGCTGCGGTCATCCCGCTCTTTGTCAAGCAGCTGATGGCTCACGAGGCACCCGTCATCAATGGCGATGGCTCCTACAGTCGCGACTTCACCTATATAGATAATGTCATACAGATGAACGAGCGTGCACTGACGACCACCTCTCCCGAGGCGGTCAACCAAGTGTACAACACCGCTTTCGGAGAGCGCACCACACTCAATCAGTTGGTCGACTACCTCAAGGAGAACCTCTCCAAGCATGACCCCGCCATTGCGGCCATCGAGCCTAAGCATGGTCCCAATCGTGTCGGTGACATACCGCACTCACTAGCCTGCATTGACAAGGCTAAGAGACTACTAGGTTACGACCCTAAGTACTCTATGCGTCAAGGCTTAGCCGCTTGCTGTGACTGGTACTGGGAGAACCTGTAGGCTGGCTGTTGGCTGTTGGCTGTTAGCCATTAGCCGTTAGCTTTTAGCTAACACCCCACCAAACGTAAATCCAAAACAATCGATAAAAGATGAATGCTCTAAAAGAAGCCAAAATAGCCGTTATCGGACTAGGCTACGTAGGACTACCTCTAGCCCGACTCTTTTCCACTAAATATACAACCATCGGCTTTGACCTCAACGCCAAGCGCGTCGAGGCTCTGATGGCGGGACACGATGCCACCCTAGAGGTCTCTGACGAACTTCTCCAGTCTGCCTTGGACAACGGATTTCGCTGTACCTCAGACATTGAGGAGATACGCTCTTGCAACTTCTACGTTGTAGCCGTGCCGACCCCCGTAGATGAGAACCACAACCCGGACTTGACTCCCCTTATTGGAGCCAGCACAACCATCGGCAAGGTGATCTCCAAGGGCGACGTCGTGGTCTACGAGAGTACCGTCTATCCAGGCGTCACGGAGGACGAATGTATCCCAGTCGTCGAGCAAGTGTCGGGACTTAAGCTCAACGTGGACTTCTACGCAGGTTATAGCCCTGAGCGTATCAACCCAGGCGACAAGCAGCATACCGTAGAGCATATCAAGAAGGTCACCTCTGGCTCCACACCCGAGGTGGGGGAGTATGTCAACGCTGTCTACAGCTCCGTCATCACTGCTGGTACCCACCTAGCATCTAGCATCAAGGTGGCTGAGGCAGCTAAGGTGATTGAGAACTCACAGAGAGATATCAACATAGCTTTTGTCAATGAGTTGGCGAAGATCTTCGATCGTATGGGCATCGACACGCTAGAGGTGCTAGAAGCTGCCGGCACTAAGTGGAACTTCCTGCCTTTCCGCCCAGGACTTGTCGGGGGACACTGCATCGGTGTCGATCCTTACTACTTAGCTCAGTGTGCGCAGCGGTATGGCTACAATCCTGAGATCATCCTCGCTGGTCGGCGTATGAACGACGGTATGGGAGCTTATGTCGCTGAGCAGGTGGTCAAGCTGATGCTCAAGCGGGGTATACAGGTGCTGAACTCTAACGTGCTGGTGCTAGGCTTTACCTTCAAGGAGAACTGCCCCGATGTGCGCAACACGAAGGTGATCGACATCGTCAAGACGCTCCGCGAGTACAATGTCAACGTCACCATCCACGACCCCTGGGCCAATCCTGAGATCGCACAGCGTGAGTATGGTGTGGAGATACACAACGAACTCCCCACGGCTCGCTACGATGCTGTCATCCTAGCCGTCTCCCACAGAGAGTTCGAGGGTCTCGACCTCGACAAGCTCAAGGCCGACAACGCTGTCGTCTACGACGTCAAGTCATTCCTCCCGCCCCACACTTACGACCAGCGACTGTAACACGCCTTCTGAGCCACTCTATATTATGAAGATCGCTATAGCTGACCGCAAAGGCAGTTTTTCAGACTACTGGATTAAATACTGCGAAGAGCATAGTATTCCCTACAAAGTTGTGAATCCTTATGACACAGACATTGTAGAGCAGGTTAGTGATTGCGATGCATTTATGTGGCATCACCATCATGCAAACTTTAGTGATACCCTCTTCGCCAAGCAGCTACTATTCTCCCTCGAGCAGGCCGGCAAGGTCGTCTTCCCCAACTTTAGAACAGGTTGGCACTTTGATGACAAGGTGGGGGAGAAGTACCTCTTTGAGGCTTTAGGGGTGCAAGCTGCCAAGTCATGGGTATTCTATGATAAGAAGAGTGCCTATGAGTGGATTGAGACGACAGACTTCCCTAAGGTGTTTAAGCTAAGAGGGGGAGCTGGCTCAGCCAATGTAAGGCTAGCACGCTCCGCTAAGCAGGCGAGGAGATTTGTTCGCAAGGCTTTCGGGCGGGGCTATCCCCCCTCTAATCTTCTCTTTTCTGCAAAGACTCAGTGGCAGAACTTCCTCAAGGGCAAAGGTCGCCTTTATGATGTCGCTAAGTACATTGCTCTCTATCTCTTCCCGAAGCTTAAGGGAGGACACTTACTGCCACGGCATAAGGGCTATGCTTACTTTCAAGAGTTTATCCCTAATGAAGGGTTTGACTATAGATTGGAGATTGCAAACAATAAGGCAATAGCTATGGTGCGTATGTGTAGAGAAGGTGACTTCAGAGCTTCTGGAGGGCATGATGATAGATATGACGCATCCCTAATTCCGCAAGACGTTGTTGAGTTTGCCTTTGAGTGCTATGATAAGCTAGAAGTACAGTCCGTAGCTCTCGACATTGTCAGAGAGAAGGAGTCTGGAGAGTTATATCTGATAGAAGTATCCTATTGCTACGGACTGGATGAGGATGAGTTTGAGCATGGATACTGGACTCGTGATGGAGAGCATCATCGTGAGCCGTTTAATGGCGTATACTGGATGATGGAAGAAGTTATCAAAGCTGTCTCGTATAGTAAAGAGGGTACAGCATGAAAACATTTGATGTCATAGGTTACCCCATCAACTTAGGTTGCGATAAAGATGGCAACGAGTTAACCCCGTCTATTCTTAGGCGGGATGGTTGCTATACCTCCGCTAAGCATCAAGTGAATGACTTGGGCGACCTACCCTGCACGCCAAGGGCTGCCGTCATGGAGGAGAAGTATGCTTCACATCCTAAGATCAAGTTCCTCAATCCTATCTTAACAGCATCCCGTCCCTTGGCTGAGCGGGTCCTGCATTCGATAGAGCAGCAACATATTCCCCTATGTGTGGGAGGTGACCATGTGATGGCCTTCGGTAGTATCGCAGGTGTTGGTCTAGCTAAAGGAGCTGACAACTATGCCGTTATATACATCGATGCACATGGAGACTTCAATACGGAGGCTAGCTCCTCAACGGGAAACATGCATGGCATGCATCTCTCCTATCTTATGGGGTATGGAGAGGCTGATATCGCTAATTTTTGGGGAGTAAGCCCGCTCTTAAAGCCTCAAAACATCTACTTCTTGGGAGCTAGAGCTTTAGATCCAGGAGAGATAGAGATGGCCGCTAAGCTCAATATGTACGTCCGTAGCTCTGAGCAACTCAACGCATCAGATCCCACAGAGGTTATCGTTGATATCCTCTCTGACATCAAGAGCAAAGGTATCGACCATATCCATCTCAGCTTTGATGTGGATGTAGTTGATCCTAGATATGCTCCTGGTACGGGAGTCCCAGAAAAGAATGGCATCACGCCAGCTCTTGCGTATACCCTCGTTCGACAGGTTGTACAGTCGGATTTAGTTAAGTCAATTGATCTGGTAGAGCTTAATGCCAATCTAGATCAAAACCGCATGACCGAAAGAATCATGCAACAAGTATTGAGTATCATACTAGAAGAGTAAGGAGAGCTACACCTTGATTTAGAAAAACCTAGTCAATGGAGTTACTGACAAGAGTTAAGAGCCCTCTTAATAAAGAGACCAAGGTTGTTGCTGGCAACTTTCTCTCCCTTTTTTTGTTGAAGGGGATAGACTTTCTTATTCCACTACTCACGCTACCCTATCTACTTCGGGTCATCGGAAATGATGGGTATGGGCAGATTATGTTTGCTCTTGCGCTGATTAACTATTTTATAGGCTTTGCTTACTATGGGTTCAATCTTACAGGAACAAGGTTTGTAGCAGCCAACAAGGGGTCTAAGATGCGCCTGCAGTATATCTATACGGTGGTTAACTCGACAAGGTTGTTTCTCTGCTTTGTTTCATCGATACTCATTATTGGACTGGTATTCAGTATTCCTTCGTTTAGAAAGTATGCGACTCTCTATTTGCTATTTACACCGATGATATGGGGCGGAGCTCTCCTTGCGGACTGGATGTATCAGGGAATAGAGCGAATGAAGTACATTGCTATTCTAAACACAGGAGTTCGTCTCATATTTCTTATTATCGTCTTTGCTTTTATTCATGGGCAAGAAGACCTTTGGGTGTATCCTCTCTCTCTCTCTGTAGCCTATATAGCGAGTGCTTTTATTAGTCATAGATTGTTACGACGACTGCTCGGGTTGAAGTTCAGACTATGTTGCTTTAAGCATGTCTCAAAGAGGCTAAGGGTAGACTTCCCAATCTTTATAAACCAGTTTGTGCCAACCCTGTACAATAACACGAGCGGATTTATCCTTGGACTGGTTGCACCCATATCAATGGTTGGCATCTATTCTGCCATCAAGAAGGTGGCAGATATCTTCGTGACCCTAACAGATCTCTTTACAAGAGCGATATTCCCAAACATTGTACGTAATCAGCAGAAGTTCAATCGCTACAGTAGGGGGATGATAGCGATAGGACTCCTCTACTGTCTACTCCCCGTTGTCTTCGCTAAGCTTGTTTTTCTCTATCTAAATATGCCCTTAGAAGGGAATATGGCTATCTTGGCAACACTAATGGTTGGTGTCTTTGGAGTTGTTCTCTATGATGTATATGGTGTCAACTACTTTATAGCTAGAGGGCAAGATAAGGTTGTCATGAGAAATACACTTATAGCATCTCTCGTTGGGTTAATCCTAGCATATCCCTTGATTGGCTACCTGGGAATAATTGGAGCTTCTATAAACTTAACGCTATCAAGACTCTTAATGGGGACGGGGATGTTTATTAGATACTCCATAAAAAAACTGTCAAACCAAAGGCTCGTCGGAGTATGAAAAAGAGATTTGCATCTCTTATTTGTAGCACCTTATGGATGTCTGTCTTAGGTCGTCAATTGAATAATCCTGCCCAATAAATAGAAGATCACCAGCAGTATGCAATCCCAACTATCTTTTTTTTCTGTCGCAGACGTTTTGTCTCTTGTCTTCTTTTGGGGGATAGCTCTTTTGCTCAGCAAAAGGGTCCGTGGAGGTAAAAGACTCTTTTCCTTACTTACGCTACTTCATTTTGCTATGACCTTGTTCTACTATTTTTATAGTCTAAGGTTTCCTAATGGTAGTGATAGCACACGATATTATTTGATCACTCTTGAATTTCAAGGAGACTGGATTGACATCCTTGATCTTCAATTCGCCACGAGCAGTATCTATTTTATTTGCTCCCCCCTAGTACATTTATTCGGACTCCACTATTTGGGGTGTTTCATCATATTCTCTCTTATAGGCTTAATTGGCTGGACTCTTATTTTAGAAGTCGCTCTAGATCTAATCAAACCTTTTAGGACAAGTCGATGGACGTATCTACTACTTCTACCACAGCTTCACTTCTGGACTTGTGCCATCGGTAAGGACTCAATCTGCTTCTTGCTTATATCTCTGATTATTTATGCTTGGCACTTCAAGAGACCATTGTGGCTCATATTGTTAGCGATAGTACCTCTAGCTATAATCAGAGTCCACGTGGCAGGGGTTGTTGCTGTGGCTTTTTTTCTCGCCGCTCTGTTATCAAAAAGGAGGTACAACCTATTCACAAAAGTACTTATCGCTACTATCTCTATAATTGGTATAGCATTCACATTCAATAGATTTCTTGAGGCTACAAAGTCTGAGAGTCTCTCGGATGTCGCTAATTATGCAGACAGCTTTACCGAAACTTATAGTGATACAGGAACATTTGTAGACCTAAGTAATTCTCCAATCATTGTCAAGATGGGAGCTTACCTATTTCGTCCATTGTTCTTTGATGCTAGAAACGTTTTGACCCTTGAAGCTTCCGTTGAGAATCTTATTTGGATTGCGTTTGTTTTCACAATGCTAGCCTTGCTCTTCAAACGCAAAAAACGCTTTTCGATAGATTGGGGACAGCTCGGATTCCCACTCTTATCAGCCCTATTCCTCCTAGTAGGACTTTCTTATGGTTTGTCTAACCTAGGTATTGCAATGCGCCAAAAGACTATGATATTTCCATTCCTATTGTATGGATTGTTATACCTAACGACACTAAGTCGCACATCAGATGTACGCATTAAGGGTATATCCGAACTCAGACGATCTGTATGAAAGAATCGTCCTCTCTTTGATCAAGAACTAGAGCACAGGAGAATCGACAACTTTATCGCAAATATAGAACTAGCAGTAAGCAAATGAATAGGCGCAGCTGCTTGTGATGTTAGACTCTGAGAGGCACTATATATTGTCAGTCAAAGATGAAAGCTCTAAGCTCTGTTACAAACTCAAATCGAACATACAAACAGCAATAGACACATCCCTTACTATGAGACAGATATTACTGATTCTACCGACAGACTCTTTGAAAGGTGGTGCAGAGACGGTACTGCATCTCATCGCAAAAGAGCTTGCGACAGATAGTGATACGCAGATAACCATTGCTTTTTTGACAGCCCGGATATACCATGGATGGGATCGTTTGGGAGAACTGCCCAACGTATCGCTCATCTTCACTCAGTCACAAAGCGTGTGGCGCGGTATGCCCAAACTTATACTAAACCTCATACGTCTTCGTGGGCGCAAGTTTGATATCTGCTTTACCTCACATACCGATATGACAGGGGTTGCTGGGCTATTGAAGCGACTTCATGTACTTTCTATCCAAACTTTGGTGGCTCGTGAGAGTTGCTCCGTGTTTTTGAGGTATAAGAGACCTCCTCTTCGCTTCAGGATACATCACGCCTTGGGGTACCCTGCCATCAATCTATTGATCTGCCAAACGCAAACGATGAAGGAGCAGTTTATCCAAGGAGCTCCTCAATTAGCCAAGCGTATTCAAGCGATTGAAGTACTACCCAACCCGATTGACCTTGCACAGATCAGCGATGCGGCTCAAAAGAGTGTGCAGACATGCTTATCCCCCTCATATCGCTATATCGTGGCTGCAGGTAGACTAATCCCTATCAAAGGATATGATCTGCTGATCAAAGCCTTTTCCTTACTTCACAAGGAGCCTCAATTTGAAGATACTCGACTCGTGATCCTAGGAGAGGGTGCAAGTCGTCAGACCTTAGAAACACTCATACAGGAGCTGCAATTGGAGCATGTCGTAGAGCTAAGGGGAAATGTAGAGAATGTTTATCCCTACTTCCGTCAGGCTACACTATGTGTCGTCTCTTCGCTACTAGAGGGCTTCCCCAATGTACTCTTGCAGATGATGAGTCAGTGTGATCGTGTCGTCTCTACTCTCTGCGCAGGAGGTATTGATACGATAGATGGAATCTTAACTTGTCCGCCCAATCAGGTTTCATCTTTATATAAGGTGATGAAAGAGTCGCTGGAAGAGGAATCTGTAGCTGAGAATCGATCGTTATTTAACCGAGAGCTAAACGAACGCTCGATCACGCTCTTTATGCAGAAGATGAATGCTCTAATAGATAGGCTCAAGTAAAACTGACGTATATAACCTCGTTTTTGGTCATGCAAGCGAAGACAACAGAGAAGATTAAGATCCTGAGAGTGGTAACGAGCTCGATCTCTTTTAAGTTGATAGATGGACAAGCTCAGTTTATGCAGCAGCAGGGTTACCAGGTCATCACAGCCTCAGGGGGGCCCTTTCCAAAGGAGGGGATAGCACAACTAAAAGGAGTGCGATTTATTCCACAGCCTCACCTAGTCAGACCTATTAGTATCAAAGAGGATCTCTTAGCTCTCCGAGATATGATCCGGCTCATTCGCAAAGAGCGCCCTGACATCATACACTCTCATACTCCTAAGGCTGGACTGATGGGTATGCTGGCTGGCTGGTTGTGCCGTGTGCCTATACGCATACATACTGTGGCGGGGTTACCGTTGCTTGTTCATAGAGGATTCAAGCGCAAGGTCTTAAACTTGGTTGAGCGAATTACCTATAGATGTGCCACCTATGTCTACCCGAACTCACATAGGTTACGAGACACAATTATCTCTCTAAAGCTAGCATCACCAGACAAGCTAAGAGTAATTGGAGATGGGAGTTCCAACGGAATTAATGTGCAGCACTTCTGTAAGGCGCTATTTGCCGAAGAGCTTGTAGACCCGATTCGCAAGCAGCTGGGTGGAAGCTTCACCTTTATCTTTGTGGGACGGATCGTGAGGGACAAGGGAATCTGTGAACTGGTGGAGGCGTTCACCCGTCTGCAGCAAGAGCACCCCGATGCTCGCTTGCTACTCGTAGGGGGCTTCGAGCAGAAGCTGGACCCACTACCTGAGGATGTCTATCATACGATACAGAGTCACCCAGCTATCTACTGTGCAGGGTGGCAAGATGATGTGCGCCCTTGGTTTGTTGCGGCGGATGCACTGGCTTTTCCCTCTTATCGGGAGGGCTTTCCAAATGTTGTGATGCAAGCTGGTGCTATGGAGCTTCCCTGCGTTGTCTCCGACATCAATGGTTGCAACGAAATCATCATAGAGGGAGAGAATGGGCTGATCATACCATCTCACGATGCTGCAGCACTATATCAGGCCATGAAGCGTATGATGGAGGACAAAGCTCTCTACACGCACTGCCAGCAGAATGCTCGCCCTCTGATCGCCTCACGCTATAAGCAGGAAGATGTGTGGCAGGCAACGCTAGAGATGTATCGAAGCTTGACAGGGGATGCTAAGTAGCCACTTCGCGTAGATTTTAGACTATAACAGTTTGCACTGGAAGCGTTATCTTTGTAGAGGCTCGAGCCTGCCTAATAACGAATATGATCTATAGGAAGTATATCAAGCGCATATTGGACTTCATAGGAGCTCTCATTATGCTGATTGTGCTGTCGCCATTGCTACTGGTAGTGACGGTGTGGCTGCACTTTGCCAATAAGGGTGCAGGAGCGTTCTTCACGCAGGAGCGCCCAGGCAAGGATGAGCGAATCTTTAAGCTCTACAAGTTCAAGAGTATGACCGATGAGCGAGATGCGGAGGGCAATCTGCTCCCCGATGGGGAGCGGCTTACGTCCGTTGGTCGCTTCATCCGCAAGACCTCGCTCGATGAGCTACCTCAGCTATGGAATGTCCTTAAGGGGGATATGAGCTTCATCGGACCACGACCGCTCTTGGTACAGTATCTACCACTATATAGTGCATCACAGCGGCGCCGCCACGAAGTGAGGCCTGGCATTACGGGCTGGGCACAAGTGTCTGGTCGTAATGCGATAAGCTGGGAGAGAAAGTTCGCCCTGGACGTTTGGTACGTAGATCATCTCTCTTTTCGTCTTGATTGTATTATTATATGGCGTACCATCGTCAAGGTCTTAAGAAGAGAGGGAATCAGCTCTGCTAGCTGTGACACCATGGAGCCATTTGAAGGATAGAGAGACTATGAAGGATATTGTAATAATCGGAGCTGGAGGACTGGGGCGAGAGATCTTAGGACTTATACAATCTATCAATAAGGAGGAGCCTCGGTGGCGTGTCAAGGGATTCTACGATGATGGGGCAGAATGCGGGAAACTTATTCATGGACTGCCCATACTGGGCAAGGTGGAGGCTCTCAACGCTCAGCAAGAGGCTCTTGATGTAGCAATCGCTATTGGCGACTCAAACACAAGACGCAAAGTCTATGACGGACTTAACAAGCAGCATCTCTCATTTCCTGCGCTGATCAGCCCCGATGCTACGATCCTAGACGAGGAGAGTGTCTCTATTGGTGAGGGCGTTCTCTGCTGTGCTGGGACGATCCTCACTTGTGATATAACTATTGGAGCTTTTACGCTGCTGAACCTGTGCTGTACGGTCGGGCATGACGCTGTCATAGAGCCTTTCTGCTCTTTTATGCCTTCAGTAAACATCTCTGGGGAGACTCATATCGGAGCGGAAGTCTACATGGGTACAAGCTCTTCGATCATCAATCGTATCTCCATAGGAAAAAACACAACGATAGGAGCAGGAGCTGTAGTGACAAAAGACATTCCTGCAGACTGCGTTGCTGTGGGGTGCCCCGCTCGTCCTATCAAGTTCAAGTCGTAGATAGGGCGATTGGGGCTATTGGCTGTTAACGATTGGCTGTTAGCTACTGGCGATTGATGGGCTAAAAGCTAACGGCCAAAAGCCAAAAGCTAATCTCTAGAGATTTCCTCTCGAGGGGGCTTGGGATCAGCCCCATTTTCATTACATTTGTAGGCAATTAAATCAGAGCTAATAGGTATGGGACAGAAGATTTGGCTCTCACTCGCTGAGATGGGAGGACGAGAGCAGGAGTTTATACAAGAGGCGTTTGACACCAACTGGGTGGTGCCTCTGGGACCCAATGTGAATGGCTTCGAGGAGGACTTGACGCGTTACCTCGGAGCGCCAGGCAAGCATGTCGTAGCACTCAGTGCTGGCACAGCTGCACTGCACTTAGGGCTGGTCATGCTGGGCGTGGGGCGTGATGATGAGGTGATCTGTCAGAGCTTTACCTTCTCAGCCTCGGCCAACCCGATCACTTATCAGGGGGCTAAACCTATATTCGTCGATAGCGAGCCGGACACGTGGAATATGTCTCCCGACCTACTACGTCAAGCCATCGAGGATCGCATAGCTCAGACAGGACGCAAGCCTAAGGCGATCATACCGGTTCATCTGTATGGCATGCCCGCCAAGATGACCGAGATACTAGCGATCGCTGAGGAGTACGATATACCTGTCCTCGAGGATGCTGCCGAGGCGCTCGGCTCTGAGTACAAGGGGCACAAGTGCGGTACGCTAGGTCGCTACGGAGCACTCTCTTTCAATGGTAATAAGATGATCACCACGTCGGGTGGTGGCGCTCTGATCTGTCCCAGCGAGGAGGCGGCTCGACGTGTTCTCTTTTACGCTACGCAGGCTCGTGACAATGCGCCACACTATCAGCACACGCACATCGGTTACAACTATCGTTTGAGCAATATATCGGCGGGTATAGGTCGTGGGCAGATGCTCGTCCTCGAGGAGCATGTGGCTAAGCGTCGGCACAACCATGCCCGCTACTGCGCCCTGCTTGCGGACTGTCCTGGCGTCGAGGTGAAGTGCGCCCCCACGGAGGAGTACGATAGCAACTACTGGCTCACCTGCGTCTTAGTGGATCCTGATAAAGCGGGCTTCACCCGTGAGGATCTGAGGCTCCAGCTGGAGGCTGAGTCTATCGAGAGCCGTCCGCTATGGAAGCCGATGCACCTGCAGCCTGTCTTTGCAGAGGCACCGCGCTATGTGGATGGTACGAGTGAGGGGCTCTTCGACAGGGGGCTCTGTCTGCCTAGCGGCACGCTAGTGACGGAGGAGGATCTGCAGCGGATTGTGGCTGTGATCCGCAGTTTGGGCAGGTAAGCGGACGGTTACGATGCGTCGCAAGGCGTAGATCTGTGGAGACTGAGCTCCCCGTAGATCTACGCCTTCTTCGTTTGTGCATAGGTGCGCTCGTTATTTGAGCCTGTTGACTTTTGCAACAGCCTCCGTTTAGGGTTGGCCTGCTACAATAATTTAAGGTTGGTTACGTATCGACACGGTGCTGTGTCGGGGAAAAGTGATTTCCACGTGGAGATTTTGAAATCTCCACGTGGAGAATAAAAAATTCTTCGGAGGAATCAAATGAAACTTCGGAGGAATGAAATGAAACTTCGGAAGAAATGAATCACGCCCACGTGGAAAATAAAAAATATCCACGTGGAGATTTGAGATTTTCCACGTGGAGATTCGAGAAAGGATGGGATCGGACGAATTTCCCTGTAAAGAGATGTAAAGGTGTTGGTCGCTGGCTGTTGGCTGTTAGCTGTTAGCTGTTGGCGATTGGCTGGAGCTATCAGAGTGATCGGAGGTGTCGGAGTGATCGGAGAGAGTCGTCTTGGCTGGTTCGGGGACGGACGCACGAGCCGTGCGTCCCTACATCATCGTTACACGTTACGGGCGGCCCTACAAATCGCGACACGTCACGTGCGGTCCTACAAATCGCTATACATCACGTGCGGTGAGTGCCTGGCTTGTTATTTGTGTAGTAGCTGAGGATTTATTACTTTTGCACCGATAAGTAACTTCACAGAATAGACAAATAGTATATGGCTACAACAGCTGACTTTCGCAATGGCATGTGCCTAGACATTGATGGGCAGTACTACTTCATCGTAGAGTTTCTCCATGTTAAGCCCGGCAAGGGTCCTGCATTCGTTCGCACGAAGCTGCGCAATGTTGCTACGGGTCGCATCATCGACAAGACGTGGAATAGTGGTGTCAAGGTAGAGGAGGTGCGCATCGAGCGTCGTCCCTATCAGTATCTCTACAATGATGATATGGGCTACCACTTTATGCACCCTGAGACATTTGACCAGATCGCTATCAATGGCGAGCTGATCGAGGGTGTCCGCTTCCTCAAGGAGGGCGATATGGTCGAGGCAATGGTACATGCTGAGAGCGAGACAGTGCTGACCTGCGAACTACCGGCACACGTCGATCTGCGCATCAGTCATACGGAGCCTGGTATCAAGGGCGATACAGCGACCAATAGTCTCAAGCCGGCTACCGTCGAGACGGGCGCTGAGATCCGCGTGCCACTCTTTATCAATCAGGACGATGTGGTCACGGTAGACACGCGTGACGGCTCTTACGTAGGGCGTGTCAAGGAGTAAGCGACACTAGCACATATTCCTCAAGCAGTCGCCCCGTACCGCAGAGAGGCGATGCTGCAGAAGCCGTGTAGTTCTACCGATCAGAGCTGCATGGCTTCTCCGAATATACCGCAGGAGACTATTGCATAAAGGCAAATCGCTGTGTTGCTTTCGGGATTCGGCTTCGGTCACATACGGATGTATGCTCCCTTCAGACCTCACCCTCAGTGCCTTGCGCTTCATCCTTTCTGCAAAGTCTAGACAATCTTGCTTGCAAGATTGTGAGACTATTGACTTTTGCAAGAGTCTCCGTAGAGGTGACACTATAATATAATATGAGTCAGATGCCCCGTCAGGCTGGGATAGCCGTTCCCCTCTTTAGTCTGCGTCGCCACGGCGATGCGGGCTGTGGTGACTTTGCCGCTCTGGAGGCCTTTGCGCCAGTGGCTGAGCGGATGGGGATGAGCATCATACAGTTGCTCCCGCTGGAAGACACCACCCTCTATGGCGATAGTCGTGACTCTTATCCTTATCGCCCGCTAGCCTCTACGGTCCTCAATCCGATCTACATAGCGGTGGATCAGCTCCCCCCGCTGGCGGATCAACAGCTGGAGCAGGAGCTACGTGCGGAGGCTGAGCGGCTGAGTGCGCAAAAGGCCTTCGACTATACGGCGGTGTGGCAGCTCAAGCGACGCTGGTTGTGGGCCTCCTTTACGGAGCAGGTGGACGCTTCGCCATACTTCACCGATATGATCAATCGCTATGCTGGGTTGACGCTCAGGAATGCCCCTTTTAAAAGCACCCCCATCTGGCACTACTGGGTCTGCATGCGAATGGCGCTAGACCTATTGCCCGACCTCAATCGTGAGGAGTGGGACTTCTGGGATGCGATGAAGCGGGTCAAGGAGCTGGAGCAGGAAAACAAGCGTTTGGTCGTCTGTACGGGTAATTTCTACGCTTACTGCTACATGGTGGCGCAGCGACAGATGCGCCGTGCCGTGGCAACGATTCGTCAGCACGGGCTAGCACTCATGGGAGACCTGCCCGTGGGGGTAGATCCGCATGCAGCGGACACGATTGCTTATCCACGCAAATTTAACAAGCGGCTCTCCTGCGGAGCTCCTCCCGACTACTTCTCTCCGGACGGGCAGAACTGGGGTATCCTAACCTGTCGCAGGAACTGGAGAATGCTATGGCAAGAGCGCTTTGACTATCTAGAGCGTTTCTACGATTACCTGCGCGTGGATCATGTGCTGGGCTTCTTCCGTATGTGGTCCATACCACGGGACGGGCGCTCTGGGATGCTGGGCTACTTTCTTCCCTCACGACGCTACTTGAAGCGTGAGATCGCCAAGCTAGGGCTCGCCGAGACGCTACGACCGGAGTGGATAGCGCCGACCAAAAATCCTGCAACGACGCAGGTCCTTTGGATCGAACGTCTCGATGCGGGCTACGTGCCGCGCTACGATGTGGCGAGTACTGCGCCCTTTGCAAAGCTGTCGCCCGATCTGCAGGAGCGTATGCGAGCTGTCTGCGAGGAGTATTACTACGGTGGCAATGAAGAGCTGTGGCGCGAGCGTGGACTGGAGCGTCTAACCTTCCTGAAGTCCTTGACTTCAATCCATCTTTGTGCCGAGGATCTAGGGATGGTCCCTCAGTGTGTCTACCCTGTCCTAGAGGAGCTTGGCATCCTCAAGCTATACGTGGAGCGCATGCCAAAGAGTGCCGGTATCGAGTTTGAGGCGGCACCCTACTTCTCCGAGGATAGTGTCGGCACCACCTCGACGCACGACTGTGCCCCACTACGCCTCTGGTGGGCGGAAGACGAGGCTCGCTCTCGTCGCTACTACGATTACTTCCTCACTGACTACGGCGTCCCCTACGATACCACGCTCACGCCCGAGCTGGCTGAGATCATCGTGCGCCGACACTTAGAGAGTCCCTCACGACTCTGCATATTGCCGCTGCAAGACTGGCTAGCTCTGAGCTCTGAGCACTGCGCCATGGTCGATCCTCATAGCGAGCAGATCAACGACCCGAGCAATCCCCATCATGTCTGGTGCTATCGTATGCCTAGCCATGTCGAGGAGCTCCCAGACGACTGGATACGACAGCTTCGCCAGATGATCACAGAGACGCATCGGCTGTAAGCGTGTCGCCTCACTTTTATCCCCAAACTGCTAACAATAATCCCCCCTACATATACCCTATGCGAAAGCTTAATACAAAAGAGATCAAACAGCTCACGGAGCAAGGGTGCCAAGCGCAAGACTGGTCCTTGGTGCGCGTTCATAAATACTTTGATGCTAGTCGCTGTCAGCAGGTGCACTTCATCGGTAAGTGCGAGATAGGCGACAATCGTGGTGGTCGCCCCTCTGAGGAGGAGCCGAGCTACGACGAGCCCTACCGCCTGGCGCATGCTAAGCTGGTCAACTGTACCATCGGCGACCGAGTCATCATCGACGGCGTGCGGGACTGCATCTCGCATTACGACATCGGTGACGATGTGGTGATCCACGACATAGCAGCTCTCAAGGTAACGGGCGAGACCTCCTTCGGCAATGGCACCCACGTCGAGGTGCTCAACGAGACAGGTGGTCGTGAGGTCCCTATCTGCGACATCCTGACCGCTCAGACCGCTTATATGCTGGCGATGTATCGCCATGACAAGGATCTACAAACGGCACTCTCTAAGCTCGTCGAGGAGTATACAGCCTCCGTGCGGTCGGAGCGTGGTACCATCGGTGAGTCTTCTCAGATCAGGCATTGCGGTCTTATGACCAATATCAAGGTGGGCCCCCACAGCTCTATCATCGGTGCCTCGGTGCTAGAGAATGGTTCGGTCAATAGTACGCCGCTGAGCCCTACGAAGGTTGGCTATGGGGTGATCTGTCGGGACTTTGTCTTTTCTGCTGGCTGCGTGGTCGCTGACGGCTCCAACGTCTCTCGCTGTTTCGTCGGTCAGGGTTGCTCGGTGACCCACCTCTTCAGTGCGCACGACTCGCTCTTCTTTGCCAATTGTCAGTGCGAAAACGGGGAGGCTTGTGCCGTCTTTGCGGGGCCTTTTACCGTCACGATGCACAAGAGTAGTCTGCTGATCGCTGGTTACTACTCCTTCCTCAATGCGGGCAGTGGCTCTAACCAGAGCAACCACCTGTACAAGCTCGGCCCCATTCACCAGGGCGTCGTAGAGCGTGGTAGCAAGACCACCTCCGACTCCTACATCTTGTGGCCTTCGCGCATCGGTGCTTTTAGCCTGATCATGGGGCGTCATGTGGATCATATTGACTCGTCAGACTTCCCCTTCTCCTATATTATAGAGAATGACAACCAGACCTACCTCGTGCCAGGCACCAACCTGCGTAGCGTCGGTACCATCCGTGATACTAAGAAGTGGCCTAAGCGTGACAAGCGTCACCCGGACGAAAAACTCGACTGCATCAACTACAACCTCCTCTCGCCCTATACGGTCGGTAAGATGTACAAGGGGTGGCACAAGCTCAAAGCGCTGGAGACGCACCTCGGCAGCTCCAATGCGACCTATATCTATCACGACATGCACATCCGTCACAGCTCCCTCGTCAAGGGGTGTCGCTACTACGAGATGGGTATCGTCAAGTTCCTCGGCAACTCCCTCATCCAGCGCATTCAGGACCAAGCACCCAAGAGCAAGCGTGAGCTAGTTACCTGCCTGCCGCCCACCAGCAATGAGGGGCTCTCGGACTGGCTCGACCTAGCGGGTATGATCGCTCCACGTCGCCTCGTGCGCAATCTGATCAAGCAGATCAAAGAGGGGCAGCTCAAGACGCTCGACGAGGTCAACGTCGCCATCCGCTCGATACATAGTCGCTACTACGAGATCGAGTGGCACTGGGCATACGATCTGCTCTTGCGTTGGTACGACATCGCCGCCAAGGATCTGACCGTAGAGCGAGCCATACAGATCATCCAGGAGTGGCAAGAGACTGTCATCGAGCTAGACGAGTATCTGCTCAAGGATGCTCACAAGGAGTTTGAGATGCTCACGCAGGTCGGCTTCGGCATAGACCTCGACGGCGATCACAACCGTCGCATCGACTTCGAGCAGGTACGTGGCAACTATGAGGACAATGCCTTCGTCGCAGAGGTGCACGACCATATACGTCGCAAGAAGCTCCTCGGCGAGACAATCCTCGCGCAGATCGACGCGCTGCCCGAGTGAGATTTAGAGATTAGAAGTTAGAGGGAGAGGGGACTAGTGGCTCTAGTGTCTAATCTCTAACTTCTAATCTCTAACCTCTAATTTCTAATCTCTAACCTCTAATCTCTAATTTCTAGCCTCTAATCTCTAGCTACGGGGTAAAACGTGGAGCCGTGTGTTTCTATTTTGTACCTTTGCGACTAGATTATCTCAACCAATCTGGTATAGACATGAAGAAACTCTTACTGATATCCAACTCCGCATCTCAGGGGCAGCCCTATCTGGGCTACGCTGCCGAGGAGATCGGTCGCTTCCTAGGTCCCGTGGCTCAGGATGTACTCTTTGTCCCTTATGCCGCTATCACCTATAGCTGGGATGAGTATGTAGCTAAGGTTAATAATGCACTTGGTGGCGTTGGCGTCAATGTCACGGGTCTGCATACCTACGATAAGCCGCTACAGGCTATCGCCTCTGCACAGGCTATCATGGTGGGTGGCGGCAATACATGGGCACTTCTCAAGCAACTACAAGATATGGGTGCTATGAAGCTCATCCGTGAGCGTGTCCTCGAGGACGGCATCCCCTACGTGGGCTGGAGCGCTGGCTCTAACCTCGCCTGCCCGACGATCATGACGACAAACGATATGCCTATCTGCAATCCCGACACGACGCAGGCGCTGGGGCTGATCTCCTTCCAGATCAATCCGCATTACCTCGATGCACATCCTGAGGGACATGGTGGCGAGACACGCGAGCAGCGTATTCGTGAGTTTGTCAAGTACAATCCCAACTGCGACGTCCTAGGTCTGCGAGAGGGAAGTATGCTCCATATCACGGGTGACAAGATCACGCTGTGGGGAGAGCGTACGGCTCGCCTCTTTAACTATCCCACCTTCTACGACAATCCGCTAGAGATAGAGCCTGGAGTCCTCGCGTATAGCGAGAAAAAGTAGCTTACGAAATCTGAAGTGATGAAGGATATCCCAAGCTTTACCATAGATCACGAGCGTCTCAAGCGTGGTGTCTATGTCTCTCGTCGTGACCTCGTGGGTGATCAGGTTGTGACCACCTTCGACATACGCATGAAGGCTCCCAATCGTGAGCCTGTCCTCGACCTGAGTGCTCTGCATACGATAGAGCATCTCGTAGCGACCTATCTGCGCAATGATCCCGAGTGGGGGAGTCGTATCATCTACTGGGGACCGATGGGTTGCTTGACGGGCAACTACCTGATTATAGTCGGAGACCTTAACCCGCTAGATATAGCAGACCTGCTCCGTCGTGCCTTTGACTTTGTAGCGCACTACGAGGGTGCCGTGCCTGGCGTGGCACCTCGTGACTGTGGCAACTACAAGCTGCACAACCTAGAGCTGGCACGTGAGGAGTCACGACGCTATCTAGAGGAGGTGCTAGAGCATCTAGATGACTCAAATACGCACTATCCTCAATAACAGAAGAGGGGGTACGCTCGTCTCATAGAGTGGCACCCCCTACACACACTTAACAAGTAACGATCGAATGAAACCTACACTAGTCATTATGGCTGCTGGCATGGGCAGTCGCTATGGCGGACTCAAGCAGCTAGACAAGTTGGGACCGGCGGGTGAGAGTATCATGGACTACTCTGTCTTTGATGCAATCCGCGCAGGCTTTGGCAAGGTAGTCTTTGTCATACGTCACGCCTTTGCCGAGCAATTCAAAGAGCAGGTGCTACAGAAGTATCAGAAGGCTGTCGACACGGCTGTCGTCTATCAGGAGATAGACTCTCTGCCCGAGGGCTTTACCGCTCCTGCTGAGCGTACTAAGCCGTGGGGTACGAATCACGCCTTGATGATGGCGGCACCTGAGATCGATGGTCCTTTTGCGGTGATCAATGCTGACGACTTCTACGGTCGTGAGGCTTTTCAGACGATGAGTGACTATCTCTCTCAGTTGCCCGCTGATAGTCGTGGTGCTTACTGTATGGTCGCCTACGACATCGAGAGTACGCTCACAGCTGAGGGTAGTGTGAGCCGGGGCGTATGTAAGGCTTCGCCCGAGGGCTACCTGATGCACATCACCGAGCATAAGAACATTCACGAGAATGAGAATCACGAGATAGTCAGCATGCACGACGGCAAGAAGCTCTCCATAGCTCGTGGTACACTCGTATCGATGAATCTTTGGGGCTTTACGCCAGACTACTTGGAGCACTCGGAGAGGCTCTTTGCGGACTTCCTCAAGGAGCATGGTAATGAGCCTACGTCGGAGTTCTTTATCCCGACAGTCGTCGACACGCTGATCCGTCAGGGACTGGCGCAGGTACAGGTCTTGAGCACCGATGCCCGCTGGTTTGGCGCGACCTACGCCTCTGACCGTGATATGGTCATAGAGCATCTGGCGAAGCTGACCGACGCAGGAGAGTATCCCTCACCTCTACTCTAGGACAAACTCTCCCTCTACTTATGAATCATTTAGAAATCGAACAATTGAATATGAACAATCGCAAACTACTGGTCGCTGCTCTGTGCGCAGCTTCTATTACGTTCTCTGCTTGTAACAAGAAGCAGGAGACTCAGACCAACGAGGAGATCGTTCCAGCTATCAATCTAGCTGATATGGACACCCTCGTGCGTCCACAGGATGACTTCTACCACTATGTCAATGGTGGCTGGATCAAGGCTAACCCACTGAAGCCG
The DNA here is from genome assembly GCF_902489635.1 of uncultured Porphyromonas sp. Taxonomy (GTDB): domain Bacteria; phylum Bacteroidota; class Bacteroidia; order Bacteroidales; family Porphyromonadaceae; genus Porphyromonas. The sequence goes on along the minus strand of NZ_CABUAN010000002.1, from coordinate 91,573 downwards.
GCTTACAGTCGCTTCGGTACCTTTGACGTGCTACGTGACCGCTCACTCGAGCAGATCCACGGCATCGTCGATGAGCTAGCTCAGGGTAGCTACAAGGCTGGTACCAATGAGTATCGCGTCTCTGTACTATACAAGCAGGCTATCGATAGTGTCAAGCGCAACGAGCTAGGCGCTCAGCCGATCCTAGACGAACTAAAAGCTATCGAGGCGATCGACTCTAAGGAGGCGCTCGTAGACTTCGCAGCTCAGCAGGACAACAAGGGGGATGCTACCTTCTTCGGCACCTACGTCATGGCCGATGCTGAGAATAGCGATATGAACATCTTCAACCTCAATCAGACAGGTCTAGCTCTGGGCAACAAGGAGTACTACACAGACCCAAAGAATGCGGAGATCATCAAGGCATACAACCAGTACATCGAGCGCATCGCTCAGCTCGCTGGCTACTCTGCCGAGGATGCGCAGCGCATTGCGAAAAACAATATCGCTATCAGCAACATACTCGCTGACATGTGCTACTCGCAGACGGAGCTGCGTGATGTGGCTCGCAACTTCAACAAGGTTGAGGTCAAGAAGTTTGTCGCTGACAACCCTGGCTTCGACTGGGCACGCTACATCGATGGGCGCAAGCTTCAGACTCTAGAGTCTTGGAATGCTGGTCAGCTAGACTTCTTCAAGAAGTTTAGCAAGTGGTTCCCCACGGCAGACCTCCAGGCACTCAAGGATTATGTCCTAGCACAGACCATCGACGGCTATGCTAGCTATCTCTCGGACGACTTTGTACAGGCTAGCTTCGACTTCTACTCCACTACACTCTCAGGTGTCAAGGAGATGCACCCACGCTGGCGTCGTGCTGTCAACCTCCTCAATGGCACGCTTGGAGAGGCACTCGGTGAGGTCTATGTCAAGAAGTACTTCCCCGCAGAGGCTAAGGAGCGCATGGAGACGATGATTAGCAACCTACAGGCTGCGCTCAAGGATCGTATCTCTCAGCTCGAGTGGATGTCTGACGATACGAAGCAGAAGGCTATCGAGAAGCTCTCTAAATTCACCGTCAAGATCGGATATCCTGACAAGTGGAAGGACTACTCTAAGCTCAACATCTCAGAGGACAAGAGCTTTGTCGAGAACCTCCGCAGTGCTATCCAGTTCGAGCACGACTTCAACATGTCTGAGCTAGGTCAGCCAGTCGATCGCTCTCGCTGGCTCATGAATCCTCAGGATGTCAACGCTTACTACATGCCCTCGACGAATGAGATCTGCTTCCCCGCTGGTATCCTACAGCCTCCGTTCTTCAACATCAACGCTGATGACGCTGTCAACTATGGTGCTATCGGTGTGGTCATCGGTCATGAGATGACGCACGGATTTGACGATCAGGGTAGCGAGTTTGACGCTGTCGGCAATATGCACAACTGGTGGACTGACGCTGACAAGAAGAACTTCAAGAACTCTACGGAGCGTCTCGCTCAGCAGTTCAGCCAGATCAAGATCAATGACAACCTCAACGCTGACGGCCACCTAACGCTCGGCGAGAATATCGCTGACCAGGGCGGTCTCCTTGTCTCTTACCTAGCACTCCAGAAGCAGCTCGAGGGCAAGACGGTCGAGAAGATCGACGGCTTCACACCAGCACAGCGCTTCTTCATCGGTTACGCTCGTGTATGGGGACAAAACATCACTCCCGAGGAAGAGATACGTCTGACGAAGATTGACCCACACAGCTTGGGCATCTATCGTGTCAATCAGGCGCTGAAGAACATTGATGCCTTCTATGAGGCATTCAACGTCCAGCCTGGTGACCCCATGTACATTGCTCCTGAGGAGCGTGTCGTGGTCTGGTAATCGACACTATATCAACGTAAAGCGACGCTCTCGTAGAAACAGTAGACTCTATGGGAGCGTCGCTTCCTTTTTTATTTGAGATGACCAGCTCCATCTTCCTAGACTTTGCAGAAAGGATGAAGCGCAAGGCGCTGAGGGTGAGGTCTGAAGGGAGCATACCTCCGTATGTGACCGAAGCCGAATCCCGAAAGCAACACCGCGATTCGCCTTTATGCAACAGTCGCTTCGTACGCTTTCGTGGGCTAGTACTACTCTTTCTGCTCTTAGGCAATGGCTACTGCTTGATAGCGCAGCAGAGGTTTACCATTGTCTCATACAATGTGGAGAACCTCTTTGACACCATCCCCAGCACCCGCTGGGATGATCGCGAGTACCTCCCCACGGCCCGCAAAGGGTGGACGGCAGAGCGTATGAAGCGCAAGTGTCATCAGCTAGCCGAGGTGATCTCTCATGCGACCGCCTGGGATATACCCGCCCTCATAGCACTACAAGAGGTCGAGAGCGTAGAGGCACTCGAGCAGCTGGCGCACCACACGCTCTTACGAGGGGGCAACTACAAGACCATCTGCGCCACAGGCTCCGACCGCCGTGGCTCTCACGTGGCACTGCTCTATGACGCAGACCGCTTTGCCGTAGAGCAGACCGAGGAGTGGCCCCTGCGCATCACGCCCGACAGCATCTACCCGACACGCAACCTGCTCTTCGTCTCCGGTCGCCTCCCCTCCGCAGCACCGCTCTCGCTCATCGTCTGCCACCTCCCCTCACGCCGAGGAGGTGCTACCGCCGAGGCTGCTCGTGCTGCGCTCATCGAGATGCTCCGCATGCGTACCGATAGCCTCTTGATGGCTAATCCAGAGCAAAGCATCGTCGTCGTGGGCGACTTCAACGCCACCCCAGAAGATGGCTTGACCGACAGCTGGGCAGCCTCCTACCAAGTCTACCTATCTCAAGGCGATTCGTTAGCGATGGTAGACCTCACGCCCCCATTCACCGACGAGCAACTCAAGACGATGCCTCCAGGAAGCTACTATTACCGAGGCTACTGGGAGCGCATCGACCGACTCTTCGTCTCCCGCACGCTGCTCACCGAGACCCGCTACCCGCGTCTAGAGCTAGAGACGGCACGCATAGCCCTGCCCCCACAGAGGTATATGCACGAGAGCCCAGCCCCGTGGGGCCGTCCGCGACGAACGTACGGCGGCGACAGCTACCTCGCCGGCCCCAGCGACCACCTCCCGCTCGTCGCCACCCTCCTCTACTGAGACTGTTGCAACAGTCTCATGATGCGTCACACCTAGCTGGGCAAATTAGACGCCGACTTGTTACAATAATTTATACCCGACTACATATCGATACGGAGCTGTGTCGGTGAAAAGTGAATCTCCACGTGGAGATTTTGAAATACCCACGTGGAGAATTTTTATTTTCCACGTGGGGAAGAAAAAATTCCTCGGAGGAATCAAATGAAACTTCGGAGGAAATGAATGACGCCCACGTGGAAAATAAAAAATATCCACGTGGAGATTTGAGATTTCCCACGTGGATATTCGAGAAAGGAGGGTAATTAGAGGTTAGAGATTAGAAGTTAGAGATTCGAGATCCGATCACTCTGATAGCTCCGATAGCTCCGATGGTTCCGATAGCTAACAGCCAATAGCTAACAGCTAACAGCCAATGGCCAACAGCCCCTCTCTTTCGCGCTCTAGTTCGGGCAGATTCCTCTTCTAACTATCAGACTGTTATGTTATTGAATAGTGTTACCTTTGTGAGGCGAGGACGGGGAGGGACGACTGCTATTGCGTTTCAGCAGGATGTACCCCCTTTCTCCTTCGCTTTGCGCAACGATTGAACGTGTCATAGAGAGATAATCTAAAGAGATGCAGTACCCATTATTGTCGGAGTATGTCAGTGCGATCACGCATGCGAGTGAAAATCTAGATCAGTTGAAGCATCTAGAGGTGGTGCAGGACGAGCTAGATAGCTGTTTGAACTGCTGAAACCGATCTTCGCAAATGAAGGCTGTGCCTCTTTAATACACATTACAAGTCTAGAAGCATATGAGTGTTGATTTAAGCTTAATACTACCGAACGAGTGCTACAACATAGATGACAATAAGCTAGCTCTCGAGGTGTTTAACCAAACTATAGATAGAGTCATCAGTTACTTCGGAGGTCGGAAGCAGTTTGTCTCTGAGATTACTATCCGTAACTCGGACTCGGACGATTGGGCTGAGCATTTAGATCCAGAGGATGAGTATCCTGACTATAGTTTTGAAATACCACTGCTTAATGCTACTTGTCTTATGGAGCAAGGCTTCTGGGATATTTGGATCAACGCTAGATACAGCCATTACTTCTGGCCTATGGAGTTTGACAAGTATGGCTATCCCTACTTATGGGCTCGCAACGACTCCTTTGATGCAGCTAGGCTATTTGGCTTTACTGAGGGATGGGTCTGCGATGAGTATCACTCGTGGAATAGTCGCCTCGTAGAGCTCAAGGACAGAAGCTTCGCTTCTTGGCTAGCATTCGGAAAGGATGAAGAGGACGCTAAGGTTCATGAGTTTGACATCAGCATGTTCGGAGGAAAGGCTGATTTAGCAGATTATGAGACTAAGTATCACGATTCATTCAAAGAGTGCTTTGCTCTAGTTGAAGAGTTTGAGCAGCGGTTCCCTCAGTACAAGCTCCTTACGCTGGGACGTCCCAGTACCCCTTGGAGTCTAGTCGCAAGAGGCGAAGAGCTATTTGTAGTTAATCGAGCGACAGGTCAAAGTCTTACAGACTTCCCGATAGACAATTGTGAGGCTTGCTATAATGGTGCTGGCTTTACCATATTCAAGGGAGAGGCTAGTGCCTTCTTTAGCCCATCAGGAGAGCAGCTGACAGACTACCGAGTAGGACCCTTCGAGTGGAGCTGGAGCAAAGGAGAAATCTTCAGACAGGTTATTACGGATGTGGCATCAGGCGCACAGTTTTACAATGATGGCACTGAGGCTGACGAAGAGCCGCAATCTTGATAAGAAATAGAAGAACTGGAGTAGTATGAGTAAGCAAACAAAGAGTCAGCGGCTCGGGGTCATCGCCGACCTGCTGAGGACCCACGAAGTAACAGACCAAGCGATGCTCCTCGAGCTATTGCGAGGACGTAACATCTCCATCACGCAGGGGACGCTCTCGACCTATCTCTCTGAGCTGGGTGCTACCAAGGGGGTGCGCCCCGGCTCCTTCAAGTCGTGCTATCAGCTCCCCCTGATGCCGCAGGCTGACGCAGTCACGACGCAGCCCACGGGACTGATCTCTCCGACGGTCGGCTTCCGCTCGTATGCCCTCTCGGGGCAGATGCTGGTGATCCGCACGGAGCCCGGCTTTGCGCAGTCTATAGCGACCATCCTCGACAGCTCCTTGTCGTCGCTCACGCTCGGTAGCGTGGCGGGATACGACACCATCATCGTAGCGCTTGCCGAGGAGGCGACCGATGGCGAGGTGATCGACTGGCTACACCAGATCATCCCCGAGTCTATCCTCGCAATAGGTAGGGGAAGGCGTGGTTGACTTGACAAAATCGTTCTTTCTTATGACATATTCCGCCAAAAGACTTCTTCTTTAATCTAGAAACACTACATTTGTTGCAGATATCAGATAGTATCAATGAGTATGGATACAGAATCTACAGGTACAGCGCAGAAGTCCCGCGGGGTGCTTCGTTGGTTTTACGACCTTTATCGTGACGGGCTGCGGAGTCAAAGCCGCACGAGCCGTCTGCTGTGGATTATTGTAGCCATCAAGCTCTTTATCATGTTTGCCATCTTGCGTCCTATCTTCTTCCCGCGGGTTATTGCGGAGCAGGGAGACCGGGAGGCGCAGATTGAGTTCGTGCAGCATCAGCTTACGGAACCTGTCATCGATACACTTCATCAAGACAATCACTAACTTAACTATATAGCATAATGAATGTAGATGCTTTACTCCTCTGGTCTAGATTGCAATTTGCTCTGACCGCATGCTATCACTGGCTCTTTGTGCCACTCACACTCGGACTGGGTGTGATCATGTCGATAGCCGAGACTAAGTACTATCGCACCAATCGCCCCGAGTGGAAGCGGTGGTCTATGTTTTGGCAGAAGCTCTTTGGCATTAACTTTGCCATCGGCGTCGCCACGGGACTCATCCTCGAGTTTGAGTTCGGTACCAACTGGTCTAACTACAGCTGGCTCGTGGGGGATATCTTCGGTGCTCCACTAGCTATCGAGGGTATCCTCGCCTTCTTTATGGAGGCGACCTTCATCGCTGTCATGTTCTTCGGGTGGAACAAGGTGAGCCGTGGCTTCCACCTAGCCTCTACCTGGCTGACCGTCATCGGTGCGACCATCTCGGCCGTCTGGATTCTTGTCGCTAACGCCTGGATGCAAGACCCTGTCGGTATGGCCTTCAACCCCGCTACCGTACGTAGCGAGATGGCCGACTTCTGGGCTGTGGCATTCTCTAGTACAGCGGTCAATAAGTTCTGGCATACGACTATCTCCTCTTGGGTGCTCGGCTCTGTCTTTGCGTTGGGTATCTGTGCCATCTACATCCTTCGTGGCAAGCACAAGGAGTTTGCACTGGCCAATAGTCGTATCATCGCTCCCTTCGGACTCGTCGCTGCCTTGCTCACGGTCTTCACGGGAGATACCTCTGGCTACAACGTGGCTCAGCGTCAGCCTATGAAGCTCGCCGCTATGGAGGCTCTCTACGATGCTGGCGAAAGCACCCCCGAAGGTAAGACTGCTGACGGCAAGGGCCTAGGGCTCAGTGCTATCGGTCTGCTCGACTGTGACAAGCTTACACCACTTGCTGAGGAGCACCAAGATCCATTTGTATTCAACATGAAGATGCCGTCTATGCTCTCATGGCTTGGCACTCGCTCTACCGATGGCTACGTGCCAGGGATCAACAACATCCTAGAGGGTGGTTACTATGATCAGAATGGCAACCAAGCACTCTCTGCTGATGAGCGTATGCGTCGTGGTAAGATCGCTATCGAGGCACTCGCTGCTTATGGCGAAGCGCAGAAGGCTGGTGACGCTGACGAGATGGAGCGTCAGAATGCGATCATACAGGAGAACTTCGACCACTTTGGCTATGGCTATGTCCAGGACAAGGCGGACCTCGTACCTAACGTACCGCTCATGTACTACTCCTTCCGTATCATGGTCGGCTGCGGCTTCCTCTTTATTCTTGTCCTCCTCCTCATCTGGATCTTGCAGCGTAAGAAGAGTGCTGAGGAGTTTGCACGTTATCGCTGGCTACACATCATCACGGTCATCTGCATCCCGCTAGCGTGGATCGCCAGTCAGGCCGGATGGGTCGTCGCCGAGATGGGTCGTCAGCCATGGGCTATCCAGGATATGCTCCCGCTGAATGCCGCTGTCTCTAAGCTGGCACCAGCCAACGTGATGACCACGTTCATCATCTTTGCCGTACTCTTTACGATCCTCCTCATCGCAGAGGTGAGCATCATGGTCAAGGCGATCAAGCATGGCCCTGAGTCTCATCTAAATGATGTAGAGCAGCTCTTTAGCAAGCGTGAGAGTAAGTAATCACTAATCCCATAGACACACTATCATAATGGACTACGCATTTCTACAGCAATACTGGTGGTTTCTAGTCTCACTGCTGGGAGCCCTGCTTGTCTTCCTGCTCTTTGTGCAGGGCGGACAGACCTTTATCTTTGCAGCGCGTCGTGACGAGCCGCTGCAGCGCATGCTCGTCAATTCGACGGGTCGTAAGTGGGAGTTTACCCTCACGACGCTAGTCACCTTCGGAGGTGCCTTCTTTGCTTCCTTCCCGCTCTTCTACTCGACTAGCTTCGGTGGAGCTTACTGGGTATGGATCTTGATCTGCTTGACCTTCGTCATACAGGCTGTCTCGTACGAGTATCAGTCTAAGCATGGCAACGTATGGGGCAAGAAGACCTTCCAGACCTTCCTCTTTATCAATGGTGTCTTGGCTCCGGTACTCCTAGGTGCTGCAGTCTCGACGCTCTTCACGGGCGGTAACTTCATCGTGGACAAGAGTGCTATCTACGACCTCCAAGCCTCGATGCAGACCATCTCTGTCTGGCAGCCCGATCCACTCACAGGGCTACAGCTACACGGACTGGAGGCTATCTTCAACCCTTGGAATGTGGTACTCGGTGTGACGCTCCTCTTCCTAGCACGCACCACGGCGCTCCTATACTTCATCAACAATATCGAGGATGAGGTTGCCTATGAGCGTGCTCGCAAGAGCCTGCTACCCAATGCAGCTATCTTCGTCGTCCTCTTCGTTGCTTATGTGGTCTTCCTCATGGTGACCAAGGGGTATGACGTCGATCCCACCACAGGAGCTGTCAGCCTCGTACAGTACAAGTACCTGCACAACTTCCTCGCTATGCCCGTGATCCTCGTCGTCTTCCTCGTGGGCGTGGTGCTGGTCCTAGCTGGTGTGATCCTCACGCTGGTCAAGAAAGGCTTCCGCAAGGGTATCTGGCTCGAAGGTGTCGGTGTCGTCCTCGCTGTCCTAGGCCTGCTCCTCATCCTCGGGTACAACAACACGGCTTACTACCCCTCGATAGCAGATATCAATAGTTCGCTGACGATCCAAAACAGTAGCTCCAGCCCCTATACGCTGAAGGCTATGAGCATCGTCTCGCTACTGATCCCGTTTGTCCTGGCGTACATCTTCTACGCTTGGCGTGCCATCGACCGCAAGAAGATCACCCGTCACGAGATGGGTCAAGACGAGGAGATCAAGTACTAGTCACGGTGACTGATCCCGTTCAATAGGGTCAGCAAACGAACCTTAATAAAGGGGGCGGCACTTAGACCAAGGAGTCTAGGTGTCGCCCCCTTGCTTTGCGCTTGAATAGGGCGGTGAGCCAGTGCCAACATAGGTTGGCACTCTAGTTCCATAGGGGTGAAACTCCAGTTTCCTAGGTATGAAACTCTAGTTTCATAGGTAAGAAACTTTAGTTTCATGGGAGGAAACTCTAGTTTCATACGAGAGAAACTGCGAGCGGCTCCGAGCGAAGTGAGCTTAGCTGGTATATTTGTGGTAAATTTGTAGGCAAGAACGAACTTTCGCACACATCTCCGTGAACTATATCCTCTGTCCTCACTGTACGACTAAGATCTCCGAAGAGACGATCCTCGCCAATGCTGACTGCCGTGGCAAGGTCGCTATGCTCTGCCCGGCCTGCTCCGAGAGCCTACGCTTTCGCCTTAGGGGTGCGACGCTAGAGCATCTCAACGCGCGCTATGCTGAGCTCTCGCCCGAGGGGGAGCCGGTACGTGCTTACCTTCAGTTGATCGCCAACGACTTTGCCTACGCTGCCTTACTGCCACTCTACGAGGGGTGCAACACGATAGGCAGCTACAACGGACGTGGCACCTCGGTCACCACGCCGATACATAGTAGCGACCCCAGCTTGGGGCGCAACCATTGCCAGATCACGATAGAGCCTGACGGACAGGCGATCATACAGGACTTGGATAGTATGACGGGTACCTTCGTCGCTGGCGTTGAGTACCTGCCAGACACCTTCCGTGAGCTGCAGTCGGGCGATGTGATCACGCTCGGTGCTACCTCGCTGATCTATGTGACACGGAGCGACTACGAAGCGACAAATCCTTAACTAGCATATTCCTCCTTACGTTATGAAGACGACCAATAATTTGACTCCAGCTTTACGCCAAGAGATCATCTCGCTCATCCACCAAGAGGTGGTCCCCGCTACAGGCTGTACGGAGCCGGTAGCTGTATCGCTCTGCACCGCCTACGCTAGTGCTACGCTGGGCAACTTTACACCAGAGAGCGTATCGGTATTGCTGAGCCCGAACGTACTCAAGAATGCCCTCGGTGTGGGTATACCAGGGACGGGCATGATAGGACTACCCATAGCAATCGCTCTCGGCATCGTCATCGCACAGCCGGACAAGGGACTCACACTCCTAGACAGCTTTACGCCTGAGCAACTAGCTGAGGCTAAGCGTCTGGTCGAGGCTAAGATAATCACTATTGGTACGAAGCCTGAGCCTGTCGACAAGCTCTACGCCGAGGTGACGATCCAGACGACTGGTGGCGAGCGTGCCACAGCAATTATCAGTGGCAAGCATGACCATCTGACCTTCCTTGCCAAGGGGGATCAGGTGCTGGAGGATCATCCGATAGGGCAGCAGGAGGATGAGGAGGACGAGGACGAGCTGGCACTCAACTTCTCGCTCGTCTATGACTTCGCTACGACGGCTCCGCTGGAGGAGATCGAGTTTATCCTAGCTGATGCGGAGGTCAATGCGGAGGCTAGCCGCCTCTCGATGAAGTCTAACTACGGCCACGCTGTGGGGCGTATGGTGCAGAGTGATTTGGGTCGTAAGTATCTAGGCGAATCGACCTTGACGCAGATCATCTCGGCGACGAGTGCTGCCTGCGATGCCCGCATGGACGGAGCGCCTGTGACGGTGATGAGCAATTCGGGCAGTGGCAACCAAGGGATCACGGCGACGATGCCGGTGCTGACCTTTGCCAAGGAGCAAAAGAAAGGGCACGAAGAGACTGTCCGTGCCCTGATGCTGAGTAATCTGATGGTGATCTATATCAAGCAGAAGCTGGGTCGCCTCTCGGCGCTCTGCGGTTGTGTTGTTGCCTCGACGGGTGCTGCTTGTGGCTTGACCTATCTGCTCGGCGGTAATAAGCAGCAGGTGAGCTATGCGGTGAAGAACATGGTGGGCAACATCACGGGTCTCCTCTGCGACGGTGCTAAGCCGAGCTGTAGCCTGAAGGTGTCGAGCGGTGTGAGCACGGCTATGTTCTCCGCCTTGCTGGCGATGGAGCAAAAGGTGGTCACGGGTAGCGAGGGCATCGTGGACGATGATGTGGATCAGACGATAGACAACCTGACCAGCATAGGTCGTGTGGGGATGAATGAGACGGACCGTCTCGTGCTCAACATCATGACCTCCAAAAAGCACTAGTTCCCCGCGAAAGGAAAACGTAACGATATGCACGGACGCACTGACGGATATGGACCGTCGGTGCGTCCGTTGTAGTACGGCGATACGTGTATTGACATCGTCACCTTTAACGGGGACGGACGCACGAGCCGTGCGTCCCTACAAAGGGTTACTCGTCTCGCTGGTCGGGGACAATCGTTACACGTCCCGAAGGGTTACACGCGTCTCTTTCGTCTGAAGTAGGAGACCATCAGCTCACGGCACTCCTCCTCGCAGACGCCTCCCACGATGACGCTCTTGGGGTGGGGGAGCTCATCGCTATAACGCATATAGCCGCCCTTGGGGTCGGCCGTGCCATAGACGATACGTCCTATCTGTGTCCAGCGTAAAGCACCCATGCACATAGGGCACGGCTCGACGGTCACGTAGAGCGTGCACTGCGGGAGGTACTTGCCGCCGATGGCTGCTGTCGCCTGCGTGATGGCGAGCATCTCGGCATGAGCCGTGGGGTCATTGAGCAGCTCGACTTGGTTATGACTCTTGGCTAAGATGCGTGTGCCGACCGCTATGACCGCCCCGATAGGCACTTCGTCGGCTTCGTAAGCTACGAGAGCCTGCTGGAGTGCTAGCTGCATCATGCGCTCGTCTAGACGTGGATCTATGGGCGGCTGGGCGATCATACTTAGCCAAAGATAGAGTCTAGTGTGTCGAAGAGCTCGGCGCCACGCAGCGAGCGTGCGGCGATCGTCCCATCGGGTGCTATCAGCATGATCTCAGGAATGCTATAGATGCCGTAAGTGATAGAGCTTACGGACGTTGGGTCGTAGAGTTGCGTCCACGGCAGCTGGTAGTCCTCAAGGAGCAGATCCTGATTGTAATCTTTGTCCCAGAGGAAGATGCCAACCATGTTTAGTCCTCGCTCATGGTAGATATTGTAAACTTTGATCAGGTTAGGCATCTCGTTGAGACAAGGCCTGCACCAACCAGACCAGCAGTGTACGAGGGTGTAGCAGCCTGGTACCAGGTGCTCCGAGAGCTTGGTCGTATCCCCTTGGAGCGTCTCTAGAGTTAGGTCTACCATAGGCGATCCAGGAGCGGTTTCGTAGAAGTTGTCTACGGTGCGTAGGTACAGCGCTACCTCGCGATTGTTCAGTACGACAGGTCCCATAGAGCTGCGCACGAAAGGCACCATCTCGAGGAGGCTCTCATAGTTGATCGTCAGGAGCATCACAGTGGCGATGATCCCCACTGGGTCGTTGGGGTGGCGCAGGCAGTAGTCCTTAGCGAGGACGATGTAGTCATCGATAGAGGTCTTGAAGTCCTCATCGAAGGCATCATAGAGCGTACTATCAGAGGGTATGGCTGCGAGCTTTAGCTTGAAGACATTGCCTAGGCTGTCGAGAGAGTCATAGAGACGGTTGAGCTCTTTGTTGAGATAGTCGCCCTCGAGTAGTTTACGCTGGGTGAAATCAATGGTGAGCGGTTCCGTCGTGAGGATGACTGGGATAGGCTCTTCGCCAGGCAGATCAAGGTAGGCTAAGTTTTGGCTCATGCTGTCCACATAGTTGCCCTTGAGGGTAACCCTCCCTTTGTGCACATAGCTACTATCGATAGCTTTGCCATCGAGCAGTAGCTTGATCATTGGCGGGTCGGCACCCCCCTGTACATTGGTGTATACTGATATATGGTACCGCTCCTGCAGCTGGCAGCTACAGAAGAGATTCATGGCAACGAAAGAGAAGAGCAACAGCAACCTCGTGAGATGCTGCCTAGAGAGCTGTGGTGACATGTGGGTGGACATGAGGTGAAACGGGGTTATTACGACTTGGGCATCAAGATCTCTAGTAGCTCCTGGACCCCTTGTGTGGCTACCTTCTGGATATGTGTGACATGAGCGATGCCGTGCGTATTGACCTCTTTGGGATCAATGAGGTAGATGGGAGTGCCGTTGGGAACGTAGGCGAGGAGGCTCGCAGCGGGGTAGACGTTGAGCGAAGTACCCACGACCACCATGATGTCTGCCTGGCTAGCCTCACGAATGGCTGGCTCGATCATCGGCACCGCCTCACCAAACCATACGATAAAAGGTCTCAGCTGCGACCCGTCGGGAGCGAGATCGCCCACATGCAGGTCGGGGTGCTCGGGGTCTACGGGATAAGTCTTCTGGGTATTGCGCACGGAGCAGTTTTTCATCAGCTCGCCATGGAGGTGGATCACCTTGCTGCTGCCAGCGCGCTCGTGGAGGTTGTCCACATTCTGCGTTACGACGGTCACATCGTACTGACGCTCCAGTTCGGCTAGCCCGTAGTGTGCCGCATTGGGTTCGCAACCCACATAGTCACGGCGACGGTCATTGTAAAAGTCTAGCACCAGCTTGGGGTTGCGGATGAAGCCCTCGATAGAGGCTACGTCCTGGACTGGGTAGTTCTCCCACAGGCCGTCACTATCTCTAAAGGTTGATATGCCACTCTCGGCACTGACGCCAGCGCCGGTGAGGATGACCAGCTTGCGCTTCGCTTGATTGCTTGGGTTATTCATAATGTCTCTCTTCTTTATAGTGTGCACCTAAGATACGAAACTTATCTCTCAAGGTCAAATAGAGGCTCAGGCTGCAAGAGCTGAAAGCCCTGTCGGTGCAAGGGGCAGGAGCCGTGCTGGCGTATCCCCTCACGGTGCTGCGCTGTCGGGTAACCTTTGTTTTGCTTCCAGCCGTAGTGCGGGTATTCTTGCGCCTGCTGGGTCATATACTCGTCTCGGTGCGTCTTGGCCAGGATAGAAGCGGCGGCGATGGCTAGGTAGCGGTCGTCGCCCTTGACGATGGTGTGGTACTCGACCTCGTCGGGGCGTGGATCGTAGTAGTTGCCGTCGATGAGCAGACGCTCGGGCGTGCAGGGCAATGCCTCGATGGCGCGCTGCATGGCCAGCATAGAGGCGTGGAGGATGTTGATCTGCTGGATCTCCTGAACGGTTGCCACGCCTACTGCCCACGCTGTAGCATGCTCCTCGATGAAGTGGCGCAGCTCCTCGCGCTGCTTTGCTGTGAGCTTCTTACTATCTCGCAGATGCGGATGGTCTAGCGTGTCGGGCCAGACGACAGCTGCCGCATAGAGGTCGCCAGCGAGGGCTCCTCGTCCAGCCTCGTCACAGCCGCACTCGATGAGTCCGTCCGATGCGTAGCGATGTAGTAAGGGCATGGCACCTTTAGCCTAGCATGGTGAGGGCACGTCGTAGTGCTTTCGCAAAGATCTCTAGATCCTCGTGCGTGTTGTACAGCCCGAGGGAGGCACGGATCGTCGCGTGGTGCCCCATCCCCTCGATGAGCGGGATAGCGCAGTGATGCCCCGTGCGGAGTGCTACGCCCTGCTGGTCTAGGAGCAGACCGAGGTCGTAAGCGTGTGCTTGATGGCTGATGAAGGTGACGACGGCTCCCTTGCCCGGTGCGGTGCCAAGTATCTCGAGCGAAGGCTCCTGACTGATGATCTGCGTGAGATGCTCTAGAAGCTCAGTCTCGTAAGCGTGGATGCGGTCCAGACCGATCGCTGAGAGGTACTCAACGGCTGTGGCAAAGGCGTGCGAACCGATGAAGTCGGGCGTGCCTGCCTCAAACTTGTACGGTAGCTCGTTGAAGGTAGTCTCCTCAAAGGATACATGCTCGATCATCTCGCCGCCATACTGGTAGGGCGGTATCTGCTCGAGGAGCTTACGCCGTCCCCATACGATGCCGATGCCTGTAGGCCCATACACTTTGTGAGAGGAGCAGACGTAAGCGTCGATGCCCAGCTCCTGCACATTGACCGACATGTGGGGCGCAGACTGCGCTCCGTCGACGATGATGATAGCACCCTTGTCGTGAGCTAGACGGGCTAGCTGTGCAACGGGATTGACCGTGCCAAGGACGTTGCTCACATGCGCCACGGAGACGATCTTGGTGCGGTCGGTGAGTAGCGCCTCAAAGGCGGGAAGGTCTAGCGAGCCGTCTGCCAGAAGCGGAGCAACACGTAGATGCGCTCCCTTGCGGAGGCAGAGCTGTTGCCATGGTACGAGGTTAGCGTGGTGCTCCATGGCAGTGATCAGTACTTCGTCGTCGGGACCGACGAGCGTTTCGCCAGCCGTAGAGGCTAGCAGGTTGAGCCCCTCGGTGGTGCCGCGTGTGAAGATTACTTCGTTAGGATCAGAGGCTCCGATGAAGTGCGCCAATGTGGCGCGCGCCGCTTCGTGGCGGTCGGTCGCCTCACGGCTGAGCTGGTAGACGCCTCGGTGGACGTTGGCATTGTATCGTGTGTAGCCCTCGGTGATGGCGTCGATGACTACTTGGGGCTTTTGCGTAGTGGCACCACTGTCTAGGTAGACCCAGCCAGGCTGCGCTGAGGCGTAGTGCTGTATGAGTGGGAAGTCTAGACGATATGAGGAGAGGTCTGTAGAAGACATAAGGATAAGGGGGAAATGTTCGACTAAAGCAACAGCCCGTCAATGAGATAGGCTGCTATATGTACGACGGCAAGCAAGACGACACCCATAGAGGTGCGCCTGAGCACAGCGTTGAGCTGGCTGCCAGTCACATGGATCATCTGACGGTATACGGATAGCGCGTAGAGGAGGTAGGGGAGGAGTAGGACGATGCCCCAGATGTTCCCCTTGAAAGCGACGATGGAGAGGAGCCATGCGAGGAGGATGTTGGCCAAGTAAAACTTCGGGGCAAACTCCTGACCCAGACGCACGATGCTCGTCCGCTTATTGTTCTTGCGATCTTCCTCGTAGTCTCGGTAGTTATTGACCACAAGGATGTTGACCGCCACGGCGCCCATGGCTGTCGACACGAGGAAGCTCTGTGTCGTGACCGCTCCCGTCAGAAGGTAGTAAGTGGTCATCACAGCGACCCAGCCGTAGAAAGTCATCACCGCCACATCGCCTAGCCCTAAGTAAGCGAGCGGGCAGGGGCCGCCCGTATACATCCAGGCGAAGAGTATGATGAGCCCCCCGAGGAGGAGGAGCCACGGGTTGGTCAGCAGGCAAAGGGTCACGCCCGCCACGGCTGCAATGAGTCCCCAGAAGAGTGCCACTCCGATGATGTCACGCTCTCGCAATTGACCCGAGGCGAGTGGACGGCTAAAGCCTACGCGTCCCTCTCCGTCAGCACCACGCTTGAAGTCGTAGTAGTCGTTGCAGCAGTTAGAAAAGGATTGCGCCGATAGCCCCACGACCAGGCAGAGCGTCGCTATGAGCCAGTTAGAGCCTTCATGTAGCCAAGCCAAAGCGATGGCTGCTGCTATCGGTGCTAGCGATGCTGGCCAACTGTATGGTCGTGAGACCGAGATGAATTGCTTGAGGGTCATAATGTAGCGTGCCTGTCTCGAGCCTACACCTTATTACTATAGCACCTCTGGACCTGGTGTGCGCAGATGTGCGAAGAGGTGATCTGAGAGATAGATCATCGCACGCTTTTTCTCTTCCGTAGCGATGACTAGGTCAATGCTGTTACCACTAGTTCCGTAGCAGATGAGCCGCACGGCTACATCGTCTACCGCCTCGAGGATGCGCGCCTCAAAGCCTATGCGATGCCACCCCATATCGCCTACGATCGCGAGGATCGATAGGTCGCTCTGCACAGAGCCCTCAGCCCAGGGCGTCATCTCCTCAATCAGCGTGGAGATCGCCTCCGAGTCTTCCTCTGCGACGATGACGTAACCATCGCCCGAAGCCATCAAGATGTCTGGCTCTATGTGCAGGCGGTGCATAGCCTCCGTCAGCGTCACGAGGAACTGCCCCGTAGAGACGTCGCTATTGCTCAGATGCTTCAGCAGGAGCGTTACGACACACATCCCGTCCTTTGCCGAGATCGCCTTGATCATATCCCTGTTTGTCACATGAGATATGAGCGTGCCAGGGGCCGAGGGGTCGAGCGTGTTGAGTAGCCGCACCGGGATACCTGCACGCCGTGCTGGTTCGATGCAGGCGGGGTGGAGGATCTTAGCTCCGCAGCGTGCTAGCTCGGCAGCTTCGCCAAAGCTCAGACGACGCACAGGCGACGTCATATTGACTACTCGCGGATCATTGTTGTGCAGCCCATCAATGTCGGTCCATATCTGTATCTCCTCAGCTTGTACCGCCTCGCCAATGAGCGTAGCACTGTAGTCGCTACCGCCACGACGCAGGTTGTCCACCTCGCCGAAAGCGTTGCGACAGATGTACCCCTCCGTGAGGAAGAGTGCCTCCGCATCGCGTACCTCCTCGACCATCGGACGCAACCGCTGAGCGATGTACTCGATGTCTGGTCGTCCCTCGTGGGTGATGCGCATGAAGTCTAGCGCCAGCAGCTTGTGCGGTGTGATCCCCTCGTAGAGCTGTAGCGTGAGCGCCATCAGGGCGGTACACATCATCTCGCCACAAGCGAGGATCTGCTTCTCATCGTTGTGGGTAAAAGCCTCGTTGAGCGTCTGAAGTAGGAGACTGTCCAAGATCGGAGTCAAAGCCTCCTCTGCTAGCTGCTGGTGTAGCTCATGCCCCGCGAATAGCTCTGGCACTACATTGTCTATGTAGCGACTACGTAGCATCTCCACATGACGAGTCGCACGATCACGCTCGCCAGAGGTGATCAGCTCCGTCAGCGTCACGAGGTCGTTCGTCGTGCCGGCCATAGCCGAGAGCACCAGCGTCTTGCGCCCTGGTATACTCGCCACTAGATGCGCTACCGAGCGTATGCGATCAGGTGAACCGACAGAGGTGCCGCCAAACTTCAGTACGATCATAGTGCTACTTCAATAGGGTCTGTAGAAGGCTCCTCGACCTCCTCTAGGGTAGGGGGTAGGTCGATGCGCTCCAGCGTACGACTCTCCAGATCAATATGGTATCTTGTAGCGGGTAGCTCCTGTATGAGCGTCTCATTGTGCGTGCTCATCAGCACCGCCACGCCCTCCTTAGCCAGTGACTGGATCAGCTGACCGATCAGTAGTGACGTCTCACTGTCTAGTCCCGTCGTAGGCTCATCGAGTAGGATCAGCCGTGGACGTACGACCAGGGCTCGCGCTATGCAGATACGCTCAGCCTCGCCACCGCTCAGCTCGTGCGGGTACTTGTAGTGCTTGCCCTCCATACCGACCTGCGTCAGTGCCTCCTCAATACGCATAGCACGTTGCTCCCGCTTTTTCACCCCCACGGCACGGAGGACGAAGTCTAGGTTGCCCTGCACCGTATAGTTATATAGGAGCTGAGCCTGTGACTGGAAGACGATCCCCAGCGAGCGTCTCAAGGCTTGTCGCTGGCGTACAGACATGTGGTGCAGGTTGTAGTCGAGCACCTTAGCGACGCCACCCTTAGGTGCTAGCTCGCCATAGAGTATCTCTAGGAGCGAACTCTTGCCACTCCCCACGGGACCCGTAAGGTAGGCAAAGTCCCCCGCTTCGAGCGACAGTGTGACGTCTCGCAGTAGCTCATGCTCATTGCGTGATACCGTGACGCCCTGTAGGTCAATGATCGTACTCATAGTGGCTAACGTCTAGATTCATTGGTTACTGAAGTGCAAAGCGCAGATACGCCGCGCAGTTTGCCGGCAGCCTCTCGGCGACCGTATCGCTATAAGTGTCGTAAAAGGCGTGATGCCCTATATAGTCAGCTCGTGCGAAAGTGGCTAGTCCCTCGTAAGGGGTGAGGAAAGTCGCTAGCGTATGCTTTTGCGAGCCACCCTCGCAGAAGTTTGCCTCAGCGCTACCACAAGAGACAGCCACACCCAGCTGGCGACCCACCCATGCGTCGCCTCCTTCGCCGAAGGCCCAGCCCTCGCCAAAGACCTCGTCAGTCCACTGCTTCAGGATCGCTGGAGCGGAGTACCAGTAGAGGGGGAATTGCAGTATCACACGATCGTGACGCTCCACGAGCGCACGCTCATGCGCCACATCTATGGGCGTCCCCGTGGGGTAAGCGTCACAGAGGCTATGTATCGTAGCGTGTCCCGTGAGCGCCTCCATCCAAGCTTTGTTGATGACAGAGTGCTCCAGGTCGGGATGCGCCACGATGATCAGCGTGTTATGTCTCTCCATATTCAATTAGAAAGTAAAGCCAGCACCGAGGTAGAAGGAGGTATTGCGCATAGCCTTCTGACCAAACTTCTCTAGCTTAGGATCATTCTTCTCAAGCTTCAGCTCATCGACGAAGCCCAAGTCAGCACCTAGCATACCGTACCACGAGCCGAAGGTTACCTTAGCCTTAGCACCCAGACCGATGTCGTAGCGCTTGAGCTTGGCACCATCCATCCCGAGGATGCCGTCCTTGTAGACGTTGTAAGTCTTCTGGATATCGTCTAGGATCTTGCCCTGGCTAACGGTAGCTCCCAGTGCGTAGGCGAAGTAAGGACCAGCCTCTATGGAGCAGCCGATGCGAGGAGTCACGTTCAGGCGCACACCCACATTCACAGGGATCTGCATGTAGTGGCTGTAAACCTTGATTTCTTCTGAGAGGAAGCTGTACTGATTTCCCTTCATCGCAAAGGTCAGTCCTGAGCCGATGTACATCATCTTGCCCACATTGACGTCTACTCCAGCACCGAGGCGGTAGCCAACGAAAAGCTTGTTTTCAGAGACATCCTGGAGCGTCTTAGCTTGCGAAAGGTTAAAGAGCGGAGCTGCATCCACATAAATGCGTAGAGGCATCTGAGCCTGAGCTGTGCCACCGAGCGCACAGAGTGCTACGAGTGAGAGTAGTAGTGTACGTAGTCTTGTCATAGTAATATCTGTATAAGCTAAAGTTGTAATTACTCCTCAAAAGTACAACAATCTTGCGAGATGAGCCGGTTCGAGCGTCCGTGCGCCCCTGCGGGCTACTCGTGGGGTGCTAGTCAACGTGTATCACATAGCGATCCTTGCGGGGTGCTGGCTCAGGCGACTCGTCGGGGTAGCCGATGATGCAGCAGGCGACCCCCACGAGGTCGCCCTCCAGTCCCCACTCCTTGAGAAGTGCTTGACCCTCCTCCAGCTCGAAGATCCCCTTAGCCGCATTGATCCAGCAAGTGCCGAGACCGAGCGCGTGAGCTGCGTTCTGCATATTGCCCACCACCAGAGCACCATCTTGTAGGTAATTGCTCGATAGCGACTTGTCCGCCAGCACGACGAAGACCGCTGGAGCTCCGTAAAACTGATCCTTGTCTCCACCGCGAGCTTTGTTAGCCAGCTGCGAGAGCTGGTCGCGTACAGCACGATTGGTCACAGCCACGATCGTGACAGACTGCTTGCCCATCGCCGAGGGCGCATAGGTGCCCGCCTCGAGCACCTTGTCTAGTAGCTCCTGAGACGGTAGTTCAGGCTTATACTTACGTATACTCCTGCGTGTTAGGAAGATGTCCATTTTCTCTTGAGTTGTCATACGCATAGTCTCTTCTGTAGTGTCTGTAGTATTTGATTGATCTGTTGTTGTAGCCTTCTGACAGGCGGTAGCTCCCACGAGGAGTAGTATCATCGTCAGCGTCATCCATTTACGTAGCATAGTCGATTAATCTCTATTCGTTAGTATACAAGCCCTTTATAAGCCCTTGCCTCTTGCGGCAAAAGCCCTCTACCCACAAATATACGAAAAGCTCTCCACAGCAAAAGCACCCCACTCACCCCGCTCCCGCTCCAGACCGCCCCCTCTAGTCGTCCAGGGCTTTGCCCCTGCGACTGGGGGCTATGATGCGTCCGACCGCAAGCGATCGTCTCTCCTCTCTAACCACTAACCACTAACCTCCAATTTCTAATTCTTCGGGGCCTCCGACTGGAGGTTGGCTCGTTACAATAATTTAGATCCGACTACATATCGATACGATGCCATGTCGGGGAAAAGTGATTTTCACGTGGATATTTCAAAATCTCCACGTGGAGAATTTTTATTTCCCAGGTAGGAAATAAAAAATTCCTCGGAGGAATGAAATGAAACTTCGGAGGAAATGAATGACGCCCACGTGGAAAATAAAAAATATCCACGTGGAGATTTGAGATTTTCCACGTGGATATTCGAGAAAGGAGGGAATCGGACGAATTTCCCTGTAAAGATATGTTATTAGGGATTAGAGATTAGAGGTTAGAGGGTAGGGGTGAGACTTTATATTATAGCTTAGCTATGTATCGCTGGTCGCTCATGTGTAGCTCCTGACAGAGTGATTGTAATGCGTCAGCCCATTGTCGTCAAAATAAGACGTGTAATGACGATACGTGTAACGATGTGTAGGGACGCACGGTCGTGCGTCCGTTCCCGAACCAGCAAAACGATGCTGTAACTTTCGTTCTACAACGGACGCACGAGCCGTGCGTCCCTACAAATCGTTACTCGTGAGAGGCGCGCGGCTACAATTGCTTGAGTACCTTCACGAGATGCTCACCGATGTTGATGGTGTAGCCCTGCTGGATGTAGACGACTCGATTGAATGTGTCGCAGATGAGGAAGATAGGTAGCGAACTGGACGTGAGCTTCATCTCCTCGCGAATCTCCTTGAGTATAGCGCCCTCTGAGTCTATGCCCCAGACCACCTGAGCGGGCAGGTCGAAGCCTTCGTCGACAAATCGTGTGGCAGCGTCTTGGCTCTCAAAGAGTAGTACGACAGACTTACCCCACTCCTCGAGAGCGGACTTATAGATGGCGATGTCTCGTAGCGTATGATTGCTCGGCTCGTGATTTGGTGCGATCAAGCCTAAGATGTAGTAGCCACGTCCGGTGGTCGAGATGAGACTCTTAGTGGTCTGTGTGGCGAGGTCGTAGTAGAGGTTCTCTGCATTAAAGCTGCCGATGACCTGTACCCCCTCATTGCTTTCTCGCATGGTGAGCTGTACGGTCGTGGTCTCCCCACGCTTGATCTCAAAGACCTCGCTATGGGTGAGCACGGCACCGCTGGCCATACGTGTGCCTGTGGTCAATAGATACCGACCCTCGTCTAGGGTGATGCCCTGGGCAAAGTCACGACTCCAGGTAGCCTCCTCGTCGAAGGTCAGTAGCGAGGTCTTGCCATCGACGATACGACTGATGGTAAAGTGCGCATAGTACTTAGGATCGCTGATATACTTCGATGGGGTATAGCTTAATTGGAGTGTGCCCTGAGGGGCGGTGGCTATGGGACTAGCTTGGTCGTGCCAGAGGACGTCGACCCAGTGATCGTCTGTGTAATACTGCAGCTTGCCATTGATCTCATTGATGCGTGCGGGCCATCCGAGACTACGGGCTGCTGCTACGAAGAAGATGTTTCTGCCTAGCTCATCGGTCTGTCGCTCGCGGTAGACGCTCATGGGCTGCATCCTCAGGCGCTGCGGGTTCTGGTCCGTTACGAGCTTAACATTGGCTAGCGTCCAGTCGATCAGCTCTTGTGGTGAGCGGAGGGCTGCTAGCTGCTCACGGAGGAAGTGCTTGTACGGTGTGAGCCACTCTAGCTCTACGCGGGGATTGAGGACGTATTTGCAGTAGATCTCTGACTGATTGGTCTCGGCGGTCTCACTGTCTTGTAAGACCTCGAGGGAGATGTCTCGCAGGTCCTTTTTCGTTAGGACGGAGAGGAGCTTCTGGGCCATCTCTTTATTGCCTGCTTGCGCTATAAACTGCTGTATGGTGGCGTGATTGCCTCGTGATTCATCAACCATCGTCGCCTCGTAGGCTTGCCGGATGCTATCCTCGTAAGCCAGACGCTCGTTGTTGACGCGTCGCATCTCTTCGGAGACTGGAGGCAGGGAGCCTGATATGCTAGGCGGTGTAAGGGTCTCGTCGAGCACCTTAGGTAGGCTCTCAGACGATAGGATCACGGTCTCTACGGGCTTGGCACCGAAGGAGACTTTCTTCAGGGCTATATCTCCGCCCTTTTCGACCCAGACCATCATATCCCCGCGCCCAGCCGTGAGCTTGGCTCTACCCAAGGCGTCGGTAAACTTAGAGGCTACGGTGAAGTACTCTGCATAGTTGTACAGCTTGAAGTCTACGCGGGCATTGGCTACCGGCTCTCCAGCGGGCGTCTTGACCTCGATGGTGAGGTCGGAGCTGGGGGCATAGTGGTCGATCACATTGATCTCGGTGAAGAAGGGCGTCTGGCGGATCACCTCTTCGGGTCCGTCGTACGCTCCAAACACTTTGGTGTGCATGAGCATACCGCGCGAAGCACTCTCGTTGAACCACCCGAGGTTGAGTACAGGCTCAGGCTCGCAGGCACCTAAGAAGTACCACTGGCCATCGACCCACGCCTCGACCCACGCATGATTATCGTCCGTATGCGCCCAGCGGGGCGTGTAGACCTGCCTAGCGGGGATACCCACAGAGCGGAGCGCTGCGACGAGCAGTGTGCTCTCCTCGCCACACCGTCCGTAGGCTGTACAGACGGACGCTAGCGGGCTACTGGTGCGGGCGTCTGTGGGGCGGTAGGTAACCTTCTCGTGGCACCAGTGGTTGACCTCCAGCACAGCGTCGTACATAGACATGCTGCTGACACGATCTTTGAGTTCCTTGTAGAAAACCTCTCGGCTATTGTCCAGGTTCTCATTATTGACCCTAATCGGTAAGACAAAGTGTCTGAACTCCCGCTCGGGTATCAGCTTGCCCCAGGGCATCTCCTGGCGAGTCTGTAGTGAGAGTCGCACATTGTGCTCGTAAAAGGCTCTGCTATAGTCATAACGATCGGGGAGGGGTAGGTACTGATAGAGGAAGTCTAGGTACTGCTCGACCTGATCGCTACTTGAGCTAGTCGTTCGGGTAGCGGCGGGCTTCGTCTGCGCTAGAGCCAGCGATCCGCTTAGGAGCATCACTGTGATGAGGTAAAGGAGAGCTTTTCGTGTCATAAGATTTAGATAGAGAGTTGTATTTGCTGTGCAAAGATAAGTGTTTAGTGAATAGCCTTTAGGAAGTCGCGAACGATATCTGCCGAGGTCTCCTGCCTGCCGTCTAGTAGACGTAGAGATGCCGAGCCATGTATCTCCTGAGCACCCGTCTCGGTGAGTATGCGCCGGATATTGCTTGCCGTCACACCGCCCCCAGGGAGTATCGTAATCGCTCCCGCAGCTCGCTCGATGAGCTGACGAATGATTGGGATGCCCAGCTCCGCAGTCTCCTTAGTACCAGAAGTGAGGATACGTGCGCAGCCCAGTGCGCAGATCGTCTCCATATCCACTAGCGGGTTCTGTGACTGATCAAACGCCCGATGAAACGTGAAGGAGACTCCATGAGACCGCTCCAAGAGTCGTCTTGTAGCGACCTCGTCGACAGTGCCAGCGGGCGTCATAGCACCACTGACGATAGCATCAGCGTATGGTAGTGCTGCCTCGATGTCTCGCTCCATGACGCGCAGCTCCTCCTCGGAGTAGACGAAGTCTCCCTCTCGCGGACGGATCAAGACATGGATGCGAAGCTCGGGATAGAGGGCGCGCACCTCTCTGAGGAGTCCTAGGGAAGGCGTCAGTCCCCCCACGGATAGTGCGGAGCAAAGCTCTATACGCTTAGCTCCTCCCGCCACAGCGGCCTGCACACTCCTCAAGCTTGCTGTGCACACCTCTAGCGTGTAGTCTCTTACTTCGCTGCGATTGTCAAAAGTCTCTTCCTGCGTCATACTATATTATAATGGGTTGTCTCGTAAGTTTAGTGGTCTGCTTCTTAAGTCAAGTGTTTTGCTTCTTAGCTACGACAAACTTACTAAAAATGACCCGTAATACATACGCTCTCGCCTTAGTGCTGCATGCCGTGACTTGTCTCATCGGAGACTGTTGACTTTTGCAACAGTCTCATGATCTCCCTTTGCAGCAGGTTAATAGGGATGCAGATGGAGGGGACGGGTTAGGCGAGGTCGAAGGTGTGCCACGAGCCGTGCCAGAGGTCGACGGTGAGGAGCTTGCCGAGGAGAGAGGGCGTCTGCCCTAAGGCTAGCTGGAGCGTTTGACTCGCTTGGATGCTACCGATGACGCCGGCGGTGGCACCGATGACGCCGGGCGGTACGGTCTCCTCTGCGCTGTGCGGCTCGCTGTACAGGTCGCGGTAGCGTAGACTACTAAAGGGTGCAAAGATGGTGCACTGTCCCCTCCACCCCTCGATGGCACCATGCACAAGCGGCTTGGCGGTGCTGCGGGTGTAGTCGTCTAGGAGGTAGCGTGTGGGGTAGTTGTCCGTAGCGTCGACGATAATCTGGTAGTCGGCTAGTAGGGTCGCCACATTGGTCTCATTAAGCCGCTCGGTGATCGCTTCGATCTGGAGGGTATTATTGAGCGCGGTGAGACGCTTTTGCGCCTGGATAGCTTTGGGGCGTGCGAGGTCGGCCTCACAGTAGAGGATCTGACGCTGGAGGTTGGACGGGGAGACGACATCGCAGTCGATGATAGCGATGCGCCCGATACCTGCAGCTGTGAGGTAATAAAGTATAGGTGCTCCCAAGCCCCCAGCGCCAACGACTGCCACGCTCGTCTGAGCGAGTAGTCGCTGACCCTCGGGACCTATCTCGGGGAGCTGTAGCTGACGCGCGTATCGTGCGCTGTCAGTGATGCCCATGTTGTTTTGGGGCGTGCGGGTTACATCCACTGGTCCCAGTCTTTCCAGATGACTTCGTATCCCTGAGCTTTGATAGCAGCGATCATCTCTTCGGGAGAGCGTGAGTCGTTGATAGAGAATTGCTCTAGCTCAGGATTGGGATTGACATAACCGCCCGGCTGCGTGCTACTGCCGGCACTCATAGAGTTGGCGCCGATGCGTACCGCCATATCTCTGAAGGCACTGCTCTCGCGAGTGGATAGCGAGATCTCGACCTCTGGGTCGAAGATGCGGTAAGCGCAGATGAGCTGTACCATCTGGCGGTCGTTGATCGGGTCTGAGGGCATGTAGGAGCCTACGTGTGGACGCAGACGGGGCAACGAGATAGAGTACTTGGTCTGCCAGTGGTGGCTCTCAAGATAGTCTAGGTGTAGCGCGGTAAAGAAAGCGTCCGTGCGCCAGTTGTCTAGTCCTAGGAGGGCACCAATACCTACCTTGCGAAAACCCGCCTCGGCAGCTCTGTCGGGTGTCTCTAGGCGGAAGCGGTAGTTGGCCTTAAGTCCCTTGGGATGAAAGCGTGGATAGCTCTCCTCGTTGTAGGTCTCCTGATAGACGCAAACGTAGTGTGCGCCCGCCTCGACGAGAACTTTGTAATCCTCGACAGACATAGGCTGTACCTCGATGGATATTTGCGCAAACATGGGGCGTATGAGCTCGATGACCTGACGGTAGTACTCGACTCCGGCATGCTTTGGAGACTCACCAGCCACGAGGAGGATATGGGTGAAGCCCATATCGGCGATAGCTTTAGCCTCAGCCTGCACCTCCTCCATAGTGAGTACCTTGCGGACGATCTTGTTCTCCTGATTGAACCCACAGTAGACGCAGTGGTTGTGGCAATAGTTAGAGAGGTAGAGAGGCTCATACATGCGTATGGTCTTGCCAAAACGCTCGATGCTGAGTTGCTGCGCTTTGGTCGCCATAGCGTCTAGGTAAGCATCTCCTGCGGGGGAGATGAGTGCCTTGAAGTCGCGTAGCGTAGGCGTAGCTGTGGCGATGGCGTGCTCTACATCTTGAGCAGTAAAGGTGTCAAATTCAGCACACTCCTGCTCCCAATTGTACTGCTGCTTATAATCGTAGAATGTCATTAGTCAAAGAATCCTTGGAGTGGTGAAGTGGCGGTGGCGGTCATATCGGTGGCGGGCTGGTGCAGACCCATCTCGTAAGCTGAGCGACCAGCTTCGACAGCTTTTCTAAAGGCAATGGACATAGCTACTGGGTCGGCAGCGGTGGAGATAGCAGTATTAACGAGTACCGCATCGGCACCTAGCTCCATAGCCTCGGCCGCGTGTGAGGGGCGACCGATACCGGCGTCTACAACTACGGGGACAGTGCTCTCGGCGATGATGATACGTAGCATGTCTCTCGTGGTGAGTCCCATATTGCTACCGATCGGAGCTCCGAGGGGCATGACGCAAGGCGCACCGACCTCCTCGAGTCGCTTACAGAGTACAGGATCTGCCTGTATGTATGGCATGACGATGAAGCCCTCCTTGACGAGCTGCTCGGTGGCGCGGAGCGTCTCCATAGCGTCGGGGAGAAGGTACTTGGGGTCGGGGTGTACCTCTAGTTTGATCCAGTTGGTCTGTAGCGCCTCACGGGCTAGCTGCGCGGCGTAGACCGCCTCGTCGGCATTGCGTGCGCCAGAGGTGTTGGGTAGGATGATGACATTGGGGCGTGTGATGCTCTCAATGAGTGTATCGTGGAGGCCTGCAGAGGTCTCTACTCGGCGAAGCGCGACGGTGATAAGCTCGCTGCCAGAAGCGTCTAGTGCGTCTGACATTAGTTGATTGTTGGCAAATTTGCCAGTTCCGATGAAGAGGCGCGAGGTAAAGTCGTGATCTCCGATTTTCAATGACTTAGTCTGCATGTGTATAGTAGATTAGAATGTATGTCTAGTTAGGAAAGCTTGATGTGTCACGCAGTAACTGCGATACGGTATAGACCATATCGGTGGCGTGCTCGATGGCACCGCTCACGGCGATGCCGTCAATGCGTTTGTTGCTAAAGAGTGTATCAGCATCTTCTGGCTGTATGCCTCCGATAGCTACAATGTGAGGAACGAAGAAATGTCGGTTCGTCTCTTTGACTTGCTGAGCGATCTGCGAGATCCCCTCTAAGCCCAAGATAGGAGCGAGTAGCGCTTTGGTCTGTGTGTCTCGATAGGGTCCCACGCCGATGTAGTCAATGTCGGCCGCCAAGGCAGGCGGTAGGTCGTCAAGGCTATTGACCGTATAGCCGATGATGTACTCGTCGCCTAGGATGCGTCGCGCCTCTTGCGGAGGGCAGTCGCGCTTGCCGAGATGCACCCCGTCAGCGTCCACAGCGATGGTAGCAATGATGTCGTCGTCGATGAGCAAGCAGGCATGGTAGCGATCGGTCAGTGTGCGGAGGCGCAACCCCATCTCGATGCGCTCTTCGGTGGTCGCCTCCTTGAGTCGTAGCTGCACCCAGCGCCCGCCCGCCTCGAGGTATTGGGATACCTTATTATATAATGTGTCGGGATCTGACTCGTTGGTCACATACTGTAGATCAAAGTCAAAGTACAGATGCTGCTTCTTCCAATTCCCTGAAAGAAACTTGGGGTAAAGTAGCTGTCGCCCGGAACGGTCTGGTTGCCCCGAAAAGATAGCGGCGAGGTAGTGGCAAGCCCGCTGCACAGAGCTTACGAGGCTGTACTCCATGGCCCAGTAGCTGGCGATTGCTGCGGAGAGCATACAGCCAGTGCCGTGGATCGACTTGTCGTAGCGATGCGTGTAGTAGGGGTGGATGCCATCACGGGTGATCAGATGGCTGACCACAAGATGTGGCGAAGTGGTATCGTGCCCACCCTTGAGGAGGATAGCCACGCCGTGCTCCTGAGCGATGCGCTGGAGCTCTGCGGGATCGTCTGTGCCAAAGAGTGCCTGAGCCTCAGGCTTATTGGGTGTGACGAGGCTCACTTCATTCAATAGGGTGGCGAGCTGGTCCTGCTCCTCTGTCCAAAGGCGGGACTGCGTCTCCTCGGCGGCTGTGGGCTGGAGGATAGGGTCCCAAATGATTCGCTTGACGCCCAGCGCCTTCATCTGCGCAACAATCTGCACCGCCTGCTGTAAGTCCTGCACCATACCGAGCTTAGCCACGGTGACTGGGTGGTCGGTGAGGAGCGTCGTCAGCGACTCCTGAAGTTGGTAGGACGGCGTAGCGGTAGCGGAGACGAAGCGGTGCAGGCTCTGTGCTGTGAGCGTAGAGATAACGCTGTAGCACTGCACGCTCAGATCATTTGCGATGCGGGTGTCTATGCTGATGCCAGCTCCCGATGTGGGGTCGTGACCCGCAACGGTTAGGATGGCGGGCGTTTCGTACTGATCTAGACGCTCTTGTCGTTGTTCCTGCGGTTGCGACCAGATGTCTCCCAGCACCGCGACTCCAGCGTAGCCCGCCTTTGCGACGGTCTCTTGTCGCTCGGGGGTGATGCCCCCGAGAGCGTAGACAGGGTAAGGGAGCTTGAGCAATTCCTCCCGACAAGAGAGTAAGGCGGGGTTGCCCTGATAGCCCTCCTTGCTAATGCTGTCAAAGAGCGGACTGAGCAAGGCGTAGTCTGGTGTGAAGGGCAGCTCCTGTAGCTCTTGAAGTGAATGCGCACCGACCGCTATCGTCTGGTGAGGAGCGAGAGGTATATCCCTCCACTCCGCCACACGACGATAGGGTAGGTAGACGCCCGCCACGTCATACTCCGCCAGTAGCGCATAGTGATCACACAGCACGACATACGGGTGATAGGCGGGCTCTAGATTGTCTAAGACCTGCCTAAAGTCAGCCTCAGAGGCTCCCGGCATGCGCAGGTGTACCTTACAGATGCAACTTCTTACGACATCAACGATGTCGCGGGCTACATCTTCTACATACTGACGTTCGGGCGGCGTGATGACGATCATGGGGCGTCGGGCGGTTTGCTGATTACTTGTCGTCCTCTATGCGCTTCTGCAGCTGACGACTAGCACGCATCGAGCAGAAGTGCTCGCCACACATCGAGCAGAAGTGTGCCTCTTTGTGCCCCTCAGCGGGTAGCGTCTCGTCGTGATACTGGAGTGCGGTCTCGCTGTCGAGTGCTAGGTGGAACTGATCCTTCCAGCGGAACTCATAGCGTGCCTTGCTCATAGCGTAGTCGCGGTAGTAAGCGCCTGGGTGTCCCTTGGCAAGGTCAGCCGCATGGGCTGCCAGCTTGAAGGTGACGACACCCTCCTTGACATCGTCCTTGTTGGGCAGACCTAGGTGCTCCTTGCGGGTCACGTAGCAGAGCATCGCTGTGCCGCGCCACGCAATCATAGCACCACCTATGGCACTAGTTATGTGGTCATAGCCTGGGGCAATGTCGGTGACCAACGGCCCGAGCGTGTAGAAAGGTGCTTCGTTGCAAAGGTCTAGCTGCAAGTCCATATTCTCCTTGATGCGCTGCATAGGCACGTGACCAGGCCCCTCGATGAGAACCTGAACGCAATGCTTGTCCGCAATGCGAGAAAGCTCGCCCAGCGTACGTAGCTCGGCAAACTGCGCCTCATCGTTGGCATCGGCGATAGAGCCAGGACGCAAGCCGTCACCGATACTGATACCTACGTCGTAGCGAGCGCAGATCTGACAGATCTCGTCAAAGTGCTCGTAGAGGAAGCTCTCACGCTTGTGCGTCGTACACCAGTTCGCCATGATGGCACCGCCACGAGAGACGATGCCCGTGAGGCGCTTCATCGTCAGCGGAACGAACTGCCAGCGTAAGCCGGCGTGGATGGTGAAGTAGTCGACACCCTGCTCCGCCTGCTCGATGAGCGTGTCGCGGTAAAGCTCCCAGGTGAGCTTGTCGGCCTGTCCCTTGACCTTTTCCAAAGCTTGGTATAGAGGCACGGTGCCTACGGGTACTGGCGAGTTGCGAATGATCCACTCTCTCGTCTCGTGGATGTTGCGTCCCGTAGAGAGGTCCATAATGGTGTCAGCTCCCCAGCGGATAGCCCAGACCGCTTTCTCAACTTCCTCCTGGATAGAGGAGGTGATGGGCGAGTTACCAATGTTGGCATTGATCTTGACGAGGAAGTTGCGTCCGATGATCATCGGCTCGCTCTCGGGGTGGTTGATATTGTTGGGAAGGATAGCTCGTCCAGCAGCGATCTCATCGCGGACGAACTCAGGGGTGATGCGCTCCGGGATATTAGCCCCAAAGCTCTCGCCTAGATGCTGCGGGTACTGCTCTCGGATCTCGTCCATGAGCTGATTCTCACGGATAGCGACATACTCCATCTCGGGGGTGATGATCCCCTGACGCGCATAGTATAGCTGCGTGACAGGATGCTCCTCGGTGCCTACGAGCGGCTGGTCGTTGAGATGGGCAAAGCGCAGATGATCTAGCGAAGCGTCTTGTCTCCGCTTGCGACCATACTCCGAGCTCTGCTCTTTCAGTCTCGTCGTGTCGCCACGCTCCTCGATCCACTGCTGGCGTATCTTAGGTAGCCCTTGGTGCGAATCGACATGATAGTCGGGATCGGTGTAGGGACCCGAGGTGTCGTAGACCACGACCGAGCCGTTGTTGTGCCGTACACCCTCCTCGTCGATGGTATCAGAGAGTGCGATGCGACGCATCGGCACGCGAATGTCGGGGCGAGAGCCCGTGACATATATCTTAGTAGAGCCAGGGAGTGGACCCTGAGAGATGTTTAGATTGTCCGTTTGATCTTTTTGCTTCATAGAGTAAAGAGATTAAGTGTGTTTGGAAGAAGAGGAGTGTTTTAGCCACCCATTGCTGCGGTAATGATCGTGACAGCATCACCCTCGCAGAGCTGGTGCGTAGGCCAGGCGTCACGTGGTATGACACGATGGTTGACCGCTAGCGCCGTGTGGTCGAGCGTAGCGACGACAGGCGATACCGCCTCTAGTAGCGAGGTACCTGCAGGCAGGTCGTGGGGAGTCTTATTGATCGTTACTTGCATAAGCCATATAAAAAGAAAAAGAGCCTACATACCTTCATCAGTCTGGTATGTAAAACTCTTAGTGTGTACTGCCAAGGCCAACGAGGCTTGACAAGTAGGGTGTCCCAGTATGAGAGTCTGCACGGTCAGCGTGTAGTGGTTCTCTTTGCCTACGCCAGTATTATCTGGATCAGGTCGAGGGTCTCATCTCAGCCACCATGCAGTCGCACTATGGCACCCCTAAGAGTCACCCACAAAGGTAGTGAAAAAATATCAGAGTAGCCAACCCTCCTGCAGCTCCTCGATTCGGCGGAGGCCGTTACACGCCGAGTGGTTGTTGGTCTTCTCTTGCAACAATGCCCTCCCCTCGCTAACTCTTATCTAGGAGTATCCATAGAGCGCAGACGTCGTCTGTGTTCTTCGTATCGTGCTGATTTTGTTATATATGCGAGTTCCAAAAGTTGTTCCCCTTTTGGAACTAAAAAGTTCCAAGGGAGGAACTCTTTAGTTCCAGCGGAGGAACTTTTTAGTTCCAACGGAGGAACTTTTCGATTCCAAGGTAGGAAACAAAAATTTCCAAGGTAGGAAAACTCTCCTCTTGACGAGAAGAACATAAAAAAGTCACGCCTAGGAGTGCGGTTGCTCCTAGGCGTGACGAGAAACGAACTAAGTCGATGCGGGTTGCTACCCCGTGCGGGTTACTCCTGCATCAGTGCCTCTATATCGACCTTTGGCTTGCTGCTGGTGCGCTGCTTAGCGTGGAAAGCTTTGTAGAGGGCGGGAACGACAATCAGCGTCAGCAACGTGGAGAGCGCCATACCGCCGATGATGACCCACGCCATACCGGTACGTAGCTCGGCACCCGAGCCACGTGAGAGTGCTACGGGGAGCATACCGATGATGGTCGATAGTGCCGTCATAAGGATCGGACGGGTACGTAGCTTGACCGCTTGAATGAGTGCTTCGTCCACGGGCAAGCCTTCGCCACGAGCTTCGTTGGCAAAGTCCACCAGTAGGATCGCATTCTTGGCAACGAGACCGATCAGCATCACCATGCCGAGCATAGCGTAGATGCTCATAGCAGTATTGCTCATAGCCAAGGCTAGGAGCGCCCCCACGATAGATAGCGGGATAGCGATCATGACGACGAGCGGGTCTGTCCAGTTGTTGTACAGTAGGACGAGGGCTAGGTAGATGAAGAGTAGGG
Source organism: uncultured Porphyromonas sp. (assembly GCF_902489635.1). Taxonomy (GTDB): domain Bacteria; phylum Bacteroidota; class Bacteroidia; order Bacteroidales; family Porphyromonadaceae; genus Porphyromonas. The sequence goes on along the minus strand of NZ_CABUAN010000002.1, from coordinate 59,114 downwards.
AGAGCAGTATAGCGGTGGTGAGGACGCTCATCGAGTCGGCCATCTTCTTCATATCTCCTGCGGTCTGTATCTGTACGCCTTGGGGCATCTGCTCCTCGCTGAGCTGGCTCATAAACTGCTTGGCGATAGCGCCTGCTGGCACGCCGTAGGCTTGTGCACGCAGAGTCACCGAGCTGTTGCGGTTGAAGCGCTCCAAGCGGCTAGGTCCGATGCCGAGCGTCACATCGGCAAACTGCGACAGCTGTATCAGGTCGCCTTGTGGATTGGCGACGGTGAGACTTGCTACATCTTCGATGGAGCGACGAGAGGCCTTGTCGGCACGTATATTTATCGCATACTCGTAGTCCCCCTGCGTGTAGCGGAGCTGGTCATTGCCCTGGAAGAGGGTCTGCATCATACCCCCCACGTTGTCTAGCGTTAGCCCTAGATTGGACATCTTATCACGATCCACCCGCACGAGGATCTCGGGGGTAGCGTTTTCGACCGAAAGAGTAGGCTGTATGACTCCGGGGATGGAGCTGAGGAGCGTCAAAGCCTTGTCCGCATAGCGAGCCACGGAGTCCTTGTCCGCCCCTGAGATGATGTACTCGACAGCCGCCTTGGAGACGGTCCCGGTCATGCTCACACTATAGACGTTGATACGCGCATCAACGAGGTAGTCGGTCAGAGGTTTGCGGATACGAGCCACGTAGGACTCGGTACCTTCGGGCATCTTCCGCAGCTTGACATCTAGCTCAGCGAGGTAAGGGGTGCCTTTATTGCTCTGACTGTTGTCACTCGTTAGTCCGACCATGGTCACCACTTTCTCCACCTCGGGTCGCTGCATAAGCCACGTCTCAGCTTTGCGCACGAGCTGGTTAGACTCAGCCATAGAGATGTCTTTGGGCATCTCGAGCTGTATGATACACTCCTGGCGGTCCATGTAGGGCTGAAACTCAAAGTTGATAAAGCCCAAGGGGAAGAGCACCAGCACCGCAGCCATCAGCACGACAACGATGCCTGCCAAAGCCCAGCGATGGCTTAGTCCCCAGCGTGTGAGTGACGAAATGCCATCGGCAAAGCGACTGATGCCACGCTCGAAGCCTGTGAGCATACGACCCAGCGGGCGGTCGTCACGTAGCGGCTGTATGTTGCCCAGACTAGAGGTGAGCAGAGGTACCAAGGTGAGGGCCGCGAGTAGGCTGAAGAGGATGGAGATGACGATGACTCCGCAGAACTGACGCAAGATGTCCGAGACCAGCGAAGAGGTGAAGATGATTGGTAGGAAGACCACCACGAGGACGAGGGTCACAGAGATGACGGTGAGACCGATCTCGTTGAGCGCATCCCAAGTGGCTCGGACACGGTTCTTGCCCATCTCCATGTGGCGGTAGACATTCTCGATGACCACGATGGCATCGTCGACGAGGACCCCGATGACCAGTGAGAGGGCTAGGAGCGACATCATATTGAGCGTGAAGCCGAAGATGCGCATCCCGATGAAGGAGGAGATGAGCGAGACTGGCACGACGACCATCACGATGAGCGCATTGCGCACGTTGTGCAGGAAGAGCAGTATCACGAGCGATACGAGTAGGATCGCTAGGAGCAGGTCGGTCAGCACGGAGCTGATGGCATTGCGTGTGAAGGTGGTCGTATCTTGCGCTACCTCCACTTTGAGTCCCTCAGAGGCGTACTGCTCCTCAAGGCTTTGGATCTGCTTACCGACAGCTTCGCTCACCTGGAGCGCATTGGCATCGGACTGCTTGAGTATGTTGAGTAGAATCGCCTCCTGACCATTGACACGTCCCATCTTGACGGGATCTTTGACGCCGTCTACCACCTCAGCGACATCCTCTAGACGTATAGGTGTCCCAGAGACGTTGCGCAGGATGAGTCGGCGTAGCTCCTCGATAGAGGTGATCTTGCCCGAGAGACGTACGGCCATCTGCGTTTCGTCGCTCTGCAGGTAACCAGTTGGGAAGTCTAGGTTGGACGCTCTGATGGCACCCTGCACCATCATCGGTGTGATGCCAAACTCCTGCATGCGTCCCTTGTCAAGGTTGATCTGTATCTCACGCTCTACACCACCGACGAGGTCTACATTGGCGATGCCCTTGATGTGAGATAGCTCGGGGACGATGCGCTTGTCCACAAGGTCGTAGAGCTCTGTGGAGCCGATGTCGGCTCTGGCGGAGAGAATCAGGATCGGCTTCTCGTCTACCGATACCTTAGATATACGAGGGGCAAAAACTTCGCGAGGCAGCTCGGCACGCTTGGCGGCGAGACGGTTTTGCGCCTCGGTCATAGCTTTGTCTATGTCGGTGCCAAAGTCAAAGGAGACCATAATCATCGACATACCCTCGAAAGAGTAGGACTGCATTTGGTCAATGCCCTCCATACTGGAGAGCACCTCCTCGGCCTTTTGCGTTAGCGAGTTCTCCACTTCGCTAGGCGATGCGCCTGGGTAGATGATCTGTACGTTGAGCAGAGGCGGTGTAAACTTAGGCATCAGCTCTGCACTCAAGCTCTTGAAGCTCAAGTACCCCAGCACGGTCAGCAGTATGAAGAGTACTGTGACGTAGATGGGTCGTTGGATAGATAACTTTACGATTTTCATGCTGTGGTCCGCTAAGTCACTCGTTGATGGTCTTGACGGGAAGTCCGTCCGATACATTGATGAGTCCGGCTACGATGACGCAGTCGCCAGCTTGTAGCCCGCTCAGCACCTCGATGCGGTCACCGATGAGAGAGCCAGCGGTGATCGCTTTTTGTTTAGCCACGCCCTGCTCTACGACATAAACGTGGGCATCCTTGACGCTGCCGACGATAGCGCGGCGGGGTATCAAGATACCATGTGTCTCCTGCTGATTGCCGAAGGATACGGAAACATACATACCAGGGCGAATCCCTTCGGCGCTTTGCTTGTCTAGTGCTACATCCACGGGGAAGGCGAGCGCATGGTTTGCCTTGTCACCGACCATAGAAATCTTGCCTGTGATCGTCTGACCTGGGTAAAGCTCACTCTCGACGGAGACTGCCTGCCCCTTGGTGAGCTGTAGACGCTGGCGCTCAGTTACGAAGCAACTAGCCTTGAGTTGCGAGTCATCGACGATGTCAAAGAGCTTCGTGCCTGGGTTGACATAGCTGCCGACCTCTACGTAGCGCTTGTAGATCTGTCCTGAGATAGGCGCCTTGATAGAGGCGTCGGTAAGGCGACTGCGACTAGATATGTATCGTCCTTGGGCTGCGACCATCTGCGTGTGCATCGTCGAGAGCTGCTGGTCGGTCACACCGCCCTGATCGTGCGCTTGCTGAAAGCGCTCGTAGTCCTTCTTGGCCGCTTCGTAAGCCACACGACTAGACTCGGCATCGGCTCGGAGTGTCTCGGCATCGAGCTGTATGAGGAGCTTGCCCTTGGAGACATGGTCCCCCTCGTCGGCATAGAGCGAGACGACGCGTCCGCCGAGACTGGAGACGAAGGATAGATCTTGCACACCCTCCACGAGTCCATTGGCGGTGAAGTCTGCGGTATAGTTGCTCTCGCTGACTACCTCTGTGCGTACAGCCACGGCCGACTCCTCAGCGAGGAGGGCTTGTGTCTTGGCGGTGGTGGATTGCTTGTTCAGTACTAGGACTAGTACGATGAGTCCGATAGCTAGCACGATGGTTATCGGTAGATAGACTTTTCGTTTCATAACTATATAAGTGTGATGCTATTGAGTTGTTCTGTTATTCCATAAGGTCTCTGATCTCGCCCTTGCTCTTCTTGAGATCTATGTAGGCTTTGATATAGTCACCGAGGGCGTTGGCGTAGGTCATCTGCGCCTGCACGAGCGACTGACTCGCATTGAGCACATCTGATAGCGAAGCTACACCGAGGGTGAAGTTTTGCTGTGCTAGGTCGAAGACCTGTGCTGCGAGGGCTTGGTTTTCCTTTTGCAGTGAGATCGTCCGCTGAGTGTCTTGTAGCTTGAGCGAAGCGTTGAGATGCGCCATGCGGAGCGACTGATCGAGGGAGCGCAGATCCTCCTGCGCCTTGAGCAGATCCATGTGACTCTCGCGCACCTTAGAGAGACGAGAGAGACCGCTGAAGATAGGCACCCGCAGGCTCAGCCCCAGCATCGCTGTCGGGTAACTGTACTGCGTGTTGCCACCGCCAAAGAGCTTGTCGCTCATGTAGTTGTACTGCGCATTGAAGGCGAGAGATAGGGTAGGAATGTAGTCATACCGCTTAGAGCGCTCCTGTAGCTGAGCCATCTTCTCACGCTCTTGTAGCTGCTGGTAGGCGATATGCTGTGCGGGGTCAAAGGCTGCTGCGCCACTCTCGGCGATCTCCTGCTGAGCTAGTAAATCTAGGTCTAGCGGAGCTATCACGATCGGCTCTGTGACCTCTAGTCCCATCTGTAGCTTGAGGAGGTTCTTCTGAACTTCTAGCCCGCTCTCGATTGCTGCTTGCTGTGTCTTGAGGTTGGTCAGGTTGACCTTGAGACGATCCACGTCTACTTTCTTGATTAGACCACTGGAGTAGCTAGCCTCCATCGTGCGGAGCATCTTGTCCACTAGCTCTACACTATGCCCCATCTGCTCGGCGGCATACTGTGTGACCTGAGCTCCATAATATAGTGTCGCCGTCTGGGCGATCACATCCTCCTCGGTCGAGGTCGCAGCCAGCGTCGCCATACGCTCGGAGACCTTGGCAATGTCGAGCGTGTTAAAGAGCGACATGTTGAGAATCTGCTGATTGACAGCGACGCCTGCGTTGGCACTGTACTGCGTGCCCATCTCGATGGTCATATACTGCGAAGCGTTGGGTTTGCGCATATTCTCGGGGAGCATATTGTTCATAAAGTTTGGCATGATGAACTTAGCCTTCTTTACGTTGTCATTTAGCGCAGCCGACCCGCTGATCTGAGGCATCAGAGCTCCGATCACCTCTTTGCGAGCCTGCTTAGCTTTCTCCTGATCGTAGGAAGACTTCTTGACATTACTATTGTGCTGCACAGCATAGTTGAGGCATTGCTGTAGCGAGTAGCTCTCCTGAGCATAGCCTGAGGCTACGAGCAGGAGCAGGCTGATGAGGAGCAGCCCGATGCGACGATTAGATTTTATCATGATTGTGGTGTGTAAACTAATTCCCTTGTGTCGAGACGATAGCCCGTAAGTGATACTGTAGTATGGAGGCGAAGTAGCTCCCCGTGGGCAACGGCTTACTGCGAATCACCGCCTGTATGTAAAAGCCAAATATCGAGTAAGACATATACTCGCATACGAAGGGGATGTCTAGATCGGCTCTATAGAGACCCGTCCGGACGCCCCGCTGTAGATTGGCCGTCATCTTCTCGCCGAAGTAGTTAGACCCCATGACATGCTCCAGCATCGCCTGGTCGGGATTGCTACGCATCAGGTCGGAGAAGAAGACGGGGTTCAGCGTTACGAAGAGCTCGTCTAGCTGTGCGAAGCACTTTGTCAAGCTCTCTATGGCACTCACCTCCTCGTCATCGAGTATCGAGAGCACACGCTGGAAGTCTTCCGAGATAGCGTGCACGCACTCCTTGAGCAGCTCCTCCTTGGAGCTGAAGTTATTGTAGAGGGTCTTCTTTGTGATCCCCATCTTGGTAGCCATCTCATCGAGCGATAGTCTGAAGCCCTCTTGCTTGAGTATGCTGATCGCTTTGGCTACATATTTATCCTTGCGACTATTTGTATTCATACCATCCATATTTAATATGTTTGCATTCGCAACTAGAACTGTTTCGTCTTATATTACGACGCAAAGGTACACTTTTTCCAACACAAAAGTGTAATCAGTGTAGTTTATTCTCGGATATTTGGTGAAAAGAAGGAGAAACAGTCGGACTAGATCGTCCTTTCAAGTGACGAAAAGCTTGTATTTAGGCGCATCTAGGTCGAAAAAGAGAATCCCCACCTAGGAAATCGAAAATCCCCACGTGGAGAAGAAAAAATTCTTCGGAAGAATGAAATGAAACTTCGGAGGAATGAAATGAAACTTCGGAAGAAATGATTCGCATCCACGTGGAAAAAGAAAAATAGCCACGTGGGGATTTGATGATTTCCACGTGGCTATTATTGTTTCCGGGAACAATCGAAAGAATCGTCTTTATCATACCAGGGCTGACGCATTATAATATAATGACCTCGTCTATGCCGTGCTTGTCGCTCATGTGCAGTTTCTGAAAAAAACGACTATGATACATCGGCTCTGGCTAGGTAAATTCAACGCTGGGGTCTTACAATAATTTAGAGCCGACTACATATCGAAACGACACCGTGTAGGGGAAAAGTGATTTCCACGTGGATATTTCAAAATCTCCACGTGGAGAATTTTTATTTCCCAGGTAGGAAATAAAAAATTCCTCGGAGGAATCAAATGAAACTTCGGAGGAAATGAATGACGCCCACGTGGAAAATAAAAAATATCCACGTGGAGATTTGAGATTTTCCACGTGGATATTCGAGAAAGGAGGGAATCGGACGAATTTCCCTGTAAAGATATGTTATTAGAGATTAGAGGTTAGAGGTTAGAGATTAGAGGTTAGAAATTAGAGGGCCGGGCTGACACATTATATATAGTGACCTCATCTACGCCTCGCTTGTCGCTATGTGTAGCTCCTGACAGAGCGATTATAATGCGTCAGCCCTGTTTATCATACTGACAAGTCATCCGTTGTCGGCGGGTATGGATGAGTCTCTCTAGATAGTGCTCGTGTGGTTTTTTTGAAAATAGTATTACCTTTGCGCCACATTTCTATATATGTAATTGACAACAAGCAAAAGCTTATGAAGCATCACAAGACGATGATTATGAAGCTCCTACTTGCTGTGACACTCTTGGTGTCGCTCTCGTGGTCGAGCTTTGCACAGAGCGGTACACCTCCAGAGGGTATCGACTTTTCAGTCCTCACGGAGGATAGTCCGCAGTCGGCTCTCTCCCTGCAGAGTGGCTACAAGGCTGCACTAGAGACAACCTGGCACTCGCTATATAGCAATAGTTCCGTCAAGTGGGGAGGGGATGCACAGGACCGCTGGTTTGCCTGCTCGGCATCAAGCTTTTCGGTCAAGGCGCCTTACAGCAGTTACCTTGTGACCTGTCCGCTAGCCCTGGATGCTATCGGGGGTAAGAGCTTGACCTTCGACCTAAAAGTGGCTCTGGTAAAGGGAAATTCGCCTTTTCGCATCTTGCTCATCAACAAGAGCGGTGAGACCCTTCAAACGCTCTATGAGCATCAGTATACTAAGCAGGACTTCACACCGACCTCGGTGTCGATCCCTACGGGGCTAACGGGCGTGGGCTTCATAGCCTTTGTCAATGAAGGCTCACAGGGTAACTTGGCGGGCTACTATCTGAAGAATATAGAGCTAAAGGCTCCCTCGACAGAGGTGGCGATCAGCTACAATCCCGCAGAGGGGTTGACCTTCTCCGAGGTGGCTGCTGGCGAGGTAGGTGCTACCAAGGAGCTAGAGATCTTTATTCAGAACTTCTCAGGAACACCCGAGGCGACCCTCACGGGGATCAACAAGGAGGACTTTCTCTTGAAGCCACTCTCTGGAGGGCTCACCGCCACGGGTGGTAAGCTGAGCGTCACATTCGTTCCTAAGAATGGTAACCCCAATATTACCGCATCTGTCACCGTGGTGGCTGGCAAGACAAAGGTTGACATACCGCTTAAGGCCTCAGCCACAGGTGCTAGTGCTAAGATTAAAGTATCGGCTATGCCTGAGAGTCTAGACTTCGGCTCTGTAGCTGTCGGGGAGACCTCGGTAGAAAAAGCGACCAGCATCACTGTACAGAATGCGATAGAGACGCCTACAGTCACCCTGACAGGTACGCACAAGGGGGACTTTGCTATCAAGACAGGAAACACTTTTGACAATCATGGAGGTGGTATCTCCGTGACCTTTACCCCTACAGCAGAGGGCACGCGTACAGCCTCTATCGAGGTGAATGCCTCGGGAACGATCTTACAGATACCGCTCCAAGGTACCGCAACAACTGGTGGCGTGACACCTCCTCCTGGTAAACCAGAACCTAAGGAGGATCAAGAGCTACTGGTAGATCAGTTCTTCTACAACTTTGATGAGGCTGAGCGTCCTACCTCTTGGAGCTACAAGGGGAATGTGATGAAGGAGACTAAGGGGTATAACAGCAACACGGGCTTTGCTGTCCGACTTGATCAAACGGCCTCTACTGAGACCGCTCAGCTCTATCAAGAGATAGACATAGATGCTAAGGAGTTTTCTATGGCTCCAGGCAGTGTCCTCGAGGGTATGCTGCACTACTCGGTGCAGGAGCCTTTTGCAGATAATCATGGGCTGCGTCTAGCCTGCCAGTGGTTGGATGCGGACCGCAAGCCCATTGCGACACCTGAGGATGCTTTTATCGCAAGTGATAGATACATCGAGTGGCGCAAGGCATGGGATGAGCTTCGCTTTAGGACGGTTGTTCCCGAGGGAGCTCGCTACTTCCGATTTGGGGTAGAGGTCTCTGCCGGTAGTCTCGTCAAGGTGGACGACTGCTCTCTGCTACGTCTGACAAAGCTACACGCACAGGATCGCTTTGTCTCCGTATTGCCACACGCCATCTATCGTGAGGGCAAGACGACAGAGCCGATCCAGGGTACGATGCTCGTACAGTCTATGAGCATGGGTAAGGTACAGCCCAATATAACGACGCCCTCTGGCACCTTTACCCTGACGCCTAGCGAACTGCCTGCGGGTCATCAGGTCACGGAGGTTGCCTACGCTATCCAAGCGAGTGAGCCTGGTGCTTACATCAGCGGAGCTTATGGTACGAAGCCCTACTCGGTTCAGTACGATGGTACGAATGGCTGGGCTACGATCCGTATCAATAGCTATATCATCGACCCTGCTACGCCTCCTATGGTCAAGCTCTCTGACAAGACTCCTAATAAGACTCTCGTCTGCACAGTGGGTGAGATGGATGAGATGGAGCTAGAGTTTGACGTGACGGGCGTAATCCAAGAGGTCAAGGTAGAGACCGCCTCTGAGAGTGGTTACTTCAAGAGTAGTACGAGTAGCTTCTTCTATTCACCAACTCAGAAGAAGGTCCTTAATAATAAGGTAAAAGTGACCTTCGCTCCACGAGAGGTGGGTACTTACAAAGCGACCCTAACACTGACGACAGCCTGCATGGAGCCTCTCGTCGTAGAGATCGTTGGTGAGGCTAAGGCTGAGACGGCTGAGTGGATGGAGACTTTTGCTGAGGATAAGCCTCTAGACAATCGCTTTAAGGGCGACAACTGGACGGGGTATCACCGCTTTGACAAGGGGTACTACTACCTCAGTGGCTCATGGGTAGAGGCTGGCAAGGTCTCTATCAGTAAGGATGGCCGACTGGAGAGCGATGAGCTACTAGTCAATGGTATCGACCATGTGAAGCTCCTCCCCGCTACGGATGGTCTAGAGCTATACTACACAATCGATGGTGGCGGTCACTGGACGAAGGCTACCCTAGAGAGTGGTGCCTACAAGGTCGGCACACATCGTCCTACACGCTTTAAGGTGGTCAACGGCTCCTCTGCCGAGGCTACGCTAACCCAGATCCTACTCACGCAGTCTGCTCCTGAGGCGCGTCAGAGTATCAAAACGATTGCTCAGGCGATGATGCTCGTGGATGCTAAGGAGGCGCAGGGTAGCCTGGAGGAGTACTTCGATGCTCAGCGTCACACACGTGGCATTAACCTCGAGGGGTGGCAGAGCTTTGCGACGCTTGCTGATCGTCCCTTCAAGGGCTGGGAGCAGAAAAATAAGACTACTCAGGCAGTCGAAGAGACTTGCGCCCAGATTAGCTTCTTCAACTCTCTAGACCAGGATGATGCTCGTGAGCAGGAGGCGTGGCTGATCTCTCCGCTACTCTCTAAGGCTAAGGCTCAGAGTATGTATCTGACCTTCCGCCTGCGCTATGAGCTGCCGACGCAAGATGGTCAGGAGCAGTTTGGCGTCTACCTCCTAACACCTGATGGTGCGGGTGGTGTCAAGCCCCAATTCCTAGACATTACGAAGCTCCTGCTCGTGTCTCAGATGGAGCCAGAGAAATGGTATGACTACTGTGTGGATCTCTCTAAGGTGGAGGGAATACAGATCGATGACAACTTCTACGTTGCCTTTACGATGTACAGCCCTAAGGGTGGCACGAGCACTTCGCTCACCTTTATGGTAGATGATGTAACCTTTGGGCGTACAGATCTGCCGGTGGTTCAGGCTAACCCAGAGATGGTCAACTTCATCTTTAAGCCTAATGTGCCTTGCCCGCCACAGACGATACAGGTCTCTGTAGAGCATCCTAATAAGGAGGTGACAGTCTCCCTGGAGCCGAGCAAGCTGATGGAGGAGTTCAAGCTATCTGCTCTGAAGCTCCCCGCAGAGGGCGGTGACCTAGCCGTCGGCTTTAGTACGAAGCAAGAGCGTGACCGTGCTGCCGCACTACTTCTGCAGACTAGAGGTGGGGTGTCTAAGCTGGTGCGTCTGCTAGCTCAAAAGGACACTGCCGTGGAGAGCCTCGAGCCTCTACGACCTGTCTATGTCTATCCGACAGTGGCTACGACTGAGCTGCACCTATCACTTCCATGTCAGAACTACTGGATCTATACCGCAGACGGGCTACTCGTCATGAGCGGTGAGGCTTGCAGTAGGGTTGATGTGTCGGCACTGGCAGCAGCTCGCTACTATATCCGTCTACAGATGACAGACGGTGGTGTGGCTACGCTTCCCTTTGACAAGCAGTAAGCCTCGCTGACCAATAGAGACTGTTGCAAAAGTCATCAGTCTCCAATAGAGCGTGTGGCGGTGAGTCACACACTACAAATAGAAACACGCCCCAGTTCTATCTTTAGAGCTGGGGCGTGTTTCTATTGCCTCCACGTGAGGAGCATTTGATAGTTGAATCTACGTTCTACGTTCTGTTGATAGCTTTTCGTATCTTTGGTTTCACGAACCATTATCAACTAGTTTCCTATGGAAGTCAATACTCCTCCTTGTGAAAAACGAAATGAGGAGCAACAGAACAAGCCAGTTACAAATGTCTACGTCCAGAACGTGGTGCCGACTCCGCGCAAGAACTCTCTAGGGACGACGGGCTTCGCCTTATCGCTTGTCGCCCTAGTCGTAGGCTGGTTTCCCGTCGTAGGCTGGATTGTATGGGTCTTAGGAGCCATCTTCTCTACTATTGGCATCTTTCGTAAGCCACGAGGTCTAGCCATTGCAGGGGCCTGTATCTCTTTCTTTTGGCTTATAATCTTCGTCCTAATCTTCGGCGTCTTTATGACGGCGGTTGTGGCCAATGGCTACGCTAATCCCTAGAGAAGCGAGATGCCCGATAGCTGGTCGTGGAGCTGTCGCAAGACGAGGAGCGACTCGGGACCCATATTGAAGAGCAGGTCAAGGATACTGAGATTGGCGACGAAGCCGAGCGACCCGGCGAAGACCTGGTAGTACGGAACGGAGACGATAGCCTCTTCGGTGTCTGTGCTGGCGGTGGCGATGGGTGGCAGAAGCTGTGAACACAGGTCAGCTGAGGCACCGACATATTGCTCCGTCTCTTGCCACTGGTAGGGAAGGTGGATGAGTTGGCAGATGCGCGTGATGAGCCGCTGATTGTGCTGATAGAGCGATGTGGCTCGGTGCGCTTTGTCGAGGTAGAGGGGTGCTAGGTCGGGTGCGTAGTACTCGTAGTAAGGTGATGCGCCGTAGCAGGTCTCTATGGTGTACCAGTGCTTGTGCCGCCAGTTGTCATGCTCAGCGATCTGCACCGACTGGATAGGGCATTGCTGTGAGGAGCCCGCGAGGACGGGAATAGAGAGCTTCATCACCCCCTCGGCACCTACGATGGCGCAGCGATTGCGGTAGGTCTGCTTCTGATAATACTCGTGCGCCTCAATACGCGTGGAGCTGTCCAGTAGATAGCTCATATAGGCGACCGAGGGAGCGTATGCCGTGGGGAGCACTACCATATTACTGTCGCTGTGATCTCTGAGCGGTGGATCGGTCCGAGGTGGCGCGAGTCTATCGTCTCTGCCGTGAGCGGGGGCTTGGCTAGGAGCCAGTATTCATCTGGTGCCAAGACCACTTCGTAAGTGCCTTGCTGTAAAGGCTGGGGGAGTGGCATAATAAAGGTTTGCCGGCCACGCTTGCCCAGGACTAGGAGCTTGCCCTCTGTAAAGCGCAGGGTATCGCTTGGCTCGCCCACAACTCGTAGCATGAGCTTGCTCCCAGCTAAGCTGTCGGCTGTTAGCGTGAGGAGCACATTGTCGCCTCGATGTGGCTGGGCGATGCGGCTCATCAGGTGATAGCTGGTACCGCTGGGTGTGGGCTGGCGATAGACAAAGAAGAAGAGACGTCCGACGATGATGAGTCCTACCATGATCATCGGAAGTACCCAGCGTAGCCAGGTGGCTCGTCTCTTCGTCGCTATGTCAGAGTGGCTGGCCATGTATCGTGTGCATCATACGTCTCCAGCGTATCTTGCCGCCCCAGAGACCTAGATCCTTGTCTAGCGAGAGCCAGAGGAGAGCGGGGCGCCCTACGATATGATCCTCGGGGACGAAGCCCCAGTAGCGACTATCGGCAGAGTTGTGACGATTGTCACCCATCATATAGTAGTAGTCCATCCCGAAGGTGTAGTGCGTAGCAGGCTGTCCGTCGATGAGAATGGTGCCATCGGGACGCTGCTCGAGAGCGTGCCCCTCGTAGTTGTGTATGCACCGGCTGTAGAGTGCTAAGGCTTCGGGCGTAAGCTCGATGGTGAGCCCCTTGCGTGGTATCTGTAGTGGACCATAGTTGTCACGGGTCCAGCCGAGGTTGTAGCCTACAGGGTAGAGATTGGTATTGGGGTCTTGCGACACAACGATCTTAGCGACACGGCTATCACTGGCTAGTTGCTGGCGCATAGTCTCCGTAAGAGGTAGCAAGTAGAGTGCCTGCAGATCGCTGGGATCGACACCGGCTAAGCCCATCTCCTCGAGGTCGGCTGTCGTGAGCTGTGATGCGGAGACCACATGCTGGTCATCGAGGCTAATGCCTAGATGCTTAAGCTCCTCAGCGGAGAAGCGTCCTCCACGGGTGCAGACCCAGTAGTTGAGCTGCATCTGCTCGGGGCGCGCCTGTAGCTTGCCATTGATATAGATGTCGTTGTTGCGTATCTCGATGAGGTCGCCCGGTAGTCCCACACAGCGCTTCACATAGTGGTCACGACGATCCACGGGGCGGTAGACGATCTTACCAAAGACCTCTGGCTGAGCCTCCAGCGCAGCCCGTCCGCCATACATCTGCTTGAGGTAGTAGTAGTCGGGGTTAGTCACCTTGGTTGTGACGGTGTCGCCCGTGGGGAAGTTGAAGACGACCAAGTCGCCACGCTGTACCTTTCGGATTCCTTTGAGGCGCTTGTAGGATAGCTGTGGCTTGCTGAGGTAAGACTCACGACCGAGGAAGCGGTTTTGCGTTAGTGGTACCTGCAGCGGAGTCATCGGCATACGGGGGCCGTAGGTCACTTTGTCCACAAAGAGGTAGTCACCCACGAGGAGCGTTTTCTCCAGTGAAGAGGTGGGGATGGCAAAATTCTGAATGAAGAAGATGCTGAGCAGATGCACGCCGATGACCGCCCAGAGGAGGTCTGCCAGTAGCGAGACGAAGCCCCGCAACGTCTTGTTCTTGATGTTGCGATACCAAGACCAATTGATGAGCTTGGTAAAGTAATAGTCCAGAATAAAGGGGAGGAAGACCAACCAAAAGGGGCCCGCCCAGAGTATGCAGAAGAGGAGGTAGAGGATCGGTATGACGATGGCTACAATCTTCTGAAAGAGGGTCTTCTCTTGCCAGTGAAGCTTGATTTTCATAGCGTGAAAGGGTCTGTATGGGTAGGACTATTTGTGTAGGATGAGGTCACGCATAGACCAGACGCCTACGGGGTGCTGTAGGAGATACTCGGCGGCGAGGGTGGCTCCTAGCGCAAAGCCCCGACGGCTATAAGCCTCGTGGCGCAGCGTTATCTCGTCGATGTCAGAGTGGTAGATGACGGAGTGGATGCCAGGCACCTCGCCCTCACGGATTGCCTCGATGCCGAGAGACCCATCGTGCGTCTCTACGCCTAGATGCCAGTCATGTAGCGAGGGGGTCTGCTCGATCAGCCCCTCGGCCAGTGTGATCGCAGTGCCACTCGGTGCATCCAGCTTGTGTATGTGATGCGTCTCCTGAATGCGTGGCGTGTACTCGGGATAGGGAGCCATGAGCTGTGCGAGCTGCTCGTTGAGGATCATCATCAGATTCATCCCGAGGCTAAAGTTGGACGCAGCAAAGAGTCCCCCACGACCAGAGCTTTGCACCTCTGTCTTGAGCTCCTCTAGTTGCTCCTTCCAGCCCGTACTGCCCGTGACTACGGGTAATCCCGCCTTTAGGGCAGCTTGGCAAAGCTGGTAGCCACTCTCAGGGGTGGAAAACTCAATGGCGACGTCGGCCTCTCGCAGAGAACCATCCTCCAGTAGGGCAGCGTCAGCCTTATCTATACGAGCGACCACCTGATGTCCGCGCTGGGTGGCGATCTCTTCGATCATGTGCCCCATGCGTCCGTATCCGAGTATAGCGATTTTCATAGTAGTTAGTAGCGGTTTGATAAGCAGGTGTGCGTGAGGAGCGATATGTCTCCTCACAGCACACGTCGTGTAGGGTTTTACTTCTTAGCTTCCTTAGTCTCCTTAGACTTAGCTTGGTAGGCAGCGTTGAGGAAGTCGAGGACTTCTTGGGTAATGTCAAAGCCTTCGCCAGCGTACATGACCCCCTCCAGACCTACGGAGGTGAGGATTAGGTCGTACTTCTTGTCCGCGTTGAAGGCTTTGAGCTGAGCGGTCACCTCATCGTGTAGAGCCTTCTGTGCATCTGCTTGTGCTTTCATCGCCTCCTCGGTGTAGCGCTGCTCCAGCTGAGCGCCCTCTTGCTGCATAGCGGTGATGCGCTTCTCCTCGGCATCGACCTGAGCCTGAGAGGTGAAGAGCCCCTTCTGAGCCTTCTCCATATAGCTCGCATAGGCTTTCTGCGCCTGCTGCATCTTGTTGGCGAGGGTCTGCTGATTACGCTTGACCTGAGCCTCTATCTGCTTATTTGCATCGACATAGTACTCGTAGTTCTTGTAGAGCGAGTCGAGAGATACGACGCCTATCTTGAGCGCATGATCGCCAGTTGTGGTGCTCTCTGTGAGTGCCTCTGAATTAGCGGTCTGCCCATCGGACTGCTTCTTCTGGCAGCTACCGAATAGGAGAGACGCAACAAGTAAGGAGAGTAGGAGGATTGATTTCTGGTTCATATAAGTTGTAGTGTTGATTGACGAGTGTGATAGGAGAGAGGGTTATTGGGGATCATCGGCTAGGCGGTCGGCTAGGTTTTGTTTTGTAGCCAGCTCCGCCATCTGCTTGTTGGCGCATCCTATACCTCTCTTCTTAAGTGCTTTACTATCCTCTATATGAGAGCTTTGAGGGCTCTTGTCGCCCTTGACGATCAGTCGCAAGGCGAGCAGAACTACGGCGAGTCCGATGAGGATTATGGATATGATGATGAGTTTCATAGTTTTTCTTAGTATATTTGCAGAGGGAGAGTAGCATAGTGCTACACCTCTTAGGTAGACAAAGGTATACCTTTTGTCGGACTTACGCACGCATTTGAGGTGACAAACTGATATCGTGCGGTAGTTAACAAGCTTATATTCTAACTTTTCAAAGCAATAAACGATGCAAATAACAGATCTAACTCACATGCCCATCTGGCAGCACTTCTACGAAATCACCAAGATCCCTCGCCCCTCCAAGCATGAGGAGCAGATACTGGCTTTCCTCAAGAAGTTTGCCGAGGAGCATAACCTAGACTATGCGCAGGATAAGACAGGTAATATCGTCATCCGCAAGGGTGCGACGCCTGGTATGGAGGACCGCGAGACCATCATCCTCCAGGGTCACGTAGATATGGTCTGCGAGAAGAATAGTGACGTAGAGCATGACTTCTACAAGGATCCTATCAAGACCAAGATCACCGACGGATGGATTCACGCTGAGGGTACGACCCTAGGAGCTGACAACGGTATTGGTGTCGCTGCAGGGCTAGCTGTCCTAACCGACCCCACCGTAGAGCATGGACCCGTTGAGTGCCTCTTTACAGTAGATGAGGAGACTGGTCTGACCGGTGCCATGGGTATCGAGCCAGGCTTCGTCCAGGGGCGCATCCTCATCAACCTCGATAGTGAGGATGAGGGCGAGATGTTCATCGGCTGCGCTGGCGGTATGGGTACAATGGCTTTCTTTGACTACACCACAGAGGCTACGCCCGCTGGGCAGATAGCTCTCGAGGTAAAGGTAAGCGGTCTCAAGGGCGGACACAGTGGTGGCGACATCCATGTCGGTCTAGGCAATGCCAATAAGCTCCTCGTGCGCTACCTATATAAGGTACTCAAGGAGGTGCCCGAGATGCGCCTAGCTATGATTGATGGTGGTAATCTACACAACGCTATCGCTCGTGAGGCTAAGGCTGTCATCACGATCCCTGCCAATCGCAAGGAGAATTTAGCTATCTGGGCAAACGAGATGGACGCTGAGTTCCGCAATGAGCTCAAGAAGGTCGATCCTAATGTCAACCTCCGTGTGGAGACAACCACAACCCCTAAGGAGGTCGTCGACAAGAAGACGGCTGACACGGTCATCCGCACGCTCTACGCTTGTCCTCACGGTGTGATGGGCATGAGCCACTCGCTAGAGGGACTCGTAGAGACCTCTACCAACCTAGCCAGTGTCAAGATGCAGGAAGGCAATGTGATCAGCATCGAGACAAGCCAGCGCAGCTCTACCGAGTCGCTCAAGGAGGATGTGGGCAATATGCTCCTCGCTCTCTTCGAGCTAGCAGGTGCACGCACAGAGGTTCGTGACGGCTATCCCGGCTGGGCACCGAACCCCGACTCTGAGATTCTAAAGGTTGCTGAGAGCACCTACCGTGAGCTCTTCGGCAAGGATCCTGAGGTCAAGGCTATCCACGCAGGTCTCGAGTGCGGACTCTTCCTCGCGAAGTATCCTTACCTCGACATGGTCTCTTTCGGCCCGACGATGCGTGACGTACACTCACCCGCAGAGCGTATGGAGATCAAGACGGTGGAGATGTTCTGGCGCCACCTCGTAGCGATCCTCAAGAACGCTCCTAAGCGCAAGTAATCATAGCTAAGATTGCTGACCTGCCAATCGGCAGAATAAAAACAACGAGAAGGCTCAGTCGCAGCGATGCGGTTGAGCTTTCTGTGCTCTAGGCATCACTCGTTGAGCATGATCGAAGGTGCTTCAGCGACCCCGTCAAGGTCCCATTGATAGAGAGTGAGAAGGTAATAAGAGAGCCTCTTGCGACTGAACTCTCCTACATGCCACATTGCTCTGTAATCACCAAGCGTCTCAACACTCCATAAAGAAGAGCTTGCTGGATTCAAAGATAGTTGCTACCTTTGTGGCATAAGAGCAGTCGACAGTTGACCTGTGATTGTTCGCACGAAGAGCCAGTTTTCATAAGGAAGCTGGCTCTGGTCTTTTAGATCTCACTTTGGTTAAATAGCAGAGCTACATAAATCTGCTCTTTTGAATTCAAGCCCAGTTGTCTGTCTCAAAGATAGTTGCTACCTTTGTGGTAAGAAAGAGCAGGTTCACTCGGCCTGCCTTTAATTATAGGCTATATACTGCGTTTGCAGTACGAACTCGGGGAGTTTGCTCTTTTCCCTTTGAAATATAATCACTACCTTTGCGGTAGAAGAGGTAAACACTCGAGCTGCCTTTAATTGAAGGCTATATTCTGTAATGGAACGAATTGAGGTTTACTCTTCACGCTTGCTGTAAAGGCAAGAAACGACGTACATCCCAATGTGAGTCTCACCTAAACGTCGGGAACGAGGTAAGAGCGTTTGGGGTGTACGTCCTTTTTCTACAATGAGGATTAGCTGGGAACCCAGCTATTCTTCGACACAGGGGCTAGTTCTTTCATATGAAGAGCTAGCTTGTTGCTTTTTACATAGAGGGCATCTTTAGATTTCTATCTCATTGCGAGTTGCTCATCTGAGATATTGTCACTACCTTTGCAGTGCGAGGGTGTCGTTTAATCCTCCTCTAGTTGTGGAGGAACGCCCCTTGCTCCAGGCCCAAGTGAATTACTTGGGCTTTTTTGCGCCTTGGTAAGTCACCTTGCGTCTTGCTTTGCTGGTAAGCGAGGTGCTTCAAATATAGCTACTACCATTGTGGCACAGGAAGGGAAGTTATTTAGGCGATGTGCGCGAGTAATGTCAAGCTGCCACTTCCCTGATTGTTTAGAAGCCGGGCTAGCTCGGCTTCTTCAATGGTACTAGTTAGCCGGATTGTTCGGCAGGAAGGCTTGTCGTTTGAATTATAAATAGTATCGTTGCAAGCAGAGAGCAATTGGTTGGAAGTCTTCCGTACGTTATAGAGCGTTATAAAGGGAAGCACTAACTAATTGCTCTTTTTTTCGTTTACAGACGGGGGAAGCCGTAGATTTCTATCTCATGGCGAGTTGCTCATCTGAGATATTGTCACTACCTTTGTGGCAAGAAGGAGGAGTTTCTGATATCAGTCTTTCCCAGGGCCGTGGAGCAGGGAGCGAGCGTTCAGAAGCCCCTCTTTTGTTGTCTGTAGATGCTTGGTTGTTTCGTTTATTGTCATAGACTCTGCGACTCTCATTGCAAGTCTACTGAGCAGATTTACGTGTAGCCCGCTACAAGAGATACACCCCTCGTGAGACTTGCGAGGTCTAGGCCGTTGTTTTGCTCATCTCAGACATTGTCATTACCTTTGCGATGTGAGGTTCGGTAAGAGATCGGGCTTGCGCCCCGCCGTTCGTCGCTCCTAAGAAAGAGCTAATTCACTCAGCCTGCCTTTAATTATAGGCTATATACTGCGTTTGTAGTAAGAACCTGAGGAGTTGGCTCTTTCTTTTATACTATAGATTTGGCTGTCTCAGGTAGTGTCGCTACCTTTGCAGTGGATTCGAATGAGTCTAAGAGGATTAGCTGGGAACCCAGCTATTCTTCGACAGCGGGAGCTAGTTCTTTTTGTGAAGAGCTGGCTTTCCGTTTTTTTATGCCATTCCTTGCTGTGGTAGCGCTGAAAAGGCGAGAGGGGCGCTACCATCCCGGTAACACCCCTCCCTATCACATACACTAAACAAATTAATGTCTCTTGCCCGCCTTACTCGTGGTCATGGTCGTGGTGATGATCACCAGGAGCATCCTTGGAGAGGATGACGGTACGAGCTACCATCGACTCATTGCCCGAGCGATCCACGCAGTAGACTAGAAGGTGGTACTCACCAGGCGTCGCATCGGCGGGTATCTTGATGTCGTGGTGGTGGATAGAGGCGTTGCGCTGGTTGACGCTGTACTCCTTATTGAAGCTAAAGGGCTTCGTCTGGTCATCACCGTGACGTAGATCGCGGGTGTGCGAGTGCCCGTCGAAGTTGTTGTGGACGTCGATCTTGTACGACTTGACGAGGTCGTTGTCCGAGAGCTTCATCTCAAAGTGTACGCCATGCTCGTCTCCGATGCGAAGTGAGTCATTGTCTTCGGGCTCGATGAGCTCGATGACAGGCTTGGTGGTGTCGATGGGCTCCTCTTTGCAACCTGTGAAGGCTGTCGCCAAAGCGAGACAACTGAGGAGCGTGATTGATGTGAAGATTGATCTTTTCATCATAGTATTGAAGATTAGAATGATAGATTGATTGTTAGCAATAGGTTTCGTCCAGCCTCAGGGAGATTGACTCGCCTGTAGTAACTCATGTGGTCATAGTAGCGGCTGTTCAAGATGTTTTGGATAGCTAGAGAGATGCGGTAGTTGCTCTCTCTGAACTGTCCATCGTAGGTCACAGCTAGGTCTAGTAGGGAGGCTGTGCCAGGTGTTGGCTCCTCATTGCGCGCTATGCGATGCTGGGGAGCGATGATGCGATGCTTGAGCGAGAGCGCCCAGTGGGTAGGGTGCCAGGTCAAGTCGTGGCTCAAGCGTGCTGGTGGCGAGTAGGGGAGAGCTAGATGGTCTGCCACATTGTAGGTGTAGACGTAGTCACCCTGCAGGTGGTAGTCCCACTGCGGATGCAGATGCCAAGTGCCCTCCAGCTCGACGCCTGTGAAGAGTGCCCGAGTGGATTGGTAGCGGTATATCTGTCCCGAGTGGGGCAGTATAGACCACTCACCCGAGGGCTGTAGGAAGATGTAGTTGGTAAAGTAGGTCACAAAGGGAGATACCGTGCAGCTCCACAGATCATTATGAAAGCCCACTTCGCTATCTAGTAGCCACCCTTGCTCACTGCCTAGCGATGGGTCGCCAACCTCGTGGCGGAAGGTGCCGTGGTGGATGCCATTTGCTGCAAGCTCGTAGATGCCTGGCAGGCGAAAGCTTCTGCCTAGATTAACCTTCCAGAGCCAATGCCGATTGATCTGCCAAGATAAGCCGACACTACCCGAGAGGTCGTGCCACCTCCGCTCGCCCTCCTGACTGCTGTAGTAGTACTGCGCCAAGGTTGCCGAGGACTCGCCACGCTCCTTAAGGTAGTCAGCTAGGTAGGGGTCGTGGTAGGGACTCATCGCTATGTAGCCTAGGTCGTAGCGCAGACCACTGGTGAGGTGTAGCCCCTGGGCTATGCGTCCCTGATAGGTCAGACTCACACCACTCGTCGCCCGCTGGTAGTCTGGCAGGAGGAAGCCGTAGCCTCTCCGCTTGTGCCACTGGTACTGCCCATCAGTGGCTAAGGTCCACTTGCCACCCCACGGGGCGTAGTAGCTGGCCTGCAAGCGTGCTGAGAAAGTCTTGAGGTCAAACTCAAACTCCAAGTCAGCGTCCCGCTCGGGTCGCTGCATCGTCCCGTAGTGGGTGTGGAAGGCACTAAGCTCACGGCGCAAGTTCTGCTGCCAGCCTAGCTCGCCGATCAACTGCCACTGCGGAGAGACTCGCCACTGTAGGCTGCCCTGTGTAGAGATCTGACGCACGGTGCTGTAAGGTAGCTCGATGTTGTATCGACTCTTGTCAGGTAGCACACGCTTAAGGTCTGGCACGCCATGAGCTCCTGGGAAGAATCCACTGCGCTCGCCATTGACAGAAGCTTGTAGCGAAGCTTTGACCTGCTCTCCTAGCCATTCGTAGCGTAGTTGCGAGGCGTAGGTCTGTGTGGCACTGTTCTTTAGCCTACGATTATATATAGGTATCCAGCGGGTGAGGTAGGTGATGCTATCGGCTGTCACATTGCGGTCGCCATGATACTGACCGCTCATACGTAAGCGGATGTGGTGCGCTCCGTGCAGGTAGCCCATCATGAGACTGCCTCCACCGCCCATGGTACTACTTTGCCCCATCATGGTATAGGAGCCGTAGAGGCCTTGCTTGTGAGGAGTCGCAGCCGGCTGCCTCACGATGACTCCGCCTAGGGCGTCACTGCCGTAGAGGAGGGAGCCAGCACCCTTGATCACCTGTACAGGGTCCTGGTCGAAGGCGTCCACCTCCAGTCCATGGTCGGCACCCCACTGTTGCCCCTCCTGCTTGAGGCCGCCATCGACATAGGCGATGCGGTTAAAGCCTAGACCTCGGATCACCGGCTTACCGTAGCCAGAGCCGATCGTGATCACATTGACCCCAGGTAGCGTGCTCAGAGTCGCTGCAAAGTTGCCCGTAAAGTGTTGTGTCAGATAAGTGCTGTCGAGCCACTCGATCGTCTGACCGATACGCATGGTCTTGAGTCGCTTGCTATTAGCCCGCACCTCTACCGTCTGGAGCGTCTCGTCAAATGTGTGAGGCTCTAGTGCGACACTATCAGATCTCAAGGCGAACGGCTCAGCTAGAGCCACCATCGGGATGAGATATAGTAGTAGATAGCAAATGTATCGTCTATACATCGCAAAAATGTTATTAACCAGTGAAATGTAAGGAGATCGTGCGCACCACTATACCGATAGCTTAGCTCACACACAGCGGAGGAGCAGGCGTACGTATAGGATTGCGTCACATAGATATGGTCTAGCTATGCTAGGGAAGAGGAGAGCGACATTAGGGTCGCTCACACCTTGGGCTGTCAGCCAAGGTCAGCACAGCAAGCGGAGCATAGGCGTAGAGCTAGTCCGCTTGTAGCCACACAGTTGATAGGAGTGTGGCTAGCAGTATCTCACTGGTGGGGCTCTTAGAGCTTTGCCCTCTCTCAGGGCTAGGTGTACAGCTTCGGGTTGCAGCTCGGGAGCAGGGGCATCCCACTCGTCCACTGCAAAAGAAGGTGCTACGGCACACTGGTCGGTGACGCCGAGGTGAAACTCGCAGACGGGGCAGGTCACGTTGTTGACCAGATAGACCTCTGAGCTAGCTTCATGATGCTCCTCACCGCCTGTGTCAGACTGAGAGGTAGCATAGTTTACCACTGAGAAGGCTCCTGCGTCGTGCTGGTGCATAGCTTGTCCCATCAGAGCCAGTACGTATACTAGCCCCAATAGCACAGCCGTCATTCGCGTCGGCATATCGATATGTGTGAGTCTTCTCATAAACTTTATCGCCCGCAAAGGTAGTAAAAATATTTTTCCCCGCAAGCGACTCGCCCAGCTCACAGGGGTGACGCATTATAATCGCTCTGTCAGGAGCTACACATGAGCCACAAGCGAGGCATAGATGAGCTCACTATATAAATGTGTCAGTTCTGCGCTCCAATCTCTCCTCCTCCGATGCTCTCCGATCCCTAATCTCTAACTTCTAACCTCTAATCTCTATTTACATATCTTTACGGGGAAATTCGTCCGATTCCCTCCTTTCTCGAATATCCACGTGGAAAATCTCAAATCTCCACGTGGATATTTTTTATTTTCCACGTGGGCGTCATTCATTTCCTCCGAAGTTTCATTTGATTCCTCCGAGGAATTTTTTCTTTCCTACGTGGGAAATAAAAATTCTCCACGTGGAGATTTTGAAATATCCACGTGGAAATCAGTTTTCCCCTACACGGTGCCGTTTCGATATGTAGTCAGTTCTAAATTATTGTGGCGAGCTGGCATCAACTTTTCCCAGCTAGGGATGACGCATCATAATCGAATTTTCAAGAGCCACACACAACGATAGACGAGGAATAGAGAGGTAAACGAGCTCATTGTACATAATGCGTCAGCCCTGCGCCCAGCTCAAGTCTGAAGTCGTATATGCCACACAGGTTCCACCCTCGTTGAGCGACTGGGGAAGCCGAGCTATCGGAACGATCGGAGCTGTCGAAGGAGCGTCTCGGGCTACTACAACGGATGCTTTCTCACTAGCTGCCACAGCAACAGATCTGCGGTGAAACTTGGATTAAGGAATAGAACAAGGGCTGACTCCTCCCAAAAGTGAAGTCAGCCCTCTTTAGAATGACTTTTCAATCAGTACGTCTACTACTGAATGTCTAGTTGTAGCTTGACTGGCAGGTCGAAGACTTCTTTGTTTGGTTTAACATCATCACGAATCTCCATATACTTATTCCAAGAAACATTCTTATTCTTAAGGATAGCTCCCTTATCGATAAACTTCATACGGATAGTAATCGTAGGCTTACCGCCACCTATCACCTCCGTTGGTAGTCGGTCAATAATGAGTGTAGGCTTGCCCGTCTCAAACACTTTAAGGTTAGCCCAGGCCTCCTTGTCATTAGCTCGTATGAGATGCTCCGTGGTATAGGGACCTTTATAGCCGTTCTCTATGAACTCCATAAGGGAGGGGAAGCCAAAGAGGACAATTGGAGTCAGGTCACTTCCTACGGGGTAATCTGCACCGAAGCTGGCATTGTCACTCACGATAGAAATCTCTTGAAACTCCCAGTAGAGAGCCCGATCAGGGATATAATACTTGGTGTACTTCTTCTTAAAATATAGATCTTCACGATGAACGACAGGGATGCGACGATAATAAGCTGTATCCCCTATCTCATCACCAAAAAACCAGCCATTGTCTGTATTCACGCCTGTGAGGGTAAGATAGTCGACATTGCGAATTTTACCATCCACTACCCGACACTTGAAGGAGCGTGGTCTCAACGCTTCAGCCTCTGTCAACGTGTCTAAACGACTCCTAGACTGGTATTCGTTTACAGACAAATAGCATGGGGCTAAAGTCTCAAAAACAAAGTTGTTGCAACTGACCTCGCTCTTGGGCATATAGCAACTAGTTACCCCCACTGCTAGCAAAAGTGCAGCTGATAGGACTACAAGAGCATTCCTAATAATTCGATTCATATTACTTTTCGTTTAACGGGTTGAGTGTTAGGATTATTTCGATATGTAGAATGTAGAGATATCGTAATACGCTTATTTCGTTGCGTTTGTTTTTAGTTGTCGATACTCTTGTGGACGAAGATAGTAAAAAAACACAGATCAAAATGGCTTGTGAAGCCATGATTCAACTATCCAATGAATTGGTTTCGTCGAGCTTTTGATAAAAAAGCTGTCCGGGAGTTAGAAACGTGCGTCTCATTGGCTAGCACTTCATTTTTTAGTAGCTTTGTAACATCGTAGTAACGATAGCGTGATCCGTGCTGGCTACCTTTGCATCGTGTCTTGGTAGGCTCATGGCGACCTCCGCTAGTTGCTACGGCATTACATCCAGTTAATCTGATATCCAGTTAATCTATGACAAATAAGACTTATCGTCTACTCTTCACACTACTAGCACTCTCTTGGGGTCTATTCCTGACCGCTGCTTGCCAGCCCAATGGACAGCAAAGAGGTGTCGAGCAGCCTCAGAGTGAGACCAACCAGACATTTCTAGCATCGCAGCAGGACTACGACCTGCGTGTCGCTGGCACCGCTTGGGAGGCTGGCGACCAGATAGGTATCTACGTGCGTCGCACAGCGCAGAATACGACCTGGTCGGCTGAGCAACTACAGCATAGCAACCTGCATTACAAGACTACTCGTGGTGGGGGCCTTGCGACCTTCGATCCCGCTGACGATCAGCAAAAGGTGCAGTGGGACTCGTCGATGAAGTATGACATCCTCGCTTACTACCCCTACAATGCTCAGACGCAGGGGGGCAAGATCGCTTACAGCGTCGCCAATCAGGCTTCGCTCAAGCCGCTCCTTATCTCGGACAATCTCTCAGCCATTGCGCCCGATGTCGCAAAGCAACTAATCTTTCGTCAGGCACTCACCTCGCTCCGCTTTGAGATGCGCAGTGAGGATGGTGGCTCTCTAGAGGGTGTCCAGGTACGCATCGTTGGTATGCCGACGACAGGTACGCTAGACCTCTATAGTCGTCAGTGGCAGGTCGATGACAGCTCTACGGCCGAGATTTCTGTGCCAGTCACCGTCTCGGGCGCTACCGCTACGGCCACTGCGCTGATACTACCTATCGAGACGACCACGAGCGAGATGAAGGTACTCTTCACGCTGCCCAACGGACGTACCTACACCTGGCCACTACGTGAGGGTCAGAGCCTCGTCATGGGACAGCAGCGTACCCACACCATCACGCTCAAGGATACCGGCACGGGCAAAGTCGCAGAGGTTGGCCAATACTTCGAGCTACCCGCCAAGAAGAATCTCCCCAATACGCTGGAGGTGCAGCACATGCTCCCGAGCAATCGCTCGGCACGCAACTACTTCCTACTATATGATACGAAGATGCACCTAGCTCACTATGTGGCTTATCCGCTCTACAAGGACTTAATAGAGAAAAAGGTTGATCGCACTAATGCTTGGGGCTATGATCCGGATATCTCTAAGGCGTATCAACCAAACCTGACGGGGGCTTATAGAGGAGGCTACTCTCGAGGACACCAAATCCCCAGTGCAGATCGACGCTCCTCTCGGGCGGATAATGCCAGCACGTTCTACTACTCCAATATGGTTCCTCAAAATCAAAGACATAATGGTGGTATCTGGAGTCGTCTAGAGGGCGATGTACGCACGCTTGCTGGTGGTGTTGACACGCTCTATGTAGTAACGGGCGTAGGCTTTAACAGCACAAACTATCAGTACACTCAGGATCAAAGTAATGTGGACTGCCCGATACCAGACTACTTCTATAAGGTAGTCGTATGGCGCGACAAGCAGCAGCGCTGGCACTCCAAGGCATGGTGCATACCACACGAGCCACTCACAGGAAGTCCCGATCCTTACAAGACTACGCTCCGTGAGATGGAGGCGAAGACTGGTTTTGACTTCTTCCCTGCGCTCAATGATGTCAACGTACTTGATAACTAACCTGCAGCCGACCTACTATTATGAACAAGATACTAACGACAATCTCTATACTACTCACGACGCTACTCCTCGCTACCTCTTGTACCAAGGAGCAGTCTCGCTGCTCCACTTGCCCCGATGCAGACGGTGCACAAGCTAAGGACTACATAGTCTTCAAGAGCAACATACGTCTCGATGGCAAGGAAGTACGCGCCACGGACGAGCGCTTTGACGTGAGCGATCAGATCGGTGTCTATGCACGTGGAGCGGAGGAACGCAATAACCTGCACTACCACGCCGTCCCTGGGGGAGAGATAGCCATCTTTCACCCCACGACCACGTCTGACCGCATCTACCCCAGCACTGTCAAGGAGCTAGACTTCTACGCTTACGCTCCCTACCGCACAGCCGTTCAGAAGGGGATCATACACCTGAATCTCATCCAGGAGCCCGTCGACCTCCTCTGGGCTCATCACCGTGAGGTGGCACCTCGTGTAGACAAGAAGGAGTACACGCTCCTCTTCGGGCACGTCCTCTCACGCATCGTCTTCACCATCCAGGGACTTCCCGCGGGTGTGACGCTGCAGTCGATGCAGCTACAAGGCATGGTCGTCGAGGGCGACTTTGACGTTCTCACGGGCGAGCTGCGCACACCGTATAGTTCGAAGGAGACGCTCCCGCTCACCGTTGGTGCAGATAAGCACTCCGCTTCGTCTCTCATCCTTCCTAAGGATATTGTGGACGCACAGCTACAGCTCACGCTCAGCAATGGGCGCACCTACACCAAGGAGATTAAGCAGCTAGACATCATCAGCAACAAGATCTACTACTACAACATCACTCTCGACGAGCAGCAGGGAGGTATCTCCATAGACCTTGTCAATGGACAAATCATAGACTGGGAGGACGATGGCACCATTTCCAATATCGTTGCCACGCCGACCGAAACGCCCACTCCCACGCCAGAACCTAAGCCAGCTGGTGAGAATATTTATAATGTAGACCTCACACAGGTAGCTCGCGCACTACCGCTCAATGATGACTTCGCCAAGGGGGGAAAGGACCACGATCCCTTTGCACTCCCAGGCTGGCTCAACAAAGCACTCGTCGGTTCGCGTGACTTCCAGAAGCGCTCTTACGGCGACGTACACTATGCTCAGGCCAGTGCCTATAAGTCTGCCGATCCAGTAAATAAGTGTGTCCTCATCACGCCTCGTCTGCAGATGACAGCTGGCTCTAGCTATACGGTAGAGCTAACATACAGCTCAGGACACACCAATGGTGCTACCCTCACTGTCCAGCAGCTAGACAAGGATGGAGCACTCGTCAAGACCCTAGAGGTCATCAATGACACGACATCTCCTAGTGGCTATGGCAATCAGCACTACAAGAAGAGCTACGCTATCGCAGGCTCTGCTGAGGCTGGCTACATAGCTCTCCTCTACGAGGCTTCGCAGGAGCCTCTTCATACGACGACTTATCAAGTCGAAGCTTTAACTGTTAAATAGCAAATAATCAATAATCACCTAAATACAACAAGACATGAAGAAACTACTTGTCGGTGCACTCGCACTACTCGCACTCACTGCCTGTAACAAGGACAACAAGAGTGAGGCACTCCAGCAGGAGGCTATGCAGTTTGGGTCAAACATCCCAGCGCTCAACCTCCGTATGGCGGGCAACGCCTTTGAGGCAAACGACGCCATCGGTATCTCTATGACTGGTGACGCTACCGCTACCAACGTGGAGTACAAGACCACCGCAGGAGGTGCTACCGCAACCTTTGCACCTGCAGCTACTGGACTAACCTTTGCCGAGGGGCAGACGGTCAACTTCGTTAGCTACTATCCTTACAGTGCTAGCGCTACGACCGATCTAGCTATCGACCTGACCAACGATCAGACCGATGTCCTCTACTCCAACAACCTGACGGGCATCAAGACCGCTAAGGACGCTACCGGTGCTAACCACGTACTACAGTTTACGCACAAGCTAGCTCTCGTGAGCTTCACCATGACGGGTCTACCCGCTGGTACGACTATCACCTCAGCTCAGCTAGAGGGCATCGTCACGACCAGCTCAATGAAGATCGCTGACGGTACGCTCACCAACGGCACGACAACAGCTACGCAAAAGCTACAGCTCAAGAATGGTGCCTTCGCTCCAACGATCGTCATCCCTGCTACCAATGCTAATGCTAAGCTGGTCATCACGCTCAGCGACGGCAAGAGTTACAGCTACACCTTCGCTAGCCTCGCTCTCCAGTCTGGCAAGAACCACAAGTTCAACGTTACCCTCGCTTCAAACGCTCTCACAGTAGATCAGATCAATGGTCAGATCTCTGACTGGAACGTAGTAGATGAGGGCAACGTAACCGTTGATCCCGACAACACGGGTGGCGTAACACCTCCTCCTACGCCACAGCCCACTACCAGTGAGCTACTCTTCCCCGGTGCAGACTTCGAGGACTTCGCTGCTTTCACGGGTACACTAAATCGCTATGGAATAGGTACCTACTGCACAGAGGCTACTGGTGCTGGTCGTACGGGCAATGCCCTCAAGGTAAGTGGCACACTGGCTAAGAATGGATTCTTCTTCACTGTAGAGAACAAGAGTGGCAAGGAGTTCACGGGCAAGTCCAAGATTACCTTCTACGTCAAGGGTACAGCCACTGGCAAGGGTATCTCTATCAACCTATACCCTGCAGATAATACGGTATCAGGGCTAACGCAGCAAGGCTACTACGCTTACAACCTTGGCAACATTAACAACGCTGACGTTACTATCCAAGATGCTTCTCATGAGGCTAAAAATCAAAACGACTACGCTGGTAGTGTCACTGCTACCGACTGGGTTAAGGTAACGCTTGACATCAGTGGTAAGGCACTAGCTAAGAGTGGTAACCTCATTGCCTTCAAGGGAGGTAAGACAGGTGTCTATGACCTCCTCATCGACGACATCACGATCGAGTAATCAGTCAGACCAGCGAGTCTTCGTCGCCTAGCGCGAGAGGTAGCCCGCTAACGAATAAACGTAGGGACGTACGGCATTGCGCCGTATGTCCCTACGTTCGTTTTGAGGCTGTTGACTTTTGCAACAGTCTCGTTTTATCCCGTGCCTCCCGACAAAGGGCTAAAAGTCCGTTAGACCCCAGTACCACCTAGGTGAAACTCTAGTGCCATCCCCCCTTGGCACTCCAGTTCCATCTAGGTGAAACTCCAGTTCCATGGGTATGAAACTCTAGTTTCATAGGTAAGAAACTCCAGTTCCATAGGTATGAAACTCCAGTTTCATAGGTAGGAAACTGTTCGTTTAGCCCTAGATCCCCACAGATCGCTACTCGCTTAGCCGTGCTACGACGGAGTAGAAAAGAAAAATAGCCCCCTCACCTGCTGAGCGGTGAGGGGGCTGATGCGATGAGCCGCTTTGGCTGTGTGGCTTTCGCTAGCTACTAACCACTAACCACTAGATCCGTATCCAGCTCCAGAGGTCGCGCAGAGAGGGTTTCTTGCCCGTGAAGAGGATGCCGACACGATAGATGCGTGCAGCTAGCCAAGCGATACCAAAGGCAGTGAGGTAGAGCAGCACGATGCTGAGGATGAGCTCCCACGTGGCGACCCCATAGGGTAGTCGAACCATCATTACGAAGGGCGACGAGAAGGGGATGATACTGCCCCAGAAGGCCATTGTGCCATCGGGATTGTCCATGCTGCCCATAGCGATGTAGAAGCCGAGCATCATGACGAGGACGAACGGCATCATGAACTGGCTGGCATCTTCGTCGCTCGAGACACTCGACCCGATCGCTGCAAAGAGCGAAGCGTAGAGGAGGTAGCCCCCGATGAAGTAGATGAGGAGCATGATGATGAGCTGTACGAAGTTGATGCTCTGTAGCACCTCTAGACTAGACTGCATCTCGGTGACGGAGTCCATACTCATACCGCCTGCGAGTCCGCCCATCTGTGCGGGGTCTAGCTGCGAGAGTGCCGAGAGGTCGTAGACGCCACCCACGGCGACTAGTGAGCCGACGACAAAGATAATCCCCGCAAAGACCAGCCAGATAGCGACCTGTGTCAGTCCGACGAGGAAGACTCCGACCATCTTCGAGATCATCATCTCTATGGGGCGTACGGTGCTGACGATGACCTCCATGATGCGGTTTTTCTTTTCCTCTAGCACACCGCTCATCACCTGTCCTGAATAGTTCGACATAAAGCTGAGGATGATCACAGAGAGCACCATGCCGATGACACCAGCCAGTGAGCCACTAGACTTAGCCTCCTCGCCCTTGGCATCCCACTGATAGGTGGGGACGGAGATGGTCGTCTCCACATCGTCGATGATCTCGGGGAGTCCCTCTATATCGTACTGAGCGATGCGTTGCTCTTTGAGTCGCTCGGTAAAAGAATCTTCGATGTAGTTAACGATGCCACTGGGAAGCTTCTTGTAAGAGTAAAGACTCCAGCCGTTGGGATTGTTCATCAGCGTGTCTTTTATATAGAGGACCGCTGAGAGCCCCTCCTCCTCGAGCTTCGCCTTGTCGGTATAAGCCTCGAGCGGCTCGGAGCTTGGGATGAAAGTGTAGTACTCGTTGTCGGCTAGCACGTCGCTATAGAGTCCTGTCTCGTCGATGACGGCGACGCGCTCGTCACTGAGCGAACTCATACTGATGTAGATGACGATAAAGAAGATAGCTGCAATGAGGATGGGGACGAGGAGGGTGGTGACGATGAAGGACTTCTTCTTGACACGCACCATGTATTCTCGCTCGATAAGTATGGAGAGCTTGGAGGGTGATTTCTTGTTCATAAGAGTGGGTCTGGTTAAAGGGTGGTCGTAGCGGGCTGAGCTTGAGCCGTGGTGGTGCGGATAAATATCTCCTGCATGGAGGGTATCTCCTGTGCAACCTCTAGGAGGTGCAGGTCGGTGGGGACTAGTCCCGCGAGGGCGCGTACGTCACGCTGCTGCGGGTCTTTGAGGCGGACGCGCATATCGTGTCCCTCCCGCTTGATCTCGAGTAGCTCGATCTGCTGCTCGGTCAGAGACTCGACCCAGTTGGGGCGATACTCCTCGCCGGCTATGAGTAGCGAGGCGACGCCGTCGAAGTGGCTTCGCTTGACCTCGGTCACATCTCCACGGAGCACCACCTTGCTCTGGTTGATGAGGGCGATGTCGTCACAGATTTCCTCGACAGACTGCATGTTGTGCGTGGAGAAGATGACGGCACAGCCGTTGTCTCGTAGCTCTAGGATCTCACGCTTGAGGAGCTCGGCATTGACCGGGTCGAAACCGCTAAAGGGCTCGTCGAAGATGAGTAGCTTGGGGCGGTGAATGACGGTGCAGATGAACTGAACCTTCTGCTGCATTCCCTTAGATAGCTCCTCGACCTTACGATGCCACCAAGGCATGATGTCAAACTTCTCAAACCAGTGCTTCAGCTCCTGCTGCGCCTCCTGTCGGGATAGTCCGTGCAGACGAGCCAGGTAGATGGCTTGGTCACCGACCTTCATCTTCTTATAGAGTCCACGCTCCTCGGGAAGGTATCCGATATGGCGTATATCTTCGTAGGTCATCTCCTTGCCGTTGAGCAGTACGGTACCGCTGTCGGCTAGGAGGATTTTGTTGATGATCTTGATGAGGGTACTCTTGCCGGCACCGTTGGGACCGAGGAGTCCGAAGACGCTGTTGGGCTGTACCTGTATGGAGACATCGTCGAGGGCGAGGTGGTTCTTGTATCGCTTGACGATATGCTCTGCTTCTAGTAAGTAGGACATGAGACTTTAGAGGTTAGAAGTTAGAGATTAGACCTTTGAGGTTTGGAGTATGTCGAGGGCTCGCTGGTAGGATGGTATCTCGGCGAGCGGTTTTGCGGTGGTGGTGGCGTAGTCTATCTGCAGGACGAGGTGGGTGAGCCCGTTGGTCATCATCAGGAGCGGTGCGTGGTAGTGCGCATTGTAGCGCGAGATCTGGTTGACCGTCTCCTGTGAGAGTGGCACCTCGGGCGCCTTGCACTCGATGAGAGCGAGGACTCGTCCGCCAGGGCCGTAGATCATTGCATCAAAGCGGTCTTGACGTATGGAGCTGGCGACGAGGCTCTCCACCTGTATGGAGAGGCGCGGGTAGCCTAGATGATCCGTGAGATAGTGCAGGAAGTGCTGGCGCACCCACTCCTCAGGGGTTAGCGCGACCATACTCTGACGATAGACGTCATATATGACCGAACGCCCTGACTGCTCCTCAATGAGAGCAGGGTAGGAGGGTAAGTGGAGGGGTTTCATTAACTTTGCTTCGCACTACTGCTATTAGACGGTGCAAAGTTACCATTTCCACCAATGAAAACAAAGAAAGAGATTGCTACCAATTGGTTAACGAGGTACACCACACGGAGCCTCGAGGAGTTTGCGCCACACATACTCCTGACCAACTTCACGAGCTACCTGCAAGCTTTTGCCAAGAAGATCGGCGAGCCGATCCTAGGCGAGAGCGCCTCGATGCCAAACTGTGGCAATGCGGAGATGACGATGATACACATTGGCATGGGGAGTCCTAATGCGGCGACGATCATGGATCTGCTCTCGGCCATTGAGCCCCGGGCGGTAGTCTTCCTCGGTAAGTGTGGCGGGCTCAAGTCGCAGCTGACGCTGGGGGACTACGTCCTCCCGATTGCGGCGATACGTGGCGAGGGTACGAGCGATGACTATATGCCTCGTGAGGTGCCGTCGCTCCCCTCCTTTAATGTGCTCAAGGCTTGTAGCAATGCGCTCCTCGAGGCGGGCATATCGTATGCGCCAGGGACGGTCTACACGACGAATAGACGGCTCTGGGAGCATGACGAGCACTTCAAGGAGTACCTGCGCACGACCCATGCGGATGCCATAGATATGGAGACGGCTACGCTCTTTACGGTGGGCTATGCGAACCGCATCCCGACGGGTGCTCTCCTGATGGTGAGCGATATGCCGATGACACCCGAGGGGGTCAAGAGCGACGAGAGCGATAGCTACGTGACGGCACACTTCGCCGAGCAGCATCTCCAGCTCGGCATCCGCACTGTCGAGAGCCTCCGCCAATCTCCCGAGGAAATGAAGAGTATCGTCTTTGACTGGTAGTAAATTATTATAGTAGAGAGAAAATGAAGAGCGTCAAGATCAATGTCGAGTACCTGAAAGTCGTCAACTATGCCTTGTGTCACAACAAGATCCCCATCTGCCAGTCGGTCGACATCGTCAATACCTCTGCGGCCCCACTGGAGGATGTGCAGGTGCTCTGCGAGGGGGAGTATGTGACTCCGTACGAGAGTACAGAGATCTTGCAGGTTAGTCCTGACGAGACGGTACGTATAGTGCCCTTTGAGATTGTCCCTGATGGTGGTAAGCTGGCTGCGCTCACGGAGCGCATAGTTACGAACTTTACGATTACGGTGACAAGCCAGGGCGAGCGTGTGGGGCAGGAGACTTTTTCGCTAGAGATGATGCCGTATGACCACTGGCTGGGGTCGGTGATTTTGCCACAGATGCTGGTCTCCTTCATCACGCCAAATCACCCCGCTATCACGGCGCTAACGCTCAAGGTGGCCGCGACGCTCAAGCGTATGACAGGCTCCTCCGCGCTAACTGAGTACCAGTCAGGCAATCCCAATGAGGTGCGTCTACAAGTGGCTGCGCTCTTTGCGACCCTTCATCAGGAGGGGATCGTCTATCGCGCTATACCTGCAAGCTATGAGGTCATAGGGCAACGCATCACCATGCCTGATCAGGTCTTAGCGACTAAGATAGGTAACTGTATCGAGCTGACACTGCTGATGGCTAGCGTACTCGAGAGCATCGGTCTGAATAGCGTCGTGATCCTACAGAAAGGGCATGCCTATCTGGGTGTATGGCTTGTGGATGACTGCGCCCTCGTAGGGGTCTCTGACGACGCCTCCTTTATAGAGAAGAAGTGTTCGCAAGGTATCAGCGAGATGCTGGTGCTAGAGTGTACGAAGCTGACTAGCGAGCAGACCTCCTTCGAGCAAGCGATCCAGATTGCAGAGCTCAACCTAGCAGATCACGCACTCTTTGACATCTTTATCGATGTCAAGCGATGTAGACTAGAGGGCATACGACCTCTGCCATCGAAGGCTCTAGCTGAGGGCAACTACGCCGTTGCCGCCGCAGGCGTAGCGCATGAGGAGTGTGTCATCAATGTCGTAGAGCATGATCGCTACGATCTGACTCATATAGCGGATAGTAAGAAGGAGCTGACGAAGTTTGACATCTGGGAGCGCAAGTTGCTCGACTTCTCTCTACGCAACTCGCTCCTCAATACCAATCTACGTCGCAGAGGTATACAGTTCATATCCTTTGATGTGGCAAGCATCGAGGACTATCTACAGGATGGTAAGGAGTACACCGTTGCTTGTAAGCCAAACGTAGAGCTCTCCTTTGACTCTTCAGAGCAGATCGTCCGCTCTAAGCTCTATCCGCAGTTAGAGGAATTGATCCGCAATGATATAGCGCATTGTACGCTGCACACCTACAAGACAGAAGCTGAGACCAATGACATCCTTAAGAACATTTACAAGGTGGCGCGCAGCTCTATTGAAGAGACGGGTGCTAACTCCCTCTACCTGGCCATCGGCACGCTCCGGTGGTTTGAGACAGAGCGGAGCGAGACGGCGCGCTATGCCCCGATACTGCTCCTGCCTGTGGAGATGGTCTACAAGAGAGGTAAGTACTGCGTCAGGACTAGAGACGAGGAGATACTCCTCAACGTCACGCTGATAGAGTTTCTAAGACAAAACTATGACATCTCCATCGGAGGTCTAGACCCGCTGCCTAGAGATGAGAGTGGTGTCGATGTGTCGCTCATATTTGCCACAATACGTGATGCGCTCAAGGAGCAGAAGAGATGGGACGTAGAGGAGGAGTGCCTCTTGGGTATATTCTCCTTTAGCAAGTACCTCATGTGGAATGATATCCATGCTAACCATGAGACGCTCCGAGAGCATGATATCCTAAATAGTCTCGTAGAGGGCAAGCTCACTTGGCATCCCGAAGAGAGCACCGCAGATCTAAGGCAACTAGACAAAGAGACCTCGCCCGCAGGACTAGCTCTACCGCTGACAGCTGACTCATCGCAGATAGCTGCCATCATAGAGGGGGGCAAGGGACACTCCTTCGTCCTCTATGGTCCTCCAGGCACAGGCAAGTCGCAGACGATCACCAACCTAATAGCCAATGCGCTCTATCAGGGCAAGAGGGTGCTCTTCGTAGCGCAAAAGATGGCCGCACTGGATGTCGTGCAGAGTAGACTAGAGAAAATAGGACTAGGACCGTTTTGCCTAGAGCTACACTCCAATAAAGCAACCAAAAGGCATGTCCTCACCCAGCTCGAAGAGGCACTAAAAGTAGCGCACATCCTACCACCTGAGGGCTTTCAGGCGCAGGCAGACAAGATCTTTGAGATGCGCAAGCAGCTCATAGACTATATGAATGCGCTGCACGACAAAGATCCTCAGGACAAGCTCTCTCTATACGAGTATATCCTACACTATGAGAGCTTAGAGGTAGAGCCTTTGGCAAGCTTCACCTTTGAGGAGCCGCTGGATCAGCTCCTGATGACGGAAGGCGTCAGAGGGGTCGAGGAGCTACTAGGCGCACGGCTAGAGACCGTCGTGAAGTTGGTCGGACAGCCTGCGATCCACCCCCTGAAGGGGCTCAGACTAGACCGAGCCATGCTGACAGATAGCTCAGGGGTCGTGGAGGAGATGCGTCGTAGCCAAGAGACTCTGAGGCAAACACTCACGCATCGTGAGGATCTCCAGCAGACGAAGGAGCAGCAAGAGCAAATAGTGAGAGACAATGCCCCAGAGATCCTAGCACAAGACGTAGAGCAGCTCCGTACGGAGTGGCGTGCGGCAAAGGCTAAGTGGTTCATTCCGCGCTTTTTTGCCAAGCGCAGCTTCATGAAGCGGCTCAAGCAGTTCAACGCATTCATCACCGAGCCTGAGGTAGACAAGTTGATCGATGACCTAACCCTTTATCACAAGAGGCACGAGGAGATCGAACAGCTAAGGACTATCTTATCCCGCCACTTCGGGCTAGAGACTCCAGAAGATACGATGCCAGAGGCCGCTACGATAGAGGAGTCTATCGATCAGCTAGACCGCTGGAGCACCCACTCAGACAAGATGCGAGACTGGCTACACTGGTCTGAGTACGCCGATGAACTGGAGTCTCATGGTCTCGGCTGCGTCGTAAGGACCATGTATCAGGAGGAGCATCAGCCCGCTCAGATCAAGGATGCCTTTATGAAGGCACTCTTCAAGTACAAGGCGGAGGAGCGTATCAGACGCTCTGAGGTGCTGGCAACCTTTGAGGGGATGATCTTCGATCAGGTGATACAGTCTTACCGGACGATGATCCAAGAGTTCCAGCTGCTGACCCAAAAGGAGCTGTATGCACGATTAGCAGCAGGCATTCCACGGATGACCGACGATGTGGTATCTGGCAGTGAGATCGGTCTACTCAATCGCAACATTAGTAATGGCGGACGAGGCGTCTCTCTGCGCGAACTCTTTGCACAGATACCCACGCTACTTCCTCGGCTTTGCCCCTGTATGCTCATGAGCCCCATGAGTGTGGCGCAGTATACAGACATGACGCAGGAACAGTTTGACCTAGTCATCTTCGACGAGGCGTCTCAGATGCCTACCAGTGAGGCGGTGGGGGCTATAGCTCGAGGCAAAGCACTCATCGTCGTGGGCGACCCTAAGCAGATGCCACCGACGAGCTTTTTCGCCACCTCCAATGTAGATGTTGAGGAAGCTTATATAGACGACATGGAGAGCATCCTCGAGGATTGTCGCACGCTAGAGATACCCGCCCTCCAGCTGTCTTGGCACTACCGCTCTAGGCACGAGAGCTTGATAGCCTTCTCTAATAGTGAGTACTACGATGGGTCGCTCATCACCTTCCCCTCAGTAGATGACCAGAACACAAAAGTCTATCACGTACCCATAGAGGGCTACTACGACAAGGGTGGCCGACGCACCAATGCCGCAGAGGCAGAAGCCATCATACGAGAGGTGATACGCAGACTGCGAGATCCTGAGCTGTGGACGAAGAGTATAGGCGTGATATCCTTTAGTGTAGCTCAGCAAGGACTGATAGAGGATATGCTACAGGCGCAGCTAGATCGTGAGCCAGCGCTGCAAGAGATCGTTGACCAGATGCCTGAGCCGATCTTTGTCAAAAACCTGGAGAACGTCCAGGGTGATGAGCGAGATATCATCCTCTTTTCCATAGGTTACGGACCCGACAAGGAGGGCAAGGTGTCGATGAACTTTGGTCCGCTAAATAATGCGGGCGGTGAGCGAAGACTCAATGTCGCCGTGAGCCGTGCAAGACAAGAGATGTACATCTTCTCTACGCTTCGCTCCGCAGACATTGACCTACGCCGATCCAAGGCGCTGGGTGTAAAAGGTCTCAAGGACTTCCTCCTATATGCTGAGACTCAGTCCCTGCCCACCTACTCGCAGACACAGGCGGAGAGCAGCGACACTCTGCTGGCTGATCAAATCGCTGCCGAGCTAGCCGCCAGAGGACATCAGGTCAAGACGAATGTGGGGCGCTCTAGCTTTAGAGTGAAAGTCGCTATCTGTGACCCGCAAGACCCCGAGGTCTATCGTCTCGGCATACTTCTCGATGGGGAGAGCTATAACAAAACGCCCACCACCAGAGATCGAGAGGTGGGGCAGCCCTCCGTACTATCTGCCCTCCAGTGGCAGGTCATGAGGGTGTGGAGCGTCGACTGGTTCAATAATAAGGAACGTGTACTGAGTCGAATAGAAGAGCGTCTCGCTACGGCACTCGCCACACCCGTAGAGGTCAAGGCTACTCCCAAGGCGCACTTTGACATTTCTCAGGAGCAGCTCGTCGAGGAGACAACCCAAGGGCAGCAGTATCGGAGCTACTCCATAGCAGAAGCCACGGCAAGGGGCTCTATGCGTGATATGGCTCAGCTCGTTCGAAATATTATCGCCACCGAGCAGCCGATCACCTTCGCACTCCTCTGCAAGAGAGTCGCTACCCTCACAGCTGTGGGGCGTGTCACCCCGACCTTGCAGGCTACTGTCAAGGAGCTACTCACTCCCTTCTATCAAGACGAAAGCGAAGCTATATGGCTCAGCAAGGAGGATAGTAGCGACTACCACACCTATCGTACAGACTCTGGGAGAGAGGTGGCGAACATACCTCGTGTGGAGCTGATAAACGCACTTAGCGAGACTCTCAGAGAGCAAGTAGCTCTGAGCCAGGATAGCTTGACGCTCCTAGCGGCTCGCAAGCTAGGCTTCAATCGCAGGGGCAGCAACGTCGATGCGGCTTTTTCAGATGCCTTGGCCGCGATGATAGAGGCTGGCACCGTTGAGGCGGTCGGTTCTAATCTTCGCCTCAAGTGAAAGCTGGGTTAGCGGGGGGTATGCGCTGTGGACATTCAAGTAAGAAGAGCCAATCCCGTGGCTCAGATCAATTCACTACCTTTGCTGTGCAACGCAAAGCGGAGACGGTACGATGGTGGGTATCGTCTCCGATCGATAGGAAGATGCAGCTATGACTGAACTCGTACAGATTAGTGACCTGATCCGGTCGGGTCAACCGCTCCCGCCCCTCGTGCTTGGCTACGGAGAGGAGAGCTACTACATCAATCGCCTAGAGGAGCTGGTCGTCGAGAACTACATTCCTCAGGAGGAGCGCACGACCCAGCTGGTCGTCTACTTCGGCTCCGAGACGACAGCTCCCGAGGTACTTCAGCAGGCGCAGACTTTCTCCATGTTTGCGCCGAAGCGTCTCATCGTCTTGCGTGATGCGCAGGATCTTAAGAAGAGTAGCGTCCTCAAGAAGCCGTACGGCATTGCCGAGCTGATACGCGATGCGACCACCTTTGCCGAGGGTACCACACTCCTTATATTATACCACGACGCGCTCCCCGCAGCAGCCAAGAAGAATGCGCAGGCGCTCAAGTCGCAGGTGGCGCTCATCGAGTCGACACCCGTCAGGCGTGATAACGAACTGAGAGAGGCGATGATCCGGATGGCTGAGGGGCTAGGCTTGCAGCTGGCTCCGCAAGCGATCTCGACGCTGATCGAGCGGGTCGGATATGACCTAGAGACGCTCTACTCGGAGCTGCAAAAGCTAGCCATACCAGCCAAGGGCGCCGGCGGACTCATCTCACGTGCCATGGTGCAGCAGGTGGTGAGCAAGTCGCGCAAGTACGGTCCTTACGACTTGCTCAATGCGGTGCAGCGACGCAAGGACGATGAGGCTCTGCAGATAGCACTGGCCATGGCGGAGGACGAAAAGCGATACCCCGTACCGCAGATCGTCGCTTCGCTCTACGGCTTCTTTGCCAATCTGATGGTAGCGCACTACCTGCCGTCCAATAGTCAGAAAAACATACAGGAGGCACTCAACCTGAAGTATGAGTCGATGGCACGCATGTACCAGTCGGCTATGCGTCTCTACTCTAAGCAGCAAACGCTCAACATTATCTCCGCCATACGACGTGCCGACGGTGACGCCAAGGGTGCCCACGGGGTCAATGCCTCAGCACGCACCATCTACCTAGACCTCCTGACGCAGATCTTTGCGCTAAAGTACTAAGTGAATGCTCTCGCTCTAGACTTCGCAGGTTACTTCTCTAGTCGACTCTGCAGGGCGTACATTTCGTCGCGTAGACGTGCAGCTTCGACGAAGTTGAGCTCCTTGGCAGCCGCATACATCTGCTTGCGTACCTGCTCGATCAGGTCTGGGAGCTTGTCCTGCGTGAGGTACTCAGCGACAGGTGAGGCGACAGCTATCTCTTCCTCGACATAAGCTTCAGCTTGTGCCGAGGTTTTTGTTGTTACATAGCCCTCCTGCGAGAGCGCATTCGTTCGCTTGCTCACCACCTGCGTCGGGGTGATGTTATGCGCCTCATTGTAGGCTATCTGCTTAGCACGGCGGCGGTTGGTCTCGTCGATGGTCGCCTGCATGCTGTCGGTGATACTATCTGCATAGAAGATAACCAGCCCATGCACGTTGCGTGCAGCACGTCCAGCCGTCTGGGTGAGCGATCGATGCGAGCGGAGGAAGCCCTCCTTGTCCGCATCGAGGATCGCCACGAGCGACACCTCAGGAAAGTCCAACCCCTCACGAAGCAGGTTGACCCCGACCAAGACATCGTAAGCCCCCTCACGTAGGCTGTCCATAATCTGAATACGCTCTAGCGTGTCCACGTCGCTGTGTATGTAGGCGCACTTGATGCCCGCTCGTATGAGGTAGTCGCTCAGCTCCTCCGCCATACGCTTCGTCAGGGTCGTGACGAGCGTCCGCTCGTTGCGCTCCGTGCGTATGACGATCTCCTCCATCAGATCGTCCACCTGATGCTCCGTGGGGCGGATCTCGATGGGCGGGTCTAGTAGTCCCGTAGGGCGTATCACCTGCTCGACCACCACGCCCTCGCTCATGTTGAGCTCGTAGTCAGCTGGCGTGGCACTGACGTAGATCACTTGGTTGGTCAGATTGACAAACTCCTCAAACTCCAAGGGCCTATTGTCCAAAGCTGCTGGCAGGCGAAAGCCATACTCCACCAAGGTGGTCTTGCGCGCCTTGTCTCCGCCATACATGGCGCGTATCTGCGGTATCGATACGTGGCTCTCGTCAATGACTAGGAGATAGTCATCGGGGAAGTAGTCCATCAAGCAGAAGGGTCGCTCGCCCGGCTTGCGACCGTCGAAGTAGCGCGAGTAATTCTCAATGCCCGAGCAGTAGCCCACCGCCTTGATCATCTCCAGATCGTAGGAGACCCGTTCGTAGAGTCGCTTCGCCTCAAAGAGATGCCCCTCGCGCTCCAGCTCTGCTGTGCGGTCGGCCAGATCCTTCTTGATCTCCACGATAGCACGCTGCGTCTGCTCCTCCGTTGTTACAAAGAGGTTGGCGGGGTAGATGCGTAGACTATCTAGCGTCCCCTGGCTCTCAGCCGAGACAGGGTCGATGATGGTGATCCGATCGATCTCGTCATCCCAGAGCTCGATGCGGTAAGCAACCCCCTCGAAGGACTCGATGGCGGGAAAGATGTCGATCGTATCTCCCTTGACCCGAAAGGAACCACTCACGAAGTCCGCCTTGTTATTGACATAGTAAGACTCCGCCAGGCGTCGCATCAGCACGTCCCGCTCGATCTGCATGCCCACCTCCAGCTTGATGATCTTATTCTCAAAGTCATTCGGATTGGCCATACCATAGATGCAGGATACCGAGGCGACCACAATTACATCGCGACGACCCGAGAGAAGCGAAGCGGTAGCACGTAGTCGTAGCTTGTCCAGCTCTGCATTGATCGCCATGTCCTTCTCTATATAGGTATCCGTATTGATCAGATAAGCTTCGGGCTGGTAGTAGTCGTAGTAGGAGACGAAGTACTCTACCGCATTGTTGGGAAAGAACGCTTTGAACTCACTATACAGCTGCGCTGCCAACGTCTTGTTGTGGCTAATGACCAGCGTCGGGCGGTCCACCTGCTGGATCACATTGGCGATCGTAAAGGTCTTGCCCGAGCCCGTCACACCGAGGAGCGTCTGATGAGGCAACCCATCACGCACTCCCTGCGAGAGCTGAGCAATAGCCTCCGGTTGGTCGCCCGTCGGCTTATACTTTGAGGTTAGTTGGAAGGACATGGCACCTACTCGACTCTAATGCTGTCCGCGCTTCTGCTTGTTCTCTAGGTACTTACTATCGAGTGCCCAGGTGAGCCGAGGCTCTAGAGCGATAACCTTGCGATACCACGTCTCCGCCTGCGTCTGCTCCCCGACACCTACGTAGCACTCGGCAATCTGGATCAGGAGACTCAAGTAAAGCCACGACCCCTTGCTCTTGCCCTGCGAAACCATCGCACGCTCAGCACGAAGAAAGTAGTCGATAGCTCCCCGCTTAGCATCTCCCTTGAAGAAAGCTGGTGCGAAGTACTGTGCATTGCCTCGCTGGATCAGCCCAATGGCATTTTGCTGGTTCATCTTGATCGAGCGATTCATCAGACTAATGCTCTTATTGCCCACAAGCGCTGCTCGGAGCCATGATATGCCGATACGATAGCTGTAGTAAGCCGAGAGGTAGGCGGTCATCTCGGCGGTCTTGTAGTCACACTCTAGAAGGTAGTCCACGTGCGCTTTGTAGCGCTTGAGGTACTGCTCCGCCTCATTGTTTCTGTCGCGCAGGATGCACTCAGCGATGTAGCCGTACTCATACTCGACCAGCTCGGCAATACGTGCATAGCTCTTGTTAGGCTCAGCGTGCATACGGTCTACGACCCGCTTCCAGCTGTTGATGTCACGCTTTACATACGCCTCGTAGACCTGCTGTTGGTCTGCCGTCTGTGCCCAGCTACTTCCCGCTCCCAAGAGGAACACGAAGAGCAAAAGTCCCAATATCTGTCTCTGTTTCATACGATCTCTGTTTGTCTAGTTATCAACGAAAGCTATCCCACAGTGCGGAATAGCTGGAGAAAAGAACTCCCCGAAGAGCCGTCTCATCTCCTTCATATCTCCAAAGATACAAAACTCTAGCGAAGCCACAACGTCTCACTAGACTCTTTGACAGGGCTGACGCATTATATATAATGAGCTCATCGACCTCTCTACTCCTCGTTTGTCGCTAATGTGTAGTTCCTGACAGAGCGATTAGGATGCATCAGCACTGGTTGGGCAAATTTGACTCCGGCTTGCTACAATAATTTAGAACTGACTACATATCGAAACGGCTCCGTGTCGGGGAAAAGAGATTTCCACGTGGATATTTCGAAATTCCCACGTGGAGAATTTTTATTTTCCAGGTGGGGAATAAAAAATTCTTCGGAGGAATCAAATGAAACTTCGGAGGAAATGAATGACGCCCACGTGGAAAATAAAAAATATCCACGTGGAGATTTGAGAATATCCACGTGGATATTCGAGAAAGTGGGAAATCGGACGAATTTCCCTGTAAAGATATGTAATTAGAGATTAGAGGTTAGAGATTAGAGATTAGGGCGGACACATTATATATGGTACCCTCATCTATTCCTCGCTTGTCGCTCATATGTAGCTTCTAGCAGAGCGATTATAATGCGTCAGCCCTGGACTCTTTGAAGAAAGGTGTAGTCCCTATAGCGGGTTACGCGTCTCCGATTCTTACGTGGAAAATCTCCAGCCCGCTACGTGGGTAAGAAATATTCTCCACGTGGAGACGAAACAAAACTTCGGAAGAATCAAATGAAACTTCGGAGGAATCAAATGAAACTTCGGAGGAAATGTTTCGCCCCTACGTGAAGAATAAAAAATAGCCACGTGGAGACTTGTGACTCTCCACGTGGCTATGCGATTGCGTCAGGGGTGCTTATTATTGGGGCATCTTGTAGCCGAGCTTCTCCTTGTACTGCTGCACGAGTGCTTTGTACTGCGGGTTGTCTCGTAGAGCAGCGAGGTCGTCGTCCTGATCGATGAATGGAAAGCTGTTGTAACCCTTTTCGAAGGCTATGCGTAGGTTGTCCAGCGCTTGCTCCGTCTTGCCCATTCGACCATAGACTCCCGAGATGCTGTAGTAGAGGTCGGCACTGTCGGGGTCCTCCTCGATACACTTAGCGATGGTCGCGATGGCTTGCTCCTGCTCGCCTAGAGACTGGTAAGCATACGCCATGGTGATGTCTGTCGCCTCGTGCTCCTGTAGGATCTCGATCACCTTGCGATAGTCGGCTGTGGCGGCATCCTTGCGTCCCAGTGCTGTGTAGCGGTCAGCTCGCTTGAGGTAAGCCCATAAGAATGTGTCGCTTAGCTCGATGGCCTTGGAGTAGTCATCGATGGCCCCCTGGAGGTCCTGGAGCTTACTCTTGATCTGAGCACGCTGATAGTAGCCATCAAGGTCGTCAGGTTCAAGGGCAACATACTTATTCGACTCTGCGAGGGCTCTTCGGAAATTGCCATCCTCAAAGAGCATCTGAGCCTTGCTGTAAATGTAGGTTTGGTCCGTAGGGTCTAGCGAGATAGCTTCGTCGATATACTTGAGTGCCGAGCTGTAGTCGCCTATCATCTGATAGGCAGTCGCTATGTGGCTGGCTATGAAATCGGTTAGCTCTTGTCGCTCTGTGACTTTTTGGTAGTACTCCAGCGCACCTTTGTTATCTCCGATGTTTTGATGAGCCATGCCGATAATGAAAAGGTACCCTCCCGTTTTGCTCACGGACTCCACCGCTTTGAGCTTAGCTTCGAGGGTAGGCATTGCCTGAGCTGCGATGACATTGAGGAGGGCATAGGTGTCGTCGTCTGCAAGGCTGTTTGCAATGGTATAGATAATGTCATCCATCGCCTCATCGTAGTGCTCTAGTTTGATGTAGACATTAGCTCTCAGATAGTAGAAAACGCCTTCGTCAGGAGCAATCTTGATAGCTTCGTTTAGGATCTGTATAGCATCCTCCTGCCTCTCTTGTAGCATCGCAATCACGGCCAATCCGATATAGCCCGTTGGGTTCTTAGGATCGAGCGAAGTAACCTTACGCATATCCACCTCTGCGAGGTCGTACTGCTCCATAGTGCCATAGAGATTTCCACGCTTTAAGTATAGATCAGGCGTGTCGGGAGCATCCTTGATAGCTGAGTGCAGGTCCATAAGCGCCTTGACACCATCATCAAGGTCTGTATAGATATCAGAGCGGAGGCTGTAGACCATAGCTCTACGTGCGGGCTTCGCCTGTAGGAGGGTGATTGCCTTGGTGGCAGCCTCTAG
This sequence comes from uncultured Porphyromonas sp., assembly GCF_902489635.1. GTDB lineage: Bacteria > Bacteroidota > Bacteroidia > Bacteroidales > Porphyromonadaceae > Porphyromonas. The sequence continues at coordinate 14,144 of NZ_CABUAN010000002.1, read as the reverse complement.
AGCTTGCTCGGGCTTGCGCTGCATACGGTAAATGGCGGCGACGTAAGCCCAAGCGACACCATTGTTTGGCTCGCTCTGGAGTGCCTTCTGGACGTTCTCGAGGAACGCTGCCTGATCCTCTGGCTCGGACATAATGATCCCTAGGGTATCCTGGAGGTCGGGTGAGAATGTGTCAAAGGTTCGCTCCAAGGTGGGCAAGTCTTGCGCAGAGAGGTCTGTCGTGCCCTGCACCTGAGCGGACAGCGTAGTGGCTAAGCAGACGAGGCTTAGCAGTAGAGCCATAATTCGCTTCATTGTATTGAGTATGTTGCTGGTTTGTTGCTACAAATGTAGCTATTTCTTTCGAGAGGATAAGCTCTGGCAGCTAGGATAGCTCTAACTTTTTGTTGAGACTGTTGACTTTTGCAACAGTCTCATGGTTACCAGAGGACATAAGAAAGCCACGTGGAGAGACTTGTGACTCTCCACGTGGCTATGCGATTGCGTCAGGGGTGCTTATTATTGGGGCATCTTGTAGCCGAGCTTCTCCTTGTACTGCTGCATGAGTGCTTTGTACTGCGGGTTGTCTCGTAGAGCGGCGAGGTCGTCGTCCTGCTCGATGAATGAAAAGCTGTTGTACCCCTTTTCGAAGGCTATGCGTAGGTTGTCCAGTGCTTGCTCCGTCTTACCCATTCGACCATAGACCCCTGAGATGCAGTAGTAGAGCTCGGCACTGTCGGGATCCTCCTCAATACACTTAGCGATGGCCGCGATGGCTTGCTCCTGCTCGCCGAGAGACTGGTAAGCATACGCCATAGTTATGTCTGTCGCCTCGTGCTCCTGTAGGATCTCGATCACCTTGCGATAGTCGGCCGTTGCGGCATCCTTGCGTCCCAGTGCTGTGTAGCGGTCTGCTCGCTTGATGTAAGCAAAGAGGTAGGAGTCATTTAACTCAAGGACCTTAGAGTAGTCATCGATGGCCCCCTGGAAGTCCTGGAGCTTACTCTTGATTTGAGCCCGCTGATAGTAGCCATCAAGGTCGTCAGGTACAAGGGAAACATATTTATTCGACTCTGCGAGAGCTCTTTGGGAATTGCCATCCTCAAAGAGCATCTGCATCTTGGCGTAAATGTAGCTGAAGTCCGTAGGGTCTAGCGAGATAGCTTCGTCGATATACTTGAGTGCAGAGCTGTAGTCGCCTAGACCCTGATAAGCGATTGCTATCTGGCTGGCTACGAAATCGGTTAGCTCTTGTCGCTCTGTGACTTTTTGGTAGTACTCCAGTGCACCTTTGTTATCTCCGATATTTTGATGAGCCATGCCGATAAGGAAGAGATATCCTCCCGTTTTGCTCACGGACTCCACCGCTTTGAGCTTAGCTTCGAGGGTAGGCATTGCCTGAGCTGCGATGACATTGAGGAGGGCATAGGTGTCGTCGTCTGCAAGGCTGTTTGCAATGGTATAGATAATGTCATCCATCGCCTCATCGTAGTGCTCTAGCTTGATGCTGCTAATAGTTCTCAGATAGTAGAGAACGCCTTCGTCTGGAGCAATCTTGATAGCTTCATTCAGGTTCTGTATGGCATCCTCATACTTCTCTTGCCGAAACGCAACGGTAGCCAATCCAGTATAACCAGTGGCGTCTTCAGGAGCTAGCGAAATATACTTACGCATATCCACCTCTGCTAGGTCGTACTGCTCCATAGCGGCATAGAGACTCCCGCGCTTTAAGTATAGATCTGGTGTGTCGGGAGCATCCTTGATAGCAGAGTGTAGGTCCATAAGCGCCTTGACAGCGTCCTCAAGGTCGGAGTAGATGTCGGAGCGAAGGCTGTAGACCATAGCTCTACGTGCGGGCTTCGCCCGTAGGAGGGAGATCGCCTTGGTGGCAGCCTCTAGCGCCTGCTCGGGCTTGTCCTGCATACGGTAGATGGTGGCGACGTAAGCCCAAGCGACACCATTGTTTGGCTCGCTCTGGAGTGCCTTCTGGACGTTCTCGAGGAATGCTGTCTGATTCTCAGGGTTAGGCATGATAGTCTGTAAGGCATCCTGGAGGTTGGGCGAGAATGTGTCAAAGGTTCGCTCCAAGGTGGGCAAGTCTTGTGCAGAGAGAGCTGTCGTGTCCTGCTCCTGAGCAGACAGTGTAGTGGCTAAGCAGACGAGGCTTAGCAGTAGAGCCATGATTCGCTTCATCGTATTGAGTAAGTTGCTGGTTTGTTGTTACAAATTTAGCTATTTCTTTCGAGAGGATAAGCTCTGGCAGCTAGGATAGCTCTAGCTCTTTGTTGAGGAAGGCAACGATCGCCTTGCGGTTGTGGAGGAGCGTGTAGTGCGTGTCTGCAGCGTCCCAGTAGAGTGCCGTCTGCATGCCATTGGCACGCATTCGCTTAGCTAGAGCGGGCTGGTTGGCAGCGGTCTCATCTTTGCCCCCACCGATTAGTATGATCTTGGCGCCGATGCGCTTCGTCTGACTAGGCTGACAGGAGATGTAGGTGATGCTCTTGAAGCGCTTGCCGTAGTTACGGTAGGCGATGTCGCTGGCGGTGAAGCCGTTGGAGAGGCCCATAAGGTGTAGCTGGCTGCGGTCTATATGGTAGCCCCGCTCCTCGAGGAAGGGGATCTGACGGTCAAAGATCCCTGCAATATCGCTCGGACTGAAGAAGCCCGTGAGGTCGTGCGAGGGGATGGCTAGGACGACGCAGTTGTCCAGCTGACGGAGTATGCTGGTGTAGAGCTTCCAGTTGCCCAGCCCTCCATGGCAAAAGACGACGAGCGGATAGCTCCTGTCACGCTGATACTGCTTAGGACGAATCAGATAGACCGCCTGATGAGGGGCTGCGAAGCTATTGAAAAACTGGGAGCAGACACCCGACATGGGGTTGGAGGTGGACCATCTCAAGCTCCTTATGGAACGTGTAAAGCAACGATTGCCACAGGAACGGTACTCATCTTTGTACTGATTGATGAGGCTCTTGGAGAGCGACGACATAGCCTCCCGCGGTAAGATGGCTGCTACGCGTAGTCCCCAGCTCATAGCCTCCTCCTCGGGGATGATCGTATTGGCTAGGTACTGGTAGAGTGGTGGCGTGGTAGCATGCCCCTCGCTGTCTTGGTAGATGAGCTGGACACGATCGGAGGAGTTCGCGCGGTAGCGGGGCATAGCGATAAAGAGTGTCACGACCATCAATGCGATCATGATGCGGTTAGCATGACGGTAGGGGATCTTGCTCAGGAGCTCTTTGCGCCAGAGGAGTAGGGTGAGCCATAGGAAGAGTAGCTTGTAGAACCAAGTTGCTGACAGGACGAGGAGCAAGAGAAGCAGTGCCGTGAGGATCTTCTTTTTCATAAGGGTATCTCTGATGAAAGGGGCTTAGCAATTGTCTTGAGAGTTTGTCCTGTGGTCCTGCTGCGAACTCTTTTCGCCAGCTTGTGTAGCGGTAAACTTGCCTGCTAGGAGTAGGTAGAGTAGGGCGTTGAGTGCGAGGTCGACCACAAAGAGTATGACGAAGATTATGATATTGACCATCACATAGGAGCTACCAAAGAGGGCACCGATGTGGTTGAGGTCTTGGACACAGAGGTCGAAAGCGCTCTCCAAGGGCATCCAGTAGTGGCCGAAAAAGCATGAGATGATGACGAGGTGTAGGAGCGCATTGCCTCCACTGAGGAGCCACTTCCACGGGGCTTGCTTCGTACGTATACAGAGAAGGAGCGGCGCTAGAGCTGCGAGTAGGCAGATGGCGCCCTGCATGTAGATATTGCCGATGACGCAAAACTCCTGATAGGTCAAGCCAAGCAACCAAGCAAAGTAAGCCATCACCCCACAGCACTCAAGGAAGAAGCACCCCACCAAGCTACTGCCGAACGAGGCCATCTCAGGGGCTAGCTGCCCTAGATCGCCTATCATCATACTGACGGGGATGCTCAGGATGGCCAAAAGGAGGATGATACCCCCTAAGATGATGATGCCCGCCCGCCGGTACCTCCTGATGATGCGCCCCATGAGGAGATTGACAGGGATTAGTGCTGCGGTGACCCCAGTGAGTAGCAAGATGAACAGGTCAAATCCAATCCCGCTCTTGGCAACCATACTACTATAAACCGCATCGATAGCACTGCCTCCCAAGAGTCGCACCACGGTGCCATATAGGAGAAAGAGCGTATAGAGTACCATCGCCATAAAGAGTGCCAATGCAGGCTCGCTAAAGGAGCGCTTCAGTCGCTCCCAGGCTCTATAGCACGGGTAGAGAGCTGAGAGACTACAGAGGCATAGAGATATGAGTAGCATAAGGTATGTAGTGTGGGGCTATGGCAATGTTTATGTTGCTCTCTCCAAAAGCATCACAAGATGAGGTAGATGGCAACGGCAACGGGGAGGTGCCCCTCGATGGTGTAGCGGACGCGGGAGTCATAGTCGTACCGCTTGTCGCCGCTGTAGATGCGAGGCCCGTCCCACGTGGCGATGACCCGTGAGTCGTAGTCGTATCGCTTGTCGCCACTATAGACGCGGGTGCCGTCCCAGGTGGCGATGACTCGTGAATTGTAGTCGTATCGCTTGTCCCCGCTGTAGAGTCGGGTGCCGTCCCACGTGGCGATGACCCGTGAGTCGTAGTCGTATCGCTTATCGCCACTGTAGAGGCGGGTGCCGTCCCAGGTGGCGATGACTCGTGAATTGTAGTCGTATCGCTTGTCCCCGCTGTAGAGGCGGGTGCCGTCCCACGTGGCGATGACCTGTGAGTCGTAGTCGTACCGCTTATCTCCGCTATAGATATAGGTCTGAGCTGAGAGGGTGAGGAGGCTGCCGAGGAGTAGGGTGAGGAGTAAGAGGGTTCGTCTCATATTATTATGGAGTTAGTAATGTCTGAGTTCGTCTTTATTAAAGCGGAAGACTGAGATCTGTATCGCCTCGTCTCCCTCATTGAGTATAAACCACGGGTTGCGCAGTGGGTTGGGATTGCGCACGAGGTGCTTCTCACGAGCGGGGGTGTTGCCCTCGAGGCACATGATTGCCACTTTGCCAGATCTGCTCCGTGCCACATCGACCACCATAACGGCATGCCCGTACTTGCGCCCTGGACGTGCTGGGTAGACGAGCACATCGCCTGGCATCACATCTTGGATAGCACGAGGCTTGGTCTCCTGGTAGAGCGAGAAGGTACTGCAAGCACCATAGACGCCTCTCATATAACGCTCGAAGGCACTACGAGATGCTCCGCCAGAGTAACGCATCGTCTTGCCATGGACATTGCGAAAGTTGATCTCCTGGTAGCGTCCCTTCTGCCAAAGGTACTCAGCCCGCAGACGCATAGTCACATCGGCACACTGCTCATCGTTGCTGAGGATATCCTGGTCGATCACCGCTGTAGAGAGAAACTGCAAGCGTGCATCTCCCCCCGTGTATAGCTGCACCCTAGCACCACGCGGCTTCAAGGGTAGAGCGCGTAGATAAGCCGTGTAGCTCCCCGCGGAAGCCTCCACACGGCTGTAGCCTGCGGGTGTGGCTATGTCGCCAATAGTCTGAGCGCCCCACGGATTGCTCGTGCGCATGGAGCGCCATAGCCATAGTCCACACAGGAGCATCACCAGAGCCGTAGCTCCGATGATCAGCAGCGTTATCCTTTTTCGTTTCGTCATAAGGAGGGGCTTCTAATCGTTTTGTTTAGACTTTCGCTTATGGGAGGGTTTTTGGTTGGAGCGTTGCGTGGCGCGGTGTATCTGGTAGGCGTTGAGGAGGTTTTGCCAGATGGAGTAGGCGGCCATAGCGACGGAGGAGAGCGGGTTGAGGTAGCTCTGCGCTAGCCAGATGGCGATGGTTGAGTTTTTCTGTCCTAAGCTCTGCCCGAGGGTGATGCTCTCGCCGAGAACTCGCTTGCTGAGCCACTTGCCGAGGGCAAACTGAACGATGCAGGCGATCAGCCCCATGACGCCTAGCAGGATCATCGTCGGGATCATCTCCCGTGGCTCCTCAGCAATGAAGTGCACCGTATTGGCCATAATGAGTGAGAGGCAGAGGAGCCAGACCCAAAAGCTGGCTGAGGGGATCTTTGTGAGTACCCGATAGACGGGCTTGACGCCGTAGCGGACGGCCCAAGCGACGAGTAGGGGTAGCGTGATGACTGGTAGCACGCGGTAGAAGATCTGCACAAAGGTGGCTCCGTAGTCCATCGCACTACTGCCGAAGAAGCCTAGCAGGAGTGGCGCTAAGGCGATGACCCCCACGCTGGTGAGCAGGACGTAGGTGGTGCCTAGGGCTACATTGCCCCCGAGGAAGCCGATGACCACGGGAGATGCGGAGGCTGCGGGGCAGAAGAAGCAGATCATGAGTCCCTCGGCGAGAAGTGTGCTCTCGGAGATGCCCGAGTAGCGCACCAATAGGTAGCCACCCACAGCTAGCACGATCTGTATGAGCTGTAGGAGGAAGTGGACGGGTCGTATGCGCAGGTCTCTCGGGGTAAGCTTGAGAAAGCTAAAGAAGAGCATCAGCATCAGCATATAGGGGATGGCAGGACTCAACGTGGAGAGCGGGCGATAGCCCACGATGCCGATGAGTATGGAGAGGGGGAGACCGTAGTCTTTCAGTCGGCGCATGAAGCGTCCTCGTAGGTCTGCTATATTGTAGTGTCTTGTCATAGGGAAGTGGTATGGTTGGCTAAGACCGCCTGGGCATTGCGGAGAAGGTCTTCGTAGGCGCATCGTCGCATCGAGGAGCCTATCGTTAAGGTTTCGTAGAGTTCGGGGGTAAAGCTTGCCAGCTGCTCATAAGTTAGCTGAGCAATGGCGGGGCGGATCATAAAGTCTGGTTCGTCGTGTGGTGTGCAGTGCGCATTGTGCGGACAGACCGTTTGGCAGACGTCACAACCGAAGAGTCGATTGCCTAGACGCTCAGCGACGCCCTCGGGCCACGCACCCCGATGCTCGATCGTCAAGTAGCTCAGACAGCGATCGGCGAGGAAAGAGCCGTCTGCCTGCAAGGCTCCTCCAGGGCAACTGTCGATACATCTCCGACAGCGACCACAGTAGCTACGATCTATCGCTGCACCGTACTCTAGCGGTAGGGATACGACGAGGAAGCCATAGATAAAGAATGTGCCTAGACGAGGTATGATCATCATCTTCGAGCGTCCCTGGTAGGCTAGTCCGCTCTGCAGGATCCAGTAACGCTCCAGTAGCGGAGCCGTATCGCAGCAGACACGGCCCGTGGCACTTTGGTCGATGTCAGACTGGATGAATGCGAGGAGACGCTCGAGCTTTTTGCGCACCACCTTGTGGTAGTCGCGTCCGTATGCGTAGTAAGCTACTTGGGGTGCTTCTAGTGGTTGCTTGACAGGCGGGTAATAGCTCTGAGCCACGACAATGATCGACTTAGCTTCGGGGAGTAATTTGCGTGGATCCGACCGCACATCATCGTAACGCTGTAGGTAGTCTAGGCCGGCGTAAGCTTCTCCCGTGATGGTCTGCTGGTAAGCCTGCCACACCTCTTGTGGAACCGCTTCGGCCGGGGCTAAGCCTACGGCACTCAAGCGTAGCTCATCGTGTGCATAGCGCACGATCAGCTCCGTAGGCGACAGCGACTGATGGGTCATCTTGCTCCAGAGGCATGTAGTGCCTCGGCACCCGCTTCAAGACGTTTGAGGTGGCAGACCAGGAGCTTGCCCTCATCGTCTCGTAGGTGCATACCATTGCCCAGACAGTACTTCCAGCTCTTGCAGTCGGCACAGGGCCCTGTCTTAGCCCACGAGCGATCACGATAACTCTCGAAGCGCTCCTCCCACACCTGCCACAGGTCGTCGTGATGCACGTTGCCCTGCTTGTGGTCGAAGCGAATACTCGGGCAGGCGCTGATAGAGCCGTCGCATAGGATAGAGGCTATGTTTACGCCTGCACGACATTGGTAAAACTGCTGGCGCGTACGCCCCTCGAAGGCGCCTAAATAGCCCTCGCAACCATACTGCGCCTCGATCTCTCCCGCCTCGTTCGTCTCGATGATAAACTGCATCATCTGGTAGTACTGACTGTCGGAGAGCTGGAGCTGCTTATTCTCCGCAGCACGCCCCACGGGGAAGATCGAGAAGAGTCGCCACCGCTTCACACCCGCATCGATCAGTTGCTGACGAAAGGCGGGAAGTGTATCAAAGTTCATCGGATTGACACAGGTCACCACGTCCCAGACCAAGTCTTCGGCCTGTGTGAGTAGTTGTATCGCCCGCCAAGCTCGCTCGTAGCTGAGCGGATGTCCACGCAGAGCGTTGTGTGCCTCGGCAAAGCCATCGAGGCTCACCGTCGCTGTGTGTAGTCCGGCACGGCGCAAGCTCTCCAAGCGCTGTGCGTCGAGTAGCATCCCATTGGTCACGATGCCCCACGGATAGCCACGACGGTAGAGGGCAAGCCCCGCCTCCTCGATGTCCTTCCGCACGAGCGCCTCGCCACCCGTGAAGATGACCAGTAGCTTGTTGGGATCGACGTGAGGTGTCAGCCCGTCAATGATCTGTATGAAGTCAGCGACCGACAGTTCGTCGACACCACTCTCCACGCGACAGTCGCTACCGCAGTGCCCGCAGTGCAGATTGCAGCGTAGCGTACACTCCCAGAAGAGTGTCGTCATCGGGTGTCGACGCACATTCTCCGCCTGCAAGATACGATGCAGATCGAGTGCGATGCGTTGCTTGAAGGCAGGACGTAGGAGCGTCTGCCCGATGGACTTATGCTTGCTCAGTTTCATTGATGGGATCACAAGGTCTGACTTACTCCTGCTCCTCAGGGATCACTATCTGCTTGGGTTCGAAAGTTGTCGTAGGCGTGCCATACATCACCATGCCCATGCCGTCTGGTCTAGGTCTAGGCTTGACGAGCGTAGTCGTATCAGGCTGCTCTGTCTTGTCGCCTTCGCTCGTCCTATGCGTCGTCCGCGTCTTACAGCTGGAGAAGCCTAAGCAGCCAATCAGTGCGAGTAGCGTACCGACGATTAGGTTGGAGAAGATATTTGAGAGAGTTCGCTTCATAATATAATAGGTGTGACAGGTCAGAGGTCTGTCCCGACTACTTGCGCTCCACTTGGATCTCTATCTCCTTCTTGACCTTACCATTGTTCCACCTTTTAGAGCCTTTGCTGACGAAGTCGCTCTCCTTGACCTCTACGGTGACCTGCTTGTCTGTGACGACGCCATTCTTCTCGCCATCGATGTCCTTCACCTCTAGGACTACTTGGTGATCCCTGCGGAAGCCCGTGTAGCTACCATCTAGCTCCGCGTTGCCCTGTGCATCGGTGAGCTCCTTTTCATCCCCACGGCTCATAGGTAGGTCTACCTGAAGACCCTCGACCGGCTTGGCGTCTTGGTCTGTCACACGCACCTTAAACTCATAGTCAACTGTAGGCGTGCCGTACTCAGCCATTCCGCCTCCTAGGGACTCTGTGCAACTAGCGAATCCCAGCCAGCCCAGTAGGAGTGAGGCTCCTGCCGAGAGGAGCGAGCGTACGGATAGATAAACTCTTTTCATAGTGTGGTCACTTTGATACTACAGCAAATGTAGTACAAAAAAATGAGACTGCCACGACATCATGCGTACAGCCAGTACACTCTTCGCAAGAAGGACTAGAATCTATGAAGCCAGTGACCATAAAAAAGGGGCTGTCAGTACGACAGCCCCTTCTCATTAACCTTAAAATCTAACACCATGAAAAACACGATGCAAAGGTAAGATTTATTCTTCATATATGCAACACTCTATCGTAATCGAGACGAAACAATTTTGTCATATCGGTCTATCTAGAGCTTGCCAAGCATAGTGAGAGCGAGCAACTCAGAGGGTTAAATCTCTAGAGTTACTCGCTCTCGTAGTTAGTATGCTAGCTACTTACAGAGCCGTGTCGCACGTGCGATAGGTCTCCGTATAGCTGCTAGGGTTATTTACTTAGCGCCCTCAGCGTGACGTATGATCACCTCGATGTGATTGTCTTGCTTGAGGAGATCCTGAGCGATCTTCTGTACGTCTGCAGGCGTGATGCCGTTGAGCGTCTTCTCGTAGTCAGTCTGGAAGTCACGACCATCGAAGAAGAAGTCAATCATATGGCTGAGCCAGTAGCCGTTTTGCTTGAGATTCTCAGCATAGTCCTTCTTCATGTTGAGGATAGTCTTGTCAAACATCTCCTTCTCGGGACCATTCTTAGCCACCTTGTCGAGTTCTGCATAGAGGATCTTGTTGAGCTTGTCTACCTTCTCAGGGTCTGTCTGGTAGAAGATCTGGAAGGTCGTCTCACCCTCAGGATTGTCGTTGATAGATCCGTCCGAGCTGACACCGTATGTGCCACCTTCGTCCTCACGGATGGTTGCTGTGTATACCTGATCCATGACAGCTCCGAGTACCTCCATAGCTAGCTCGTTGTGGAGCGTGTAGGGTAGCTTGCCAGTGTAAACTGCTAGAACCATGGCCATAGGAGTAGCGAGCTCCTTCTTGAAGTCGATGTGTATAGATGATTGACGTACTGCTGGTACGAGCTCCTTGCACATGTCGTGCTTACGACCCTTAGTAGGTACAGAGGCTACATACTTCTCTAGGAAGGGGATCAGCTGCTCGGGAGTTACATTACCGATGAAGTATAGCTGTAAGTCACCGAGGTCAGCGATGCGCTCCTTCCAGATCTGCATCACACGATCGTAGTTGACTGCCTGTATGTCAGCAATAGTAGCGCGCCTCATCTGAGGGTTGTTATTGTATAGCGCATAGATGAGCGAGTCCTGGAATGAAACCATAGGATTAGACTCCATATTCTTAATCTGCTCGATCGTATTGGTGCGCCAGTTGGCAAAAGCGTCAGCATCCTGTCTAGGCTGCGTCATGCGGAGGTAGAGGAGCTGGAAGAAGGTCTCCATATCCTCAAGCGTAGACGAACCGCTAAAGTAGGTGCGTGTACCACCCATAGAGCCAGAAGCTGAGACGCTGCGACCTGTGAGTGCCTTAGAGAGGGTAGGATTGTCAAACTTGCCTACACCGCCTAGTGCAACGACGCTACTGAGGTTCTTGATGTTGGGTAGATCCTTAGCGTTCTTGAGATAAGCGTTTGTACCACCAGGAGCGACAGCTGTGAGTGAGAGCTGATTCTTCTTGTAGTCGGTCGTCTTGAGATAGACTACCATACCATTGCTCAGGGTGAGGCGAGTCGTACCAAACTGCAGGTTGTCCTCACGCTTGGTGACCTTGCCAGCTTTGGGAGCCTTCTCCATCAGCTTCATATCAGAGACAGCGTCCTTGATAGGCTCTACGGGGAGCTTGCGGTACTCGTTGACCTTAGCGACCAGCTCAGCCTCGGTGGGTAGTGTGAGACCCTCCTTGTCGGGAGCCGTGAGCATCAGTACCATGTTCTTGTCACCGATGATAGACTGTACCATCTGGTTGACTACCTCTAGGGGTATGTTTGCAGCAACCTGCTCCATCATAGCCTTCTCCATCTCGATGCCTGGGATGTATCCACCCGTGGTGAAGTAGTCCTTGTACTCGTTAGCGTAAGAGCTATTCTTGCGAGTCTCACGCTCGTTGTAGCTATTCTCATAGCCCTTGAGTAGATCCGTGCGAGCACGCTCATACTCACCCTGCGTAAAGCCGTACTGGCGTATGCGCTCTATCTCAGCCGTAAGCGCCTTGAGGGCAATGTCTAGCTCGCCCTCACGTACCGAAGCGTTAAATGAAAGCGCATCTTTGGTCTGAGCGAGGAAGTAGTTGCTCAGATAACCACTCACACTGATGAAAGCGGGGTTAGGCTTGTGCATGAGATCTGTAAATCGCTCATCGAGGATTCGGTTTGTGATGCCATATAGGTAGGTCTTCATGACACCAGCGATGGTGCGGGTCATCTCGACAGGCATAGCGTCTGTCTTGAACATAACCATAATCCCAGTGCTGGTAGCCTCCTTGTCCTTTTCGATAGCTACGAGAGGCTCGTCATTGTCCTCTACGGGGAAGTAGACACGCTCTGCAGCATTGACTGGTGCAGGGATGTCGGCAAACATCTCCTTGATCTTCTTCTCCACATAGTCTACGTCGACATCACCTACTACGATGATAGCCTGTAGGTCGGGACGATACCACTTGTGGTAGTAGTCGCGTAGCTCGTTGTACTTAAAGCCGTTGACTACGCTCATCAGACCGATAGGCATGCGTACACCATAGCGGTTGTTGGGGTAGATCTTGGGGAGTGCCGTATTGAGCATACGCATCTGTGCATTGTCACGCGAGCGCCACTCCTCGGTGATGACGCCACGCTCCTTGTCTATCTCCTCGTCGGCTAGTGTGACGAAGCCACTCCAGTCGTGTAGGATGAGTAGGCAGCTGTCGATGAAGCCCTGACGCTCTGTGGGAGCCTCCATAAGGGTGTAGACTGTCTCATCGATACCGGTATAGGCGTTGAGGTTGTAGCCGAAACGCATACCATTTGACTCGAGGTAGCTGATGAGTGTCTTGTCAGGGAAATTCTTTGTTCCGTTGAAGCACATGTGCTCTAGGAAGTGAGCTAGACCGCGCTGGTTCTCCTCCTCGAGGATAGAGCCGACGCGCTGTGCGATGTAAAACTCAGCACGATTCTTCGGCTGCTCGTTGTGACGGATGAAGTAAGTCAGTCCGTTGTCGAGCTTGCCCGTACGGACTTGTGGGTCTATGGGCAGTGGTTGACTCATATCCTGAGCAAAGGCTACACGAGGTAGCAGCAGGGTCAGGAGGACCACAGTCATAGACAGCATTCGCTTTAGATTCATATCTAGTTGTCTAAAAGTTATTGATGTATTTCTAGTTGTCTATTCAAAGAGCATAGGTGTAATACCAAAGGCACACGCACGCCCTTACTAATAAGTAGACGAGGCTGCCTCGTATATGTTGCAGGAGATCTTTATTTAGACCTAGCCCACACACCCAGATGCAAAGATACTCACTTTTTGCAAATGGAGCAGAGGGTGTGAAGCTTCGGAATATGATAGCCGTAGAAAAAAGGAGAGAGGACATCTTTTTCCAGATGCCCTCTCTAAAAAGTTTGTGCGTGGATGATTAGAAGCGGTAGCCCACGGAGATAGCGGGGTAGACGTACATGTCGTCAGCTCCATCGCCTTTCACGAGGTTGCGGCCAGCACGCAGACTGATCTCGCCACTCCAGTTGCTGCGAGAGACTAGCTTCCAGCCACCGCCGAGGCCGATGCCCCAAGAGACACCTTGCTTTGTCTCGGTCATCTGCCCATTGCTGTAATCTTGGTAGTTGTTTCGAGTATACCGATGGTAGTTGATCGCTGTATTTGCCTCGATAAAGAAGCCTGAGTTAAGTCTTGTGGCAGCGAGCCTCTTGCCGCCGAAGTACCAGCGTGCGTAGGGCATCACACCAAAAGTAGGAAAGATCGTGGTTTCATAATCTCCAGTATGGGCAAAGCTGGCGCTGATGGTAGCTCCGAAGCCGAGGTCTTTGACTTTTGCCGTGGAGCGTTCGTACTCTAGAGACACAGCCTTGAAGGCAACGGGTGCTAGGAGGTTGAGGCGCACTTCGTTGAGCGTTGAGGGCAGTGGAGCCTCGGGCTCGCCCTGCACGACGACTACTTGTGCTGAGAGATAGTATCCCGCAGCGAGGATGAGGGCGCAGAGCGCGAAGGCCTTTCTGAGTAAGTTGTTCATAAGGGTACTCATATTTGATAGGTTATACTTGCTTGTGGAGTCAAAGGTAGCGAATAGTTTTCAAATAGTCATAGATTGGTCAACCCTGGCTGAGGAAATTCAACGCCGGCTCGTTACAAAAAATTAGATTCGGCTACATATCGATACGGTGCTATGTCGGGAAAAAGTGATTTCCACGTGGAGATTTCGAAATTCCCACGTGGGGAATTTTTATTTCCCACGTAGGAAAGAAAAAATTCCTCGGAGGAATCAAATGAAACTTCGGAGGAAATGTTTGACGCCCACGTGGAAAATAAAAAATATCCACGTGGAGATTTGAGATTTTCCACGTGGATATTCGAGAAAGGAGGGAATCGGACAATTTTCCCCGTAAAGATATGTAATTAGAGATTAGAGGTTAGAGATTAGAGAGCAGGGCGGACACATTATATTATAATGAGCTCGTCGACCTCCCTATGGAGGAAATCGGAAATCCCCTGGTAGGGATCTCTGATTATCCAGTGAGGGGTGGAAAAATTCTTCGG
>NZ_CABUAN010000001.1 GCF_902489635.1 uncultured Porphyromonas sp. | reverse complement strand
AAACCTTCTAGTCTCGCACTACAAAGGGGTGAGCCAGTACGACGGCTACAGCGTCTCCTTCGACAATCGCTACGACGTTCCGACGCTCTACCTATCGATCTCCTACAAGTTCTCCAACGGCAAGGACACCTCCTCCACTCGCAGCCAAGGTGCACGAGACATCGAGCGCCGCTTCTAACAATTACCCTTTTAGCTCTTGTGAAACAGGGAAAAACTTCCGACCTTTGTCTTTGTAACAGTAATCGTCAAATGGAACGTATATTATCAACCCTTATCCGCAAAGCCCTCCTAGTGACGGGGCTATTATTTGTCGCACTATCCGTCTCGGCGCAGACATCTCCTTGTCAGATCAGTGGCGTCGTTATGGACTCCGTACGTCACGAGGCGATAGCCTACGCTACGATTGAGTACAAACTACTAGACGAGCAGTTGACAGGCGGAGCGGTGAGCAATGAGCAGGGACACTTCGAGATGACATTGCCCCGTACGGGTAACTACCAGCTGACGATTAGGTCGGTTGGCTTTCAGACCAGACAAATGCGGGTCACGACGCAGGCGGGACAGAACAGTCTAGACACGATCTACCTAGCACCCGATGCTCAGACTCTAGACGAGGTGCAGGTGGTGGCGCGACGCAAGCTCATCAAACTCTCTCCCAAAGGCTTGACCTATGATATGAAAAACGACGTCTTGGCTCAGACGGACAATCTCCTCTTTGCCCTGCGCAAGGTGCCCCTCGTCACTGTAGATGGAGAGGGAAATATACGTGTCAAGGGGTCGTCAAACTTCTCCGTCTACATCAACGGGTCGCCCTCTCGTGTTGCCTCGATGAACCCCACGGAGGTCTTGCGAGGCATCCCAGCCAGTAGCGTCAAGGGTATAGAGGTGATCACACAGGTAGATGCTCGCTACGACGCCTCTGCTGGAGATGCTATCATCAATATCATCACTGAGAGCAAGAGCCTAGATGGGTACAGCGGCCTAGTCTCTCTGATGGGCTCTACAATCCCCAATATCAATGGCACCTCAAGTCTGACTCTCACTAAGGGTAAGCTTAGCGTAGCGCTCAACTACAACTATGACTATACGCGTCATAAGGATCAGCCTGTGGATATATCTAGACGCACATTCCAAGGGGATAAGACGACCAGCCTCTTCAAGTCCACCGCGGTGGCTGGGAGTAACAACGATGGTGTCTTCCAAAACCATGTCGGTAGCTTGATGGGAGAGTACGCCATAGATAGCCTGAATAGCCTCTACGCTGATGGGCACCTCTTCGTCTCATCGGTCTACTCTACAGGGCTCTCTCAGCAAACTTTCGATCGTCCTAATGAGCCTACACGATATGCCACGTCGCTCAATCAGATGCGCTTGACCTCTGGCTCTGTAGAGGGTAACCTTATTTATCGCAATCTCTATGCAGCGGACAAGCAGCCCCGCTTCTCGATAGGTTATCGCTACGCTTACAACCCAGACCTGAGGTACAAGGAGTGGACTGAGCGTCAGTACCGAGATGGCTTCACCAGCTGGGAGAGCTCTCCCTATGATGAGACACGACGTATGGAGCGTTCACGCGGAGGTCTGAGCGAGCATGCCTTACAGAGCGACTATCAGTTTATCTGGAGCGGAGGACACGCTCTGCAGGTAGGTGTCAAGGAGGTGCTACGACTGGGTAGCTCTCGCCCTGAGTACCATCTCTGGAACGAAGGCAAGGGCGACTGGCAAGAGGTGAATAACCCGCTCTACCGTCAGGGAGACATGAGTCAGCTGCAGAGCCTTACGTCAGCTTATGCCAACTACGCTTGGCAGGGTGAACGCTTCGCTCTCTCCGCTGGAGCACGAGGCACGCTGGTCTATGACAAGATAACTTTCTCGCAAAACAGTGAGGGAGACTTTCACAAGACGGGCATAGACCTGATCCCTACGGCTACGCTCTCCTACATGCTCACTGACCGCCAGCAGCTCTTCCTCTCTTACAAGATGAGCCCTATCCGTCCCTCTATCTGGCGTCTCAATCCTTATCGAAGTCAGGTGACAACCTACGACATCTCTTTTGGCAATCCTTACTTGCAGTCGGAGCTACATCACAATGTAGACCTCTCCTATACATTCTTTTCGAACCAACTCTACCTCAGTCTAACGACGGGCTATGAGCAAACCAACAATGCGATTATGTCCGTGAGGTATAGAGACCCCAAAAGTCCAGAGATACTGTATCATACCTTTGCTAATGCAGGCTTGCACCGTGTGCCGAACGCTTCGCTTTGGATGAACTGGCGTCCTATCATGCCCCTCTCGCTTACGTTCTTTTGGAGTTGTAGGTATCACCTCTTCGACTATCCTAGTGAAGGTCTCTCTCAGCGGAACTGGGAGAACATGCTGTCCGCCAATGTGGATGTCACGCTCCCCAAGTCGTGGTACCTAGGAGCTTCGTGGTACTACTATGCCAATCCGCCGACACTCCGCACGACCTACTCATACAGCCATGGGTATAGCTTCTACCTGAAGAAGAGCTTCTGGGACGACAAACTGGATCTAACCTTGACGGCTCAGCACCCCTTCTCGCAATACAACCGCTTCGAGACGAGGAAGTGGGGCGATGACTTCGAGTATAACCAAAGGAATATGATCCAAGCGCGTGCTATCGGTCTAAAGATCACGTACAACTTCAACTCGGGCAAGAGCCGCAAGGTGACGCGCAACGAGTCTCTCGCCACCTCCGACCTAGACCAGAGGACTGGTGTGCAGTAGCCTAGACTCCGCAGCTCTCACGAGTAGTCCGATGTAGGGTTGTGGGTTAGGTAGTGGGGTAGAGCTTTGGGGGCTATTTTGTATCTTTGCCTATCATAATTACTGCCGATTCCTATTCTACTTAATCCATAATGAAAAAGGTACGACTACATCGCGAGGGGGTGGGACTCCTCGTCTCATTCTTCCTCATACTGACGTTGGCTTGCTGGGCAACCTTTGTCTTTGTGCCCTTTAAGGGGGTATTTATCTTGACCCTACTGGTATCGCTCGTGGTGATGGGGCTGGCGCTAAACTTCTTTCGCTTCCCCAGGCGTAGCAATAGCGAGGCGGCCAATAGACGTCTCATCGTAGCGCCGGCCGATGGCAAGGTGGTGGTCATGGAGGAGGTCGAGGAGCCTGAGCTGCTGGGACGCCGATGCCTCAAGCTATCGATCTTTATGTCGCTCTACAATGTGCATGCTAACTGGGTCGCCTGCAATGGTACGATCACCCATGTGGAGCATCAGAGCGGTGCTTACTACAAGGCTTTTCTCCCTAAGAGTAGCGTGCTCAATGAGCGGTCGGCGGTGATCATTCGTACAGATGGCGGTCATGAGGTGCTAGAGCGTCAGATCGCTGGGGCTGTGGCACGTCGTATCGTCACTTACCCGAAGGTGGGCGATGAGGTGACAGTCGAGGACTTCCTTGGCTTCATCAAGTTTGGCTCACGCATTGACCTTTACCTGCCGCTGGGTACGGAGATAGCGATCAAGATAGGCGACGAAGTGGTGGGCGGTGAGACAACGCTGGGCTATCTGCCCCAGTAGGCACACTTCTTGCTGTATGATGATCAAAACAACGCTGTGATGAAGATAAGACAATTTATCCCCAATCTCCTAACGCTGTGCAATATCCTCTCGGGGGCGGCAGCTATCATCTCAATCCTATACTATAAGGAGTACCAGATGGGTGCTATCTGGATTGCTGTGGGTGCTTTCTTTGACCTGCTCGATGGTCTGGTGGCGCGTCTCCTGCATGCGACCTCTCCGATAGGCGCTGACCTGGACTCGCTCTCAGATGTGGTGACCTTTGGCTTAGCACCAGCACTCCTAGCTCTCTGCACGATGGAGGGGAGACTCTTGGCGAGTGGCTATGCCGCGTCTACGGCTCTGATGATGTCGCAACCTTTTCTCCTGATCTTACCTTTTGCAGCCTACCGCTTGGCACTCTTTAATAATGATACGGGGTCGAGCAACTACTTTCGTGGGCTACCAGTGCCTGCCTCTGCGCTCTTGTGGATCGGCATCTCGCTCTCTACTTGTGCCTGTGCGGTGGATACGCTTTCGCTGGTGACTAGCTACGGATTGCTCCTTCTCTCCTGTATCCTGATGGTGAGCCGTATGCCGATGCTCTCGCTGAAGCATCTAAGCGCACAGATGAAAGCGCCTCATGGTACGATCATCCTCATCGCATGGGGCGTGATCCTAGTTCCTGCGGGCTGTCTCTATATGTGGCTAGGCTCCGTGGCTAGCACGCTACGCCTAGTGATGCTGCTCTATATCATCGTCTCGCTGGTCATCGGTCGGCAGATCAAGAGCAATTCGGATGCTATCGATGCCGCGGCTCAACAGTAACACCTTAATCTACCCCAACACACATGGAATTCATATTTGGTCTGATCCTCGTCTTAGGACTTGCGTACCTGCTCATTAGACACTTGGCGCCTCGCATCTTGTACTGGATGGTGAGACGCTACATACAGCAGGCTGACCCGCACACTAAGTCACGAAAAGCTCCTCGTAAGGGGTGGCACTCAGCCGCTTCACAGCAAAGCTCTGCCGACGCCCAGTCACAGCAGGGCAAGCTCGACATGAAGGATATCGCGAAGAAGAAGTTTGAGAAGGACCAAGGGGAGTACGTAGACTTTGAGGAGGAGTAAGAGGAGACTGTTGACTTTTGCAACAGTCTCAAGAGGGCGCGCAAACAAAAAGAGACTGCCACGGTAAAGGTGACAGTCTCGTCAATGGATTGCTTTAGTAGCGGACTAAATGTCTTAGTAGGGAGACTGTTGCATAAAGGCGAATCGCTGTGTTGCTTTCGGGATTCGGCTTCGGTCACATACGGAGGTATGCTCCCTTCAGACCTCACCCTCAGCGCCTTGCGCTTCATCCTTTCTGCAAAGTCTAGACAATCTTGCTTGCAAGATTGTGAGACTGTTGACTTTTGCAACAGTCTCAGAAGGGGAAGTCTCTCTCCTCATCGTCAGAGGACATCGGGTTGAAGTCTGAGGCTCCAGCACTAAACGACTGATCGAAGGGGTGGGGCGCACTATCCATAGAAGAGCTACTAGGCGTGGATGTCGCCGTGGAGCGAGGTCTACCGCCATTGATCTGAGAGGTGTAGTGCATGTTCGCCTCCTCGAGTGCGTAGAACTTAGCAAACTCGCCACGGAATCCGATACGCACATCACCGATCGGTCCGTTACGGTGCTTGGCAATGATGAAGTAACCGATCCCCTTTGTATCTCCATAGTCATCTTGCATAATGCCATAGACCTCGGGTCTGTGTAGGAAGCAAACCATATCGGCGTCCTGCTCGATAGCTCCTGACTCACGCAGGTCGGAGAGCTGTGGCACCCGACTATTCGTCCCGCTATCATTCTTGCGCTTCTCGACATCTCGGTTGAGCTGTGAGAGGGCGATGATGGGGATGTCTAGCTCCTTGGCAAGCATCTTGAGCGAGCGGGAGATGGTGCTGACCTCTTGCTCGCGGTTGCCAAAGTTCATACCACTAGCGTTCATGAGCTGGAGGTAGTCGATGATGATGATCTTGATATCGTGTTCCCTCACGAGACGGCGCACCTTAGTACGTAGCTCGAAGACGGAGAGACTGGGCGTATCGTCAATGTAGAGGGGCGTATTCTCCAAGACGCTGATACGCTCATCAAGCTGCGTCCACTCAAACTTTTCGAGCTGACCGCTCTTGAGCTTTTCGCCTGGGAGCTCACAGACGTTACTGATAAGACGCTTGACCAGCTGTACGCTACTCATCTCAAGGTTGAAGAGGGCAACGGGTATCTTATTGTCTACCGCGATATACTTAGCCATCGATAGGACGAAGGCTGTCTTACCGATAGCGGGTCGCGCTGCGATGATGATGAGGTCTGACTTCTGCCAGCCTGCGGTCATCGCATCGATGCCGTCAAAGCCTGAGGAAATACCACTGATACCCTCGGCACTATTGGCCGCTGCCTTGATGTCGTCGATAGCAATCTTGAGAACGGTATCGATAGGCTGTACATCTTTGCGAAGATGCTTCTGCGATAGTGCGAAGAGAGCACCCTCGGCGGTCTCCATCTGATCCTCGATGTCGATGGTGTCTTCGTACGCAGAGGTGAGTACCTCCGTAGAGAACTTGATGAGATTGCGGCTCAGTGCTTTCTGCGCCACAATCATGGCGTGGTACTCTAGGTTGGCCGCACTGATGACTCGGTTGCTTAGGTCGACGAGAAAGGGCATTCCCCCGACCTGATCCAGCTTGCCCTCACGCTGTAGTCTCTGACTGACCGTGTGCAGGTCTATGGGCTGCTCCTCTAGACTGAGGTCGCGCATGACCTCAAAGATAGTCTGATGCGCATGGACGTAGAAGCTCTCGGGCTCCAGGATCGTGCTGATCTCGGAGAAAGCCTCCTTCTCCAGTAGTATGGCGCCTAGTACAGCCTCCTCAATATCTGTCGCTTGAGGTGGCACTCTGCCCTCGGTCGTGCGATCGAGCGAGGCTTGTGGCTTGCGGAGCTGCTTCTGCTGTGTAGGCTTTAGGGATGGCATGGGTTAGTTCGTTTGGCTAGGTGAATTGTTACGTATGGGGGACAATTAGGGAGCCTAGACGGGAGCCTAGGCTGTGAAGATCAAAGGAGCTGTAGCGGTAGCTTTAGTCGAGCTTGAGGACAGCGAGGAAGGCTTTCTGCGGGATCTCTACGTTGCCGATCTGCTTCATACGCTTCTTACCCTCTTTTTGCTTCTCTAGTAGCTTACGCTTACGACTGATATCACCACCATAGCACTTGGCTGTCACATCTTTGCGTACCGCCTTGACCGTCTCACGGGCGATGATCTTAGCACCGATAGCGGCTTGGATAGCTATGTCAAACTGCTGGCGCGGGATCAGCTCCTTGAGCTTCTCGCACATACGGCGACCGAAGGGAACGCTATTGTCAAAGTGCGTCAGCGTCGAGAGCGCATCGACGGGCTCGCCATTGAGGAGGATGTCTAGCTTGACCAACTTAGAGGGACGGAAGTCACTCAGATGATAGTCGAAGGAAGCGTAGCCTCGTGAGATGCTCTTGAGCTTGTCATAGAAGTCGATAACGATCTCACCGAGAGGCAGATCGAAGTAGATCTCGACACGGTTGCCACTGATGTACTCCTGCTTGATGAGGATGCCACGCTTGTCGAGGCAGAGCGTCATGATAGGACCGATGTAGGCGGTATCTGTGATGATCGTAGCGCGTATGTACGGCTCCTCGATATGGTCGATCTGCATCGGATCGGGCAGACCGGACGGGTTGTGTACCTCGGTCACGCCACCCTTCTTGTCGTAAACAAGGTAGGAGACGTTGGGGACGGTCGTGATGACGTTCATATTGAACTCACGGTCGAGACGCTCCTGAATGATCTCCATGTGGAGCAGACCAAGGAATCCACAGCGGAAGCCGAAGCCTAGTGCTGCCGAGCTCTCAGGCGTGAAGGTGAGCGAAGCATCGTTGAGCTGTAGCTTCTCGAGCGAAGCGCGCAGGTCCTCAAAGTCTTCCGTGTCAATGGGGTAGACACCGGCGAAGACCATCGGCTTGACCTCCTCAAAGCCCGCGATAGCCTCTGAGGCAGGACGCTGTATGTGTGTGATCGTATCACCTACCTTGACCTCTTTGCTGGTCTTGATACCAGAGATGATGTAGCCCACGTCGCCCGTGTTGACCCGATCTCTCGGCATCATGTCAAGCTTGAGTACGCCTACCTCATCAGCGTCGTACTCCATGCCTGTATTGATGAACTTGACCTTGTCGCCCTTGGCTATGGAGCCGTTGACAATCTTATAGTAGGCGATGATGCCACGGAAGGGATTGAAGACGGAGTCAAAGATGAGCGCTTGTAGCGGAGCATCTGGATCACCCACAGGGGCTGGCACACGCTCTACGATGGCATCGAGGATCTCGTTGACACCCTGTCCCGTCTTACCACTGGCAAAGAGCACTTCGTCTGGATCTACTCCCAGCAAGCTGACGATCTGGTCTTGCACCTCTTCGGGCGAAGCGCCTGGCAGGTCGATCTTGTTGACCACTGGTATGATCGTCAGGTCATGCTCGATCGCCATGTAGAGGTTGCTGATGGTCTGCGCCTGTATTCCTTGCGAAGCGTCTACGATGAGCAGTGCACCCTCACATGCAGCTATGGAGCGAGACACCTCGTAGCTGAAGTCCACGTGTCCTGGCGTGTCGATCAGGTTGAGCGTGTACTCCACATCATCCTTAGTATAGGACATCTGTATAGCGTGGCTCTTGATCGTGATGCCACGCTCACGCTCTAGATCCATATTGTCGAGGACTTGATCCTGCAGATCTTTCTTTTGGACGGTACCTGTGTACTCCAGAAGGCGATCGGCGAGGGTACTCTTGCCGTGATCAATGTGGGCTATGATACAAAAGTTACGTATGTGCTGCATGTGCTAAAGGGGTTCGTGCGCTAAGTAAAGGGCAACAGTGCTACAGTCTATCTGCTGTAAGAAAGAAAATAAAAGGCGGTGCGAAGCTGCGGGGAGGGCAGAGGAGCCAGTTACTCCTCCTCGTCCTCCATATTGGTGAAGACGTTCTGCACATCTTCATCCTCTTCGAGTCTCTCGATGAGCTTGTTGAGCTCTTCGCGCTCCTCAGCTGTGACAGGGCGTGTATCGTTGGGTACGCGGATGAACTCGACAGAGCTAATCTCAAATCCTAGCTCCTCGAGCTTGGCCTGGAGAGCTCCATTCTGAGAGAAGTCGCCCTCGATGACCCACTCCTCCTCGTCTTGCTCTATATCCTCCACGCCATAGTCGATCAAGTCTAGGATCAGCTCCTCCTGGTCTATCTCTGTCTTGGGCTGGACGTGGAAGACGCATCGGTGGTCAAAGAGAAACTCCAAGCTACCAGTCGTACCGAGGTTGCCTCCGAACTTATTAAAGTAGCTACGTACGTTGGCGACCGTGCGGGTCGTATTGTCTGTTGCTGTCTCTACAAAGATAGCGATGCCATGCGGGCCGTAGCCCTCATAGTTCATCTCCTTATAGTCGGTGTTGCTGTCCTTGTCGGTAGCTTTTTTGATAGCACGCTCCACGTTCTCCTTAGGCATGTTCTCCTTCTTTGCCGTCTGGATTAGGACGCGTAGTCGTGGGTTGGTATCAGGATCAGGACCTCCTGCCTTTACTGCTATGGTAATCTCTTTGCCTAGCTTCGTGAAGACACGAGCCATGTTGCCCCAACGCTTTAGTTTGCGTGCTTTACGATATTCAAATGCTCTTCCCATGATTGGATTGGATACTTAACTATGTTAGTTGATTTATATGTCTGATGATTGGATTGTCTAGCCTAGTCTAGCGAAGCGTAGCGTGGTACTCCTGCTCGATGGCTTGCCAGATGCGCTTCATGGCGGCATCGATCTGTGCGTCTCGTAGGGTGCCCTTGTCGTCGCGTAGGTAGAAGCTCAAGGCATAGCTCTTCTTGCCCTTAGGGAGCTCCTTGCCTGTGTAAACGTCAAAGAGCTCGATACGCTGAAGTAGCTTGCGCTCGGCCTTGCTGGCGGTGCGAGCTAATTCCTCGTAGGTGATGTTGTTGTCGATAAGTAGCGCTAGGTCACGCTTCACCGTTGGGTACTTGCTCAGCCCCGTGCTGACCACCTTGTGCTGTAGCAGATGTGCCATCAAGGTGTCGCTGTATAGCTCGGCGTAGTAGACCGGTTGCTTGATGTCGCACTTGGTGAGCCAGTAGTTGCTCACGACACCGACGTAGGCGAGGCTCTTGCCCTCTCGATCGGTGTAGCAGACTACGTCGTTCCATAGGTCGTGGCACTCGGCTGGTGTAGTTACCGAGTAGTCCTCCGTCGTAAAGCCCATGTGCGCTAGGAGCTTCTCGACCACCCCTCGTAGCATATAGGGAGAGGTAGCTTCGCCTGGGGTCGTCCAGCTGTTGGGCATGAGCGTGCCCGAGAGCCACAAGCCTAGTCTGTGGGCTTGGGTGTACTGGTCTAGGGGAGTAGTCGCCTGGTCGTTTTGCTTGTAGCGGTAGACGTTGCCCCACTCATAGAGTGCGCAGTAGGGTTGCTTGCGGTGCACATTGTCAGAGATCGTCTCTAGACCGCCCACGAGGAGGGTGGGGCGCAGCACGTTGAGCTCTTGACTCAGCGGATTCTCTATCGGCACGAGTTGGTTGGGGTCAAAAGCCTTTTGCCCCTCAAAGTATTGTCGAGAGGTGAGCGAATTGTTCAATATCTCCCGATAGCCAAAGCCTGTGAGTAGCTCCGAAAGCTTGAGCTGAGCGTGATAGATATGGTCTTGGTCGCTCTGCTTAGAGAGACTCGCATGCACATAGCCCGACAGTGGGACGGCATTGTAGCCGTAGATGCGCAGCACCTCCTCGACGACATCCACTGGACGTGTCACATCGTAGCGATAGCGAGGCACTGAGATGGCAAAAGCATCACCCTCCACAGCCTTAGGCGACATCTCTAGAGCCTCTAAGATGAGTTGTAGCTGGTCAACCGTCAGGTCGCGCCCGATAGCCCGAGAGACATAGTCGGTAGAGATCGTCAACTCTACGGGATCCAGGTGCTTACGATAGTGATCCACCATCTCACTTGCTAATGTACCTCCGCAGATCTCCATAATGAGGGATACAGCGCGCTGGAGTGCCCAGTCGGTCGCCTCGGGATCTAGTCCACGCTCGAAGCGGAAGGAGGAGTCGGTGCTCAGTCCGTGGCTTCGAGCAGCACGACGTGTGATCGTCGGATTGAAGTTCGCCGCCTCTATAAATATGTCTGTCGTCTCCATCGTCACGCCCGAGTCCAGTCCACCCATCACGCCACCTATGCAGAGCGGTGTGAGCTGGCTGTCGCAGATCATATTCTCCATCCCTGTGAGCTTATGCTCTACGCCATCCAAGGTGGTAAAAGGCGTGCCTGCGGGTAGATGAGCTATGCGCAACTTACCGCCAGCAATCTTCTGAGCGTCAAAAGCGTGCAGCGGTTGCCCAATCTCGTGTAAGACGAAGTTGGTCACATCTACCACCGCATTGATCGGACGCTGCCCGATGCTTTGGAGTCTCTCCTTGAGCCAGTCGGGACTCTCGACGCACTTCAGACCACGTATCGTCACCCCCTGATAGCGGGGACAGTCCTCAGCGGAGACCTCCATCTCGACCTGTATAGCAGGAGCCTTCGCATCGACTGCCTGAGGCTGTGCTAGGGTCGGACGCTCTGCGCGGATTACATGACCATCACGATAGGAGTAGTAAGCCGCTAGGTCGCGCGCTACGCCATAGTGCGAGGTCGCATCGACGCGGTTAGGCGTTATGTCTATCTCTATGATGGTATCACTGGCTAGGTCAAAGTAGTCGGCCGCTGGTGTCCCAGGCCGCACCGTCTCATCGTCTAGTACCCAGATGCCAGAGCTGTCGGAGCCCATACCTATCTCGACTTGCGAGCAGATCATACCCATACTAGACTCGCCACGTAGCTTAGACTTCTTGATCTTAAAAGCTTCGCCATCGGGCCCGTATAGAGTCGTGCCGACGGTTGCGACGACGACCGTCTGACCAGCAGCCACATTGGGAGCTCCACAGACGATCTGCACAGGCTCCTCCTCGCCGAGATCGACCGTGCAGATGTGCAGGTGGTCGGAGTTAGGGTGGGGGATGCAAGTGAGGGTGCGCCCTATGACGACACCACGCAGACCGCCTCGTACCGACTCGGTCTCCTCGACGCCAGCCACCTCGAGACCGATGGACGTGAGCGTCTCCGCTACTTCATTTGGATTATAACCCTCTAGACGAGGCAGGTATTGCTGTAACCAGTTGAAAGATATATTCATACGAATCAGACATAGGCTCTCTAGGAGCCGATGAATAGAGTTATAAAGCGAGACAGAAGAGACTAGTCGTGAGACTCAGTCTCTTTCTCTTTATTATTATATGGAGTGCTGTTACGCAGCTCGACCTTGGAGTATGGACGTGGGAAGCCCTCGCCAGCAAAGAGCTCGGTAGCTCTACGATTGAAGTCCCAGAAGAGATCCCACATATCCGCATTAGCGCACCATACACGGATCATGATCGTATAGTTGCTCTCCGTCATATCCGAGATCACCGCCAGTACGCCTTGATCCTGTAGGATGCGTGGATCCTTGAGTAGCTCCGTCATAAGGATGCTCTTAGCACGCTCGAACGGCACGTCGTAGTCCACGAGAAACTTCCACTGACAGCGTCTAGTGGACATCTCGGAGGTGTTTTTGATTACGTTAGTGCTCAGATTACCATTGGGGAGGTAGATCTTCGTATTGTCCGTAGTCGTGATAGAGGTGTGGAAGATACCGATATCCTGTACCGTACCCTCGACATCTTGATAGACGATGTAGTCGCCAATGCGGAAGGGGTGCGTGATCAGGATGATAGCTCCACCCGCAAAGTTCTGTAGCTGCCCTGAAAGTGCCATACCAATGGCCACACCGAGAGAGGCGAGCAATGCGGCGAAGGATACAGCGGCAAAGCCCAGGATATTGATCACCACGATAACCAGTACAATCCAAAGACCAGCACGTGCTATCGAGCGGACGAAGTGTCGCAAGCCAAGCGCCTCGACACGCCTGTCCAGGAGTCGGGTGACGCCCTTCATGATAAGACCTATCAGCCAGCGACCTACATAAAATATGAGGATAGCTAGGAGGACGCGGATACCTATGTTAAGTGCTTTATCGACCCATGATCCGAGGGTGTCAGCTAGGTTAAAGTTGACGATACTATCGACGATCTCCTCCTTCGTCAGAGCTGTTGAGTCAGGGAGGATAATGTTTTCTGGATTTATCTCAGGCATATACTTCTATATAGTTGGTGCTGTCGCTCTTATTTGCGATAGCACTCAGTTAGCAGAGCCAAAGGTACAAAAAAGCAACAACTTGACCTCCCTGCAAAGGATAGCGTAGATAGACCTGCAAGGCGTAACACATTCGATGTGTGCACATAAAAGCCCCATACTCACAGGGTCGGAGTATGGGGCTTTGCTCGCTTTGGAGCTATTTAGATGCTTAGCGTATCAGCTTGATCGTTGCTCCTGCGATAGAGAGTAGATAGCTTCCTGCGGGGAGCTCGCAAGAGAGACGTCCCGCCTGGTCCGTTACGCCATGTGCTCGGAGCTGTCCTGCTAGGTCGTACAGCTCATAGCTCGTCTGGCTGTAGGGCGTCTCTATATCCCAGCCCGTAGCTGTCGGAGTAATCACCCAAACATTAGGACGGTCGGTCACGGGAGCGACGCCTGTATCTTTCTTAAAGGCGTAAGAGACGAAAATGTTGTTGGACAAGACGAAGAAGTATATAGTCCCAGCCTTATCTTCTGCTGTGAGCTTGGTCTTGTTGCCCCACTTGCAGTAATCGGGGATATAGCCTTCGTCTGGGACCAGTACGATAGAGCCTCCTACTGACCTCCTGATAGGTTCTGCAAAGTTGAACTTCTTATCACCGACTGCTATGTAAGCATGTCCATGAGGCTTCGTCGAGGCGTCAAAAATCTTCGCTGTCTCACACCCTTCGCTAGTGCTCTCGCTATCAGCGATCCAGCCATTGAGCAGAACTTTGTCGTAGGTCGTAGCTCCTGGCGTGCCTTTGAGCTGCACTCGATAGAGGCCCTCGCTGGTGTCACCTGCGGGGGGTAGCTGTATGAGCAGGTCGTTGAGATCACAAGCAGTGAAGCTGTTGTCTCGTACGTCTAGGCTATGTAGATTGAGCGCCAGCCCTGGGTAGGGGATGAGCTGTAGCTCAGTGAGCTTATTGCCATTAGCCTTGATGCGCTCTAGGTACTCGCTCTCGAGCTTTACTTGAGAGAGCTGACAATTCTCGATGTCCAGTACACGTAGCTTTTCGTTGGCAGAGAGATCTAGACTCTCGCCAAAGGCATTGCCACTCAGTACGGCTATCTCCAGCTTAGACAGAGATGCTAGAGCTAGAGCGGAGATCTGATTGTCGTTGCAGTTTAGGACGCTCAGGAGTGGTGTCTGCTCTACATGTAGCTGCGTGAGCTTGTTGTATCCGCAGTACAGCTCCTCTAGCTTGGGAGTAGCAGAGAGTGATAGCTCGGAGAGCTTATTGTCAGAGACTTGTAGCTCCTTGAGGTTGGGCAGACGAGAGAGGTCTATCTGCTCGATCTTGTTGCGAGAGAGACGGAGTGTCTCAATTGTTGCGGCATCTTCGAAGGCTACTGCGACGATCTTGCTAGCCGTAGCGTCTACGAGAGTCACGGGACCATAAAGCTTGATCTTAGCCCCAAGGTCTACCGTCTGGGATACGGTAAAAGGCTCATTAGCCTTGGGGATTGTATAGTCGCTAAGCTGGCCACTGCCCCAGTCGATCTGCACCTTGGTTCCGGCCTTAGCTGCAGCTATCTGGAGAGATAGATCTATCTCATCAATGTCATAGCCATCCTCGTCCTTACCTGGAGACTCCGTAGTCACAGACAGAGACATCGTCGTGGGCTTGTAGGGCAGCGTGATGTTATAAGTGTGCAGTCCGTTCTTGTAAAAGGCTAGATCAGGATAGCCAGCGTTAAAGAGCTTGGCACGTACCGTAATCTGGTGCGTGGTAGGATCCAGCAAGGACTCGTCAATGGTATAGACCCCAGGCTTGTCGCCAGCTACCACCTTGTCGGCAGGTATGGGCTGCCACTTATTGGCTGCATCCTTATAGAACCATGTGAAGGTCGTGGGTGTCGGTGCCTGCGCAATACCTTTGGCAGAGGCCATGTTGGAGAGATCGACCGTCATGTCTCGATACTGCGAGCGATCGACATGAGCGAAGTACATCTTCGAGACCTTAAAGTTGTCCAGTGGCGTCTCGTTGAGGTCTGGAAGCATATCATAGGTGAAGGCGCAGAACTGCAGAGTCACCATCTCTAGATGAGTCAAAGCCTTGCCTCCGATCAGCTGACGAGGATATGCCTTGTTGTTGAGACCTGTGATGACAAGCTGCTTGAGAAGAGGCGTATCGGTTAGATCGATGGTACGCAGCGTAGTACCTTGTAGCGAGAGACTCTCTAGAGCTGTGCAGCCTGATAGGTCTAGTTCCTTTAGCTGTCTACTGTCAGGGGTAGGTAGTAGCGGAGTAGCCCACTGGAAGGTCTTGAGCAAGCCTCTATTGGGAGGTAAGATGACTCGAGACACCTCGGCACCATTGAGCGTGATCTCCTCAAGCTTAGGACAAGCGGAGAAGTCTAGCTCTTCGCTCTCCATCAGAGCTGTGTAGTCACAGTTAAAGCGCTCTAGGAGGGGCGTAGCAATCTGTGTGACACCGTAGATAGCTTTGCTACTTGTAAAGCGTAGCGTGACTAGCTGATCTGCCGAGATGGCAATAGTGCGCTGTGTGTTACTAGGCTCTGCAAATGTGTGCTTAAAGGTTTGTAGCTTCTCAGCTTCGGGTTGCTCTAGTGTAGCGGTCTCACCGCCACCTAGGTCTATCTGCGCAGTCGCTCCTTGCTGAGCGAGGCGATAGACAAACGTGACCTCTGTCGCATCGGGCTTGACAAGCAGACGGACTGTCGCATCTTGCGCCATAGAGGTTAGGATACTCAAGAAGAGTACGGGAAGGAGTAGAAGTCGCTTCATAAAATGTAATGTAAAAGTTTGAGAGTGCCAAGGTACGAATTTTACTCCTCCCATACGACAACGCAATCCCTCCAACTTCTCAGACCTTACGAGTCACGATTGATAGGGAAGCCCTCCCGCTAATTCTTTGTCTGTGGGGAGTCGTCGAGCGGGGACGTTGTCCGCGCTGTCTGTATCGTGCTGAGTATGTTATATGTACGAGTTCCAAAAACAATTCCTCTCTTGGAACTTTTTAGTTCCAAGGGAGGAACTCTTTAGTTCCAGCGGAGGAACTTTTTAGTTCCAAGGGAGGAACTTTTTAGTTCCAGCGGAGGAACTCTGAGATCCCTACGTGGGGATTTTTCTTTTCCAACGGTGGAAAAGAAAATTTCCAACGGAGGAAAACTAAGTTTCCAAGGGAGGAAAATAAAATTTCCAGCGTTGGAAATTTATTTTTCCAAGGCTGGAAAGTTTTTGGAAACCTGTAGAGGAGGTTCCTTATTGACAAAGTAGGATAGACACCCCCTGTGTGAGCTTTAGAACAAGCTTATGACTTGAGATGTGGAAGGGAAGGGGCTAGTCGAAGGCGTTCCAGCCCTGAGCTTTGAGTTCGTGCTCGGCACGATCGGTCGATACCCAGCGACACCCCTCGGAGGCGTCCGTAGCGTGTCCTATGATAGAGACCCCCTCGATGGCCGATACTTGCCCGACCTGTGCCAGTGGCACGGTGAAGAGGAGCTCGTAGTCCTCCCCACCATTGAAGGCTGCCGTGACGGGCGACATATTCATCTCTTCGCAGAGAGCTATCGTCTCACGATCGAGAGGGAGTCGATCCTCAAAGACTCGCACACCTACCTGTGATCGCTCTGCTATGTGGAGCAGCTCGGAGCTCAGGCCGTCGCTGATGTCTATCATCGCTGTCGGCGTGACTCCCTGCTCGGCTAGCTTGCCACGCAACCAGCGCTGTGCTGACGGCATGAGCTGACGCTCGATCAGGTATTCGTACCCCTCGAAGTGTGGCTCAAACTCCTCTGTCGGTGCGCTGAGGAAGGTGCGGTGCTCTCGCTCTAGTAGTTGGAAGCCCATGTAGGCTGCGCCTAGATTGCCCGTGACGCAGATGAGGTCGTTGGGCTGAGCGCCAGAGCGCAGGACAGCCTCTCCCTTGGGGACAGATCCTAGGCATGTGATGCTGATGGCAAGCCCGTTTCGCGAGGCGCAGGTATCTCCACCGACTAGGTCGACTTGGTAGTGCTGGCACGCTAGTTCGATACCTTTGTAGAGCTCTTCGAGCATCTCGGTGGTGTACTTAGCTGAGATGCCTAGAGAGACGGTGATCTGCTGGGGTATGCCATTCATGGCGCAGATGTCGGAGACGTTGACCACGACCGCTTTGTAGCCTAAGTGCTTAAGTGGCATATAGGTCATGTCGAAGTGTACCCCCTCGAGGAGCATATCGGTCGTGACCAATAGCTCTTCGTTAGGCTGCATCTGTAAGATAGCTGCGTCGTCTCCCACAGCCATGCGGACACGGTCGGGAGATGTAATGGCAAACTGCTCGGTGAGCTTGCGGATTAGTCCAAACTCTCCCAAGTCAGAGATCGGTGTATTCATAGATTATTCCTTTTCCTCGTTCTCCTCTTGCTCCTCTTTTTGAGCTTGCTCTGATGTGAACTGAGCTATATGGCTCATGACCAACTCCCGCAGATCTTCCTCTCCGTGAGACCTGAAGCGTACCTGTATAGGTAGTCGGAGGAATCGCTCACGTAGCTCAGGACTCATATAGGACTCTAGCTCGAAGATCTTGACGGCGTCTTTGTCGGTACAGAGGAAGACGACCTCTGAGCCACGCACGAGGTAGTCTGTCAAGATGTTTTCCCACGTGGTGACATTGCGTCTCGAGTAGTGATGATGATCTCCGTAGGGGAGTGTCACCACACGTGAGAAGCCTCGCTCTACATAAGCAAAGAACTCCTCAGGATGTGATATGCCAGAGATGGCGATGACCACCGCATTGGTGTCTATCTTGGTGGGATCTGCATCTCTCTGGAAGATGGGTACGGGATCTTCATACTTAACTTCGCTAAAGAGGAGCTTCTGATGTGGGTAGAGATCTAACCGGCGCTCTGTAAAGGTGCAGTCTATCGGCTTGAGTAGGGTAGGACACTTGGTCACGACTACCACATTGGCACGATAGCGCGCACGTGCTGGCTCTCGCAGGCGTCCGGCGGGGAGTAGCACATCTTCCGTCATGAGTCTGTTGTAGCTAGACAGAAGTATCGAGAACGATGGCTGCACAGAGCGGTGCTGGAAGCCATCGTCCATCAGGATCACATCGGGACGCTGCGAGTAGGGCTGATTAACTAGGTAATTGATCGCTCGCACCCGGTTGCCATCCACGACGATCTGTATCTTGTCGCCAAACTTACGTAGGAGCTGCGCAGGCTCGTCACCTATGCGGCTGGCACTATCGCCCAGCTCGGCTACCTTAAGCCCAAAAGACTTGCGTCTGTAGCCACGCGAGACGATAGCTATACGCAGATCGCCCATAAGCATCCGTATGAGATGCTCTATCATCGGGGTCTTGCCCGTACCTCCCACGGCTAGATTGCCGACACAGATGATGGGTATGGGGAAGGTGTGACTCCTCAGACGCCCCATATTGTAAAGGCTATTGCGTAGCGACACGCCCACTCCATAAATACCTGAGAGCGGTAATAGCCATCTATTGATCTTGGGTGTCTGATCCATATTGTACAGGAGTCGAGAGGGTAGTCCGTATTGCTCTGAGAGACTAGAGATCTACTACTAGCGGTAGACGAGCTTGAAGTCCTGACATAGCGCGTAGCTCACGCAGCTGATCGATGTAGCGGATCTCGTCTTCGGTAAACCATGAGGTCATCAGCTTCATACGTACAGCTTGTGTCGATGTGCCGAAGAGCTCTTGGAGTAGATTGACCGCACGTCTTGAGTAAGTGATATGGTAAGTGTCATATCCAGCTTGCGATGCTGCATAAGCGATAGCATCTTGCAGGCCTCCTAGCTCATCGACGAGACCTAGCTCCAATGCCTGAGCACCAGTCCATACGCGTCCCTGGGCGATGGAGTCGACCTGATCTCTGGTCATGCCACGCCCCTCAGAGACACGCTTGAGGAAGAGCTCGTAGCCACGATTGACATACTGCTGGAAGAGCGCACGCTCCTCGTCTGTCCATGGACGATCGAGAGCGCCTAGGTCAGCGTGCTGAGCTGTCTTGACCACATCTTGGTGTACACCGACCTTGTTAGCGAGCTTGGTCGCATTAGGCACAACGCCAAAGATACCGATAGAGCCTGTTATCGTCGAGGGCTCGGCAAAGATGTAGCTAGCACCCGAAGACATATAGTAACCACCCGAAGCGGCGTAGTCTCCCATAGAGATGACGACAGGTTTGTTTTCGCTAGCCTTATGGACTGCGTACCAGAGCTGCTCGGAGATGTAGCTACTACCACCAGGCGAGTTGACACGTACTACGAGTGCATCGTAGTCGTCGTCTTCGCCCATCTCGAGGATACGGTCAGCGAGTTCGTCGGAAACCACTTTCTTGGTGTTAAAGGGAGAGTCAGCGACCTCGAGATTGATCTCGCCCTCAGCAAAGAGGACGCCCACATTAGCTCCTTGCTTACGGGCATCACCACGCGTAGCATACACATCGCGTAGAGATACGAAGTGCAGATCATCTTTCTCATCAACCCCTACGAGCGAGCAGAGCGTTTCCAGAGCCTGATCCTGATAAAGAGCACCATCGATGAGTCCATTAGTTAGGTAAGAGTCCGTAGACTGTACAGACTGCATACTATCTGCTAGAGACTGTAGGCGTACACTGTCTAAGTTGCGACTGGTACCTACCTCGTCTAGGATGCGACCCCAGATGTCTCCGAGATAAGAGGTGATCTGGGTGCGATTTGCTTCGCTCATACTATTGAGTATGTAGGGCTCGACGGCACTCTTGAAGGTTCCGACCTTAAAGACCATCATCTCCACACCGATCTTGTCCAGCAAGTCCTTGAAGAAGATAGCCCCGCCGGCCAAGCCATCGAAAGCGATAGAACCCTCCTTATTGACATAGAGTTGGTCGGCGACAGAGGCGAGGTAGTACCCCTTGAGCGAGTACATATCAGAGTATGATACGATGAACTTGCCGGTTTCCTTGAAATCTTCTAGAGCACCTCGGAGTGCCTCGGCTGAAGCAAAGCCACAGCCAGGATCGGTCATGTTAAGATAGATCCCCTTGATACGATCATCATTCTTAGCCTCGTCGATAGCCTCAAGGACGTAAGAGAGAGGCAGGTCGCTACTCCCGTCACTTTTGCTCAAGCCAAGATCAGCCCAAGGGTTTGATACATAGGTGTCAGATATGTGTGCCAGTTCGATCTTAAGTATGCTGCCCTCCTTGATCTGTCTGATATCGTTGTTTGCTCCGACGCTCAGAGCCGCTATAAAGCTGATCAGTACGATGACTGCTAGAGAAGCAAAGATGACACAACTTACGACGATGGCTAGTAGTGTGGCAAAGAAAGTCTTCCAGAATGAATTCATATAGTGTCTATGTGTAATATGTCCATTAGCGAGTATTAGCACCACAAAGGTAACAAATAGATATTGAATAAGCTACATTTGCTCTTCCTTTTATAGTAGCAAAGGCACCCTTCTGACGAGGAGTGCCTTTGCTCTTTGAAATGATGGTCCTGTAGGAGCTATCGCTTGACGATGCGGTGGAGCGTCGTCGTGCCGTCGGCAAGCGTCACCTGTAGGAGGTAGCTGCCGACAGCCCACGAGGAGGTGTCGATGGAGCGATCCGCTAGCACACCTTCCGAGAGGCGAGTGCCGTCGAGCGTATAGAGCTGGTAGCTACCTGTCACGCCATTCGTCTGAATCGTCAGATGATCCGTGCAGACCGTCGGGTAGACACGGACGGCATCCAGTGAGGTAGGCAGAGTTTCGACAGCAGAGATCTGACCATTCTCGTAGAGTGGCTTGACGCTGTACTCTTTGCCCGTTGCATTGGTGACTGTGTAGCTGAGGTCTTTCGTACGCCCTATCTCGGTGCCATCGGCATAGATGATATACTCTTTGACCACGGGCCACTGCGCTGGGTGGAAGCCACGAGCTATCGGTCCCGTCACATCAACAGGTGCGCCAGGCTCTGCATCGTCTATCATAAACTCGATGGCTAGGGCACCACCTTTAATAGGAAGGGCCCCATCAATGTCTGCGGGCATTCAGTAGTGCGTATCAAAGGAGAGGACGTTGTGACGACTGCTCCAGTCGGTCGCAGGCGTTGGGTCGATCATCGCTACATCACGCATGAAGTCCGTGCGAGTCTTGACCTGATAACCTACGATGAGCATCTCCTCAGGGCGTATCACCTTCGGCGTAAAGCCCTGTACCCAGAGCCATTTCTTCTGCTCAAACTTATCTCCGACAGGATAGCTTATGGCCGTTGTCTCATCGTCTTTGATCACTTCGTAGCAATCCAGATCTGCGATACTGGTGATGACATGTATATTCTGACCATTGCGCACGAAGAGTGTGTAGGTGTGCATATCAGGCGTACGCGCTGGTATAAAGCGCATTGCAGCCAAGCGGGTCTGCCCTAGAGGGGTGAAGTCATGACCATCGTAGCGGACGCCCAGGTAGACCTCCTTGTACTCAGAGTTTAAGCCAGAGTACTTTAGAGGAGCAACCCCCTTAGCTTCACTTTCGCTAGAGAGTGTGAGCTGAGAGATCAGCTGACGATTGACAGGCTTATGCCAGGAGAGGATCACTTGGCTTCCTTCCTTCTTCTGCTCAAACTGCGAGACACCCGCTAGGTCTGAGGTGAGGAAAGAGATATGACGAGGAGCTGTGTAGTGCCTTGTATCTTCCAGCCCGATGGTATACTGGTAGCGTAGTGTATAGGTCACGAGTCCGCTCTCGTCACTCGCCTGACTATCTGTATAGTGTCCTGTGCTGATGGGCAGAAGCGTGAGCTCCTTGCCGTTGCGCAAGATCTGTACCTCCGCTGTGATGTCTGCGGGCAGGGCGGTCATCGGTTGCCACGATAGAGCTACCTGACCATCCTGATATACGCCCAGTAGCTCCGTCACAGGAGCTATCAGCGTGGTGCCGGGCTTGTAGGCTCCAGACAGAGTCATCGCTGTGCCACGACCTTTAGGGTCTAGTATCTGTGCAAGCGGTTGTAGCTGCTGTGTGTTATCTTGCTTAGATCGTGCCCAGTGCTCACTTAGCTTGCCGTACCTATTTAGAGCATTGATCCCTTTATTACACTCAGCAGCTCCTCCTGAGAGCGTGCCGATGAGGAGACCCTTACTATTAAATAGTCCAGAGCCTGAGCTACCACCTTCTGTCACGCAGTGCCCATTCTCCGTCTTGGCATAGCGCACCTCAAAGTGTGCATTTTCTGCGCCCAAATTGTCATCTGTCATCCAAGTGCCACTTTTGAGAGGCTCTGTAATCGTAGATACCTTCATCACATCGCCACTCGGGTGGTGCAGTCCCTTAGCCGTAGGCTCTAGGGTACCAGAGCGATCCCAGCCGTTGTAGTAAACGCCGTAGTAGTCGGGTATCGGCGTTAGCGCCTCAACGAGTAGTCCATCGCTTCCGTGATCCATCGGTGACAGAGCCAGGCACTTAGCACCACTGATGGAGTAAGCCTGCTCGCCTATCCACTGATTGTTGGCACATTCAGGGCGCTCGTAGTGGAAGTTAAAGACCCACTGACGAAAGTCCTCTTCGCTCGCATTCATAACCTTGCCAGAGAGTATGTCCTTGTAGAAAGTACAGTGATGAGCGGTCATGATGAGCGGACGCCAATCCCCGTTCGTATTATTGACCAGCGTACCACTACAAAAAGCGATGTTACCATGGAGTACGACGACTATCTGCACGATGCCGTTCTTGACATCCTGCATATCAGCACCTTCAGGGCAGTTGACGTTCACATTGCAGACGCCCGAGGCACCCTCGCCAGGGATATTCTGAGGAGCTGCAACTGACTCGAAGAAGTAGCCGAGTTGCTTCAGCTGGATGTCGGCCAAAGCTCCCGCAGGCTCGTATTGTATGATCAGCGAATTACCTGCAATAGGGTTGGTGCCGAAGACTCCTCCATCGGGATTGCTCTCACTGGTGAAGGCTCCTAAAACCTGCTTCCTAGCTGGGTCAAAGAGATAGAGCCGATCGCCTGGCTGCAGGGCTAGCTTGTCAAATGAGAGTGACAGGCCCCGTGCGTCAGGAGCTGTGAGCTCTAGGTGATAGACGCTCCGCCCCTCGACTACCTCATGGGTCGCCTGCTGGTAGAAGTCTCCCGAGAGCGGTAGCATGCGCCCCACGATGAGCGGTGAGCCATCGTCTACCTGATGCCATTGCTCTGCTGCGCGTAAGTCCTGAGCGTTGAACGGAGGAATGACCTCGACCACACGATGTGATTGAGTGGTGATCGCAGGCACTCCGCCGAAAGAGATCTGCGCCTGCACCAAGGGGATACTGCAGAGCAAACAGAGCGTTGCTAAGAGTATGTTTCGAGTAAATCTATTCATAGAGAGATAGTGTTTTGATGCTGTAAAGGTACCCTTTTTCGACCATATACGACCTCAGACGAAGAGCTGAGCGACGTAGTGGACGATCGGTATCAGTATGGAGGTGAAGACCCCCATGATGCCAATAGCCAAGCCGCCGATAGCACCCTCTAGGGCGCCCATCTGAATGGCTACCGAGGTACCCACGCCATGCGCTGCTGCACCCAGAGCCAGCCCCTTAGCGATGCGACTCTCTATGCGTAGCCACTTAAAGAGTATGGGACCTATCACACCCCCGATGATGCCTGAGATGACCACCACCACAGCGGTTAAGGCAGGGATACCACCCGACTGCTCAGAGAGCGCGATAGCGATAGGGGTCGTGACCGAGCGCGACTCCATCGAGTGGGCTATGGGGGCTCCAGCACCTAGCGCATAAGCTAGTCCTACGGCACTGAGTATGCCGATCAGAGAGCCTACAAAGAGCGAGACCATGATCGAGACGACGCGCCCACGCAGGTACTTAGACTGCTCGTAGAGGATGTAGCCGAGTGAGACGACCGAGGGACCTAGGAGGAAGTCGATCAGCTGGCTCCCCTCCTTATA
This sequence comes from uncultured Porphyromonas sp., assembly GCF_902489635.1. Lineage (GTDB taxonomy): Bacteria > Bacteroidota > Bacteroidia > Bacteroidales > Porphyromonadaceae > Porphyromonas. Next base: position 115,752 of record NZ_CABUAN010000001.1, on the reverse strand, counting down.
CTCCTCGTACGATGTGTCTGAGAGATACAGCATTAAGATGAGCAAGCTTATCGTAACGATCAGAGGGTGAAAGAGTCCGATCCGCACCTTGCGGTATAGAAGTAAGCTGAGGAAGTAGATCCCTATGGTGAGAGGCAAGCAGTAGACAGGCTTGCTCAGGAGTTGTGTGACGAAGTCCATCATGCGTTGTCGTTAAGTGTTTCCTCTTTATGATGCCGCTCGAAGCGGTGCTGCATACGTCCCACGACTACCAAGACCAGTGCCGTGCTGACTACCATAGAGATCACGATGGCAGCCCAGTACTGCTTGATTAGATCCACTTGGGTGATCAGCCCCACACCAGCTGGGACGAAGAAGAGACCCATATTGAGGGTGAGAAACTTAGCGACGCTGTCCACCTTGTCCGGCTTGATCAGCTTCGTCTCTAGAGCTAGAAAGAGCAGTATCAGCCCGATCACACTCCCTGGTAGAAAGTGCCCGATCATCATGCCGATCAGTTCACCAACGGCAAAGAAAAAGAGCACCCAAAAGCATTGTACGAGAGACTTCATCTCTATAAAATCACGGTTAACTCAAAGATTGGACTGCAAAGGTAGTGAATTAGAGGTTAGAGATTAGAAGTGAGAGGTTATTGCTGTCCAGTAGGAGTTCTTTGAGGGGGCATCGAGTAGGTCGTCCTGCAGAAATGAGCTAACTATCAGTACCACTTGGGTGAAACTAAAGTTTCATACGGGAGAAACTCTAGTTTGGTCGAAGTCGAGTAGTCGGACAGCAATAGAAAGGAATAAAACTTAGGAGGAATGGAATGAAACTTCGGAGGAGTCTTCTCTCGCTCACGTGGAAAAGAAAAACAGCCACGTGGGGACTTCAAATCCTCCACGTGGCCATTTTGTTATTGCTAGAATCTAATTCCCTGAGACTACTGAGTTATTCGATAGTCTCTGTTAAGCTGTTATGGGGTTAGTACCCATATTACCTCAGTCTCATCAGCTGTGCCAGCCTGTGCGGTGACGAGCTAGCTACTTTGGCTTGTTGCTGTAGTAGTCGTGTATGAGGCGCTTAGCCTCGGCGAGGTCGGCTTTTTCATCGCCAGTGATGCCTACGCTCTGGGGCGAGGGTATCTGGATCTCGGTGCCGAGGGGGATGTTGTCGGGGTCTTCGATCTGCTCCTTATTGGCTAGGTAGATGTAGATCCAGTACTCACTACGACCTAGGTAGCGACGGGCATAGCGCGCTAGATAGTCGCCATTGCCGAGGGTCACGGTGGTGAGGATCTCCTGCTGAGCAGTCGTGTCGGCAGGTGGTGCGACGCTATCGATGGGTGCGACGGTGTCTATCGTCGGAGTCTTCTCAACGGGTGCTGTGGTACTGGCTGGTGGCGTGGCGACTGGATTCTGCGTCCTCTCTTCTCTGCCGAAGACGAAGAACCACAGCAGTAGTGCCATCAGTAGGACAGCGACTAGTGGGATGACGATCCAAAGCCACAGCCTGCGATTCGTTCGCTCGGAAGGGGTGGGCTGACTCTCTTGTGGCTCCTCTTTTCGATAAGGCGGTGGCGTGGTGACAGTAGCTTCAGGCTCGTTGCTTTCGCTAGTTGGAGGAAGCGGTGGCGTGGCAACGACGGTTTCTGTTTCGTTGCTTTCGCTAGTGGGGAAGGGTGGTGGCGTAGTGGGAGTTTCGGCTTGAGATTGAGGCGTCCAAGCGGGCGGAGTGGCCACTGGTTGGGGTACGTCTGCGCTCTCGGCGATACGACTGGAGATGATGGATGGGTAAGCCTGCTCTAGGCTCTCGGCCGGGTACTCCTCGACATCGGGCCAGTGAACGCCCTCCTTGAGCAGCGTGGGGGCAAACATCTCAAAGGGCTTGTTGACCTGCCGGAGCAATTCGTCGCAGGGTGTGAAGGCGTAGCTGGTCTCGCAGTCCTCCTCTTCACCCGCTATGGACTGTGGGGCGAAGGTGCCTAGTGAAGCCCACTCGAGGGTGTGTCCTAGTCGCTCGTGCATCTCAAAGAGCTTCGTGACATTGTTGTAGAAGCTCTGGATGGTCTGCGGTATCTGGGTCGCCCCTTTTGCAAGTAGTTCGCCGATCTCCTCGGCAGAGAGTGGTTGCTCTTGGTTGGTGATGCGTGGCGTCACGCGCGGGGGCATCAAGTAGCGCTCGCCACTAGGCAGTAGAGCGATGAAGGCGCTGTGACTCTCTGCGGACCAGAGGCCGACGCTACGCATATAGCTGGTGCTCCCCTGAGTGAGCCGCCCGATGAGTAGCGCAGTGAGGTCGCTCCATAGTTGCTGGCAGGTGGTCTGTGCGAGCTGGCTCTGCTCGGCGACTTCTAGGAGCCACTGTTCGGTCGTAATCATAGGATGAGATGCTCTGGGGATGTGGTTGCGATGAGGTCGTACTCCTCTACGCCTGTGATATCAGCTCGGTAGAAGGAGCCTACATGGAGCGGACGGTCGCTGCTGAGTATCACTTCGCCGTCCACCTCGGGGGAGTCGTACTGGGTGCGGCCAACGTAGTAGCCTTCTTCCTCTCGGTCAACGACTACCTCTAGCGAGGTGCCGACCCTACGGCTATTGACGCTGGCGGAGATGGTCGCTTGGAGAGACATTAGGGCGTCGTAGCGCTCCTGCTTGACCTCTGGCGGGACGTCATCTTGGTAGTGCTTGTAAGCGTAGGTGCCCTCCTCGTGGGAGTATTGGAAAGCTCCGAGCCGCTCGAAGCGCATCTGGTTGACGAAGTCGAGGAGATCGGCAAAGTCTTCGTCCGTCTCTCCTGGATGCCCGACCATCATGGTGGTGCGCAGGGCGATGCCGGGCACTTGCTCGCGGATGCGCTCTAGCAGGGCGACGGTCTCCTCACGGGTGATCTGCCGACGCATCAGCTGAAGCATGTGATTGCTACTGTGCTGGAGTGCGAGGTCGAGGTACTTGCAGATGTTGTCATGCTCTGCCATCACATCTAGCAACGCAAGGGGGAAGTGGTTCGGATAGGCGTAGTGTAGTCTGAGCCAGTGAGCGCCCTTTACCTGAGCCAGGCGGTCCAGTAGGGGAGCGATAGCTTGCTTTTGGTAAAGGTCTACACCATAATAAGTGCTATCCTGAGCGATGATCTGAAACTCCCGACAGCCCGCGGCGACGCGCCCTTCGACCTCTCGGACTATCTCCTCCATGGGACGGGAGTGATGAGGGCCGGTGATGAGCGGGATAGCGCAGTAAGAGCAGGTGCGATCGCACCCCTCAGAGATCTTGATGTAGCTATAGTGTCGAGGCGTGACGCTAGGCGGAGGCGTTCGGTAGGATAGTGGCGTGGCACCATCTGCGCTGAGTGCCGGCCCTAGGTCGGTGATGAGTTGCTTCCAGTCATACTTGCCATAGATCTTGTCCACCTCAGGGAGCTCGGCGGTTAGCTCCTCACGAAAGCGTTCGCCCAGGCAGCCCATCACATAGACAGCCCGGATGCGACCCTCTTTTTTTGCCTCAATGAGAGAGAGGATCAGGTTGATCGACTCCTCCTGAGCCGCCTGTATGAAGCCACAGGTGTTGACGACGGCTATCTCACCGGTCAGTTCCTCGGGGTCGTGACGTAGCGTGTAGCCGTACTGAGCGAGCCGATGCATGAGCGCATCGGAGTCGACGAGGTTCTTAGAGCACCCTAGACTGATGACATCTATTTGGTTGGCAATCATCGCAGAGCTGCTACTGGGCTAAAGCTCATCGCCAAAGATGGAGTCGACGAACTCACGCTTGCGAAAGACTTGTAGGTCCTCAATCTTCTCGCCTAGTCCGATATACTTGACCGGTACCTTAAACTGGTCGGAGATGCCTATGACGACACCGCCCTTTGCCGTGCCGTCGAGCTTCGTGATAGCAAGCGCAGAGACATCGGTGGCTGCGGTAAACTGCTTCGCCTGCTCGAAGGCATTCTGACCCGTAGAGCCATCGAGGACGAGGAGTACTTCGTGTGGAGCATCGGGAACTACCTTTGCCATGACACGCTTGATTTTAGAGAGCTCGTTCATCAGGCTCACCTGGTTGTGTAGACGACCAGCCGTATCGATGATGACCACATCGGCATCCTGCGCCACAGCCGACTGAAGTGTATCGAAAGCTACCGAAGCGGGATCCGAGCCCATCTGCTGCTTGATGACTGGCACGCCGACACGCTCTCCCCATATCTCTAGCTGCTCGATGGCAGCTGCACGGAAGGTGTCCGCAGCACCCAGTACGATGCGCTTGCCCTGCTGCTTGAACTGATAGGCGAGCTTGCCGATGGTGGTTGTCTTGCCCACGCCGTTGACGCCAACGACCATGATGACGTAAGGATGCGCATCTGCGGGGAGTGTGAAGCTCTCTCCATCGGTCGTGCCATTCTCCGCAAGGAGTGCCGCGACTTCGTCACGCAGGATGCTTTTGAGCTCGCTCGTGCCGACATATTTGTCACGAGCCACACGCTCTTCGATACGCTTGATGATTTTGAGCGTTGTGTCTACGCCCACATCACTGGTCACGAGTATGTCCTCCAGGTCGTCGAGGATCTCATCATCGACCTTGCTCTTGCCAGCTACGGCACGAGTCAGCTTGTCTACCATTGAGGTCTTGCTCTTTTCAAGACCTGTGTCGAGTGTCTCTTTCTTCTTTTTTGAGAATAGTCCGAATAGTCCCATAGTTGGTCTCTTTCTTCTAGGTTTAATGATTAGTCCATGCGAGACTTGTAGTCCGAGTAGTCAAAGCTACGGAGCGTCTCCACGGAGCCGTCAAGATGACGCAGCGCAATGGCGGGATGCTGTACCCCGTTGAACATGTTCGTCTTGACCGTCGTGTAGTGTAGCATATCCTTGAGGACGAGCGTCTCGCCAATATCCAGCGGATGGTCGAAGGTCCAGTAGCCCATATAGTCGCCGCTCAGACAGCTATTGCCTCCTAGACGGTAGCTGTGCGTGCCAGCCTCGGGTGTATCGCACTGTGTGGCACCCTCCACGACTGGATGGTAGGGCATCTCAAGACAGTCAGGCATGTGGCAGGCGAAGGAGACGTTCATAATCGCCGTCTTGATGCCGTCGTTGGTAACAATATCCACCACCTGAGCGTAGAGGTCGCCCGTCTGCCACGCGAAAGCACTGCCCGGCTCCATGATAATTCTCAGGTTTGGGTGCCGTTCACGGAAAGCACGCAGCAATGCCACTAGATGCTCCGTATCGTACTCCCGATGCGTCATCAAGTGTCCGCCCCCGAGGTTGAGCCACTGCACCTTGTCTAGGATAAAGCCAAAGCGCTCCTCGAGACGCTCCAATACAGACTCCAACTGCTTGTCATCACCTTCGCAAAGGACGTGCAGATGCACACCCTCTAGTCCTGTCAAAGCACCCTCTTGCTCCATCTGTCGAAGCGTCTCGGAACTCACGCCGAAGCGTGTCCCTGGCATGGCGGGGTTATAGATCTCCGTCTTGACAGGCGAGTAGGCTAAGTTTAGTCGCAGACCGTAAGAGATGTGCTCGGCGGCGTAAGGAGATGCCGGACCGAAGTGCTGCCACTGGGTGGGCGAGTTGAGCGTGATATGACTACTGTAGCGCACGAAGTCTGCGATATTGTCCTCGCTGTAAGCGGGTGTGTAGGCATGCACGGGCGCTCCCATCTCCTCGTAGCCTAGGCGAGCCTCCCACGGCGAGCTAGCCGTGCTGGCGTGGATGTACTCCTTAAATATAGGGAAGGTGCGCCAGAGAGCGTACGCCTTGAAGGCTAAGATAATCTCCACGCCCGCCCGCTCTGCTACGGATCGTATCAGCTCGAGGTTACGTCTCAGGAGAGACTCCTCTAGTAGGTAGTAAGGTGTGGTCATCTTGTGGGGTTGCATAGGGAGCATAGTACTTAATCTCCTGCAAAGGTACTAAATAGCAAGTGTAGCACCAAAAATCGCAGATTTAACGTATTAAGTTTGTGGTATAGCATAAAGTTCGCTACATTTGCATGCCATCAATATAGATTTTTATATGGAAAAGCTGAATCGTATAAAAGAAGTGCTTGATAGTCGGGGCACAACTCAAACTTGGTTAGCCAAGCAGTTGGGCTGTCATTTTAGTACTGTAAATGCCTATTGTAGTCAAAGGCTACAGCCGAGTTTGAATACACTCGCTGAAATAGGTAAGATACTGAATGTCGATTTGAAAGACCTGATTACTGACAAAGAAGAACGAGAGACGAACAATTAATGTGTATGGCTAGAACTCATTTTTTCAATAATACAGATGGCAACTCCCTCTTTGCAAAATTGAGGGGCATTGCACAGAATATGCCTAACTTCGACCGATTTCTGGCTGTCGTAGGCTTCTTCCGCTCGTCTGGCTACTTCAAGCTCCGCAAGGAGTTAGAAGGTGGCGATGGTAAGGATGTGGAAGAAATCAAGATATTAGTGGGTATCAACATCGATGATATATTCCGCAGGCACAACAAGGCTCTGCTCTTCCTCTCTGACGAGGAGAAAGCCATGAGTATCTATGAACAAGACTTTGTGGAGGATATTAAGAATGCTCGTTACACCCCCGAAGTGGAAGAAGGTATCATGACCATGATTCAAGACATAGCTGATGGTCGCCTGCAAATGCGCATTCATGCTTCAAAGAATTTACATGCCAAGTTCTATCTATGCCTACCCAATAACCATAATGAGAATACGGATGGTTGGGTTATCATGGGTTCGTCAAATATCTCTGATTCAGGTCTGGGCTTGACACAACCGCCAAGATATGAGCTGAACGTATCCATGAAGGACTTTGAAGATGTTGACTTTTGCCATGAGGAGTTCAAAAGATTATGGGAAGAAGGTGTGCCTTTGACGCTTGATGATATTGATGCCTTCAAAAAGAAAACCTATTTGGGCTATCAGCCAACTCCCTACGAACTGTTCATCAAAGTACTCATCGATGCCTTTGGTGATCAGGTCGAAGATGATTTCACGATTCAACTCCCTGATGGTGTCAAAGATTTGAAGTACCAAAAGGACGCTGTAATACAGGGGTATCAGATGCTTCTCGACCACAACGGATGCTTCCTTGCCGACGTCGTTGGTCTTGGTAAGACAATGATTGCTACTATGATAGCTAAGCGCTACATAGAAGCCAATGGTCGTAATACCAGCATTTTGGTTGTATATCCTCCTGCTCTGGAAGATAACTGGAAGAGCACGTTTAAGTTGTTTGGTATCAAGAAGCACGCCCAATTCATCACCAATGGTAGCTTAAATAAAATCCTTGAAGGGAAAGACCAGTATAAGGATAAGGAAGAATTTGACCTTATTATCGTGGACGAAGCGCACGGCTTCCGTAGCGATAGCGCCAACAAATATGACGAACTACAGAAAATCTGCAAGTCGCCTTGCTGTAACCCTGGCTTGCTGCGCAGCACTCAGAAACGAGTGATGCTGCTTTCTGCTACCCCTTTGAACAATCGTCCTGAGGACTTGCTCAATCAGCTCCTGCTCTTTCAGAATAGCCAAAGTTGCACGATTGATGGTGTGCCCAACTTGAAGGCATTCTTCACTCCCATTATCACGGACTACAAGAAGCTGATGAAGGAGCGTGAGACACGCAATGTGACGGATGATGTGGATAAACTCTATGACAATATTCGTAAGAAGGTGATTGATAAGGTAACTGTACGTCGTACACGTAACAACATCCTGAACGACCCTGATTATTGCAACGATATTCAGGAACAGGGCATTGTATTCCCTAACATTTTCCCTCCCGTACCTTTGGAATACAAGATGGATGAAGACACCAGCAAGCGTTTCTTTGAAACACTGGCTACGCTTTCGGACGAAGAAAACCCTAAGCACCTTGAATACGCTCGTTATCGTGCCATTGAGTTCTTGAAGCCCGAATTTCGTGCCCGATTTGGTAATGCTGTTCATGTAGCCCAAACATTGGCAGCCATCTATCGTGTTCACATGGTGAAACGACTGGAAAGCTCTTTCTATGCCTTCAAGAAATCATTGGCCACACTGCTGCGCATCACGCAGGATATGATCAAGATGTTCGAGGAAGACAAGGTCGTCATTGCCCCTAAACTCAACGTCAAAGACTTGATGATGAAGGATCTGGAACTGGACGAAATTATTGAATTTGCTATTAGTAAGGGATATAATGAAAGTGAGTTCCTCTTCAAAGCAGATGATTTCGACCCCTCATTCCGAGAAATGCTTGAGAATGATGTCAAACTCCTGAAGGTGTTGAATGAAGACTGGGCAAAAGAAAACGAAGACCCTAAGTTCGACGAGTTTAAAGCACATCTGATGCCAGACTTTTTGGATAAAGATAAAAACCCTGAAGAGAAACTGGTCATCTTCTCTGAAAGTGTAGATACCCTGACCTATCTTTACGGTCGACTGACCGAAGAGCTGGGGCGCAATGACGTACTGATGGTAACGGCTAAGAACCGTAACGACATGAAGGAGCGCATCAAACATAACTTTGATGCCAACGACAGCACAGATAGTCGTGAATACAATATCATCATCACGTCGGATGTATTGGCCGAAGGAGTCAACTTGCACCGTTCCAATGTTATCATCAACTACGATTCACCTTGGAATGCCACCAGACTGATGCAGCGTATTGGTCGTGTGAACCGTATCGGATCGAAAGCAGAGAACATCTACAACTACATGTTCTACCCGTCAAAACAGGGTGACCATGAGATTCAGCTATATGCCAATGCTTTGGTGAAGCTGCAAGGTTTCCATTCTGCCTTTGGCGAAGATGCTCAGATTTATTCTAAGGAAGAAATCGTTAGGCAGTTTGAAATCTTTGACAGCAAGGTAAAAGACTCAGTAGATAAGAAGATTGCCCTGCTGCGTGAGGTGCGTGAACTGTATAATAGCGACCGAAAACTCTACCACAAGATTAAGGCACTTCCCATGAAGAGCCGTGTACTTCGAGACAACAAGAAACGTGCAGGCCAGACCATTGTCTTTGTGTCATCCAACGTCAAGACTGAGTTCTATCTTGCAGAAGAAAACAACGTGCATATCATCGACTTCTTGGATGCCGTGGATTATCTCAGGGCCAAACCCGAAGAGAAGGCATTGCCCTTCACGAACGAAGAAGCACATTATAAGAATGTCAACAAGGCTTTGGAGAAGTATGTGCGCGATTTTGTGGAGGTAGCAGACACCAATACGGTTGTTCGCACCGACCTTGACAAGGTCTCGTTGGAAGCCAATAACTTCCTGCGCACTGTGAAGCAGATTTCTCAGGATGCTACTCTCAAGAAGCATTGCGATACACTCATGGCTTTTGTAACAGCCGGTGTCTATCAGAAGTTACCGAGATACATCCGTGAATTGGCCCGTGAGTATAAAAACGATAGGGCGAAAATGAAGCAAGACGAATTTGTTTTGCAATCAAAACTCGATACTTTGGTGTCTGAGTATAACACGCAAGACAAGTACAAAGAAGGCAACCAAGTGGCCATCGGTGACCCTCAAATTATTATTTCTGAATCTTTTATCTGATTGAAATATGAACTATTCAAAAGAAGATTTCAGAGCTTTATTTCAGGCAAAGTTCGACTATAACAAGTGGTTTGCTATGCTGAGGGATTTCTTCAAGGCTGACGAACTGCGTACTACGGCAGAGCCTATTTCCGACCCTGCCGACTGTGATAAGGGTTGCTACATTGGTGCCATCAATACCAGTGATAGCTATCGGATTGGTCTGTTCTATTACGAAATAGGTCATAGCAATGTGGCTCGTAAAAAGGTAGGCCTGCGCAATCTTGTGCGTACTTTCATCAATTCCAAGTGGGGGCAATTTGATGCCGCCCTTGCTGTCTTCTCCGATGGCAAGCACTGGCGCTTGTCTTTAATCAGCGATATTAAAGGCGAAGCTACAGCAGTCAAGCGCTATACCTTTGTCTTCGGTGAGAAGGACAACCTGTACCGTACTGCTATCGAGCGCTTTGCACTCATCCGTTCAGAAGGACCCTCGTTTGAGGTACTAAAAAAAGCATTCTCTGTTGAAGCACTCACCGAGGAGTTCTTTGGCTTGTACAAAGAGCACTATGAGCGTTTTTGTGACTTCATTTATCAGAATGCAGATGATAGACGTTATTTCGGTCCTGAGTTTGCTCAGTGGAATAGCAATGAGGACAGCCAAAAGTACATCCGCGACTACGTAAAGAATTTGATGGGACGCATTGTGTTCCTACAGTTCCTTCAAAAGAAGGGCTGGATGGGTGTGCCTACCGATAGAAATGATTGGGCAGGCGGTGACCCTTACTTCATGCAGCATCTTTACGACTATGCCACCGAAGCGCAGAAGGAAGACTTCTTGGATCAAGTACTCGAACCCTTGTTCTTTAATTGCCTCAATGTGCTCCGCCCTAATGATGTATTCGACACCAACGTCAATGGTATCGGCACTGTCAAGGTACCCTATCTAAATGGTGAACTCTTTGAACAAAAGGAGGAGGATAAGGCGCAGTCAAAGTTTCCCAAAAAGTACTTCCACGACCTGCTGAACCTCTTCTTGCAGTACAACTTCACCATCGACGAAAACGACCCCAATGATGCGGAAATCGGCGTTGACCCTGAAATGTTGGGCAAGATTTTCGAAAACCTTTTGGAGGACAACAAAGATAAGGGCGCATTCTATACGCCCAAGGAGATTGTGCGCTATATGTGCAAGGAGAGCTTGATCTCTTATCTTTGCTCGAATAATGGCGTGGAGCATGCCGACTCCATTAAGACGTTGGTCAACAACCACCAGCTGACGGACAAACTTCAAGAGGATGTCCAGACCTGCGAGTGCCTGAACAAGCATTTGCGCAACGTGAAGGTGTGTGACCCTGCCATCGGTTCGGGCGCCTTCCCTATGGGCTTGATGAATGAAATATTTGCTTGTCGCAGTGTGCTGCATGAGAATATTGAGGAAACCGACGAAGAAACGAGTGGTCAAATCAAGCGTGAGATTATTCAGAATAATATCTACGGTGTGGATATTGAGCAAGGTGCTGTAGATATTGCTCGCCTGCGCTTCTGGTTGGCACTTGTGGTGGACTCTGTAAAGCCGGAACCGCTGCCTAACTTGGACTATAAGATTATGCAGGGAAACTCTCTGATTGAGAGCTACAAGGGGTTAGACCTTTCCAATCTACTTCATAACAATTCTTTATTTGTTGCACCCAAAGCGGAAGAGCTTGGCAAGTATATGAAGAGGTATTTCCGAGCCACTGACAACGAGGAAAAACGTCAACTTCGTGAAAATATAGACTTTGCCGTAAAGCAGTGCATTGATGCGGCTGGTATTAAGGATACTGTAGAGCTTCCTAATACTGATTTCTTCTTGTGGCATACCTATTTTCATGATGTGTTTAAGGAGGGAGGCTTTGATATAGTTATCGGGAATCCGCCGTATCTACGCATACAGGGTATCCGAAAGAGTGATTCTGCTTTTGCTGACCTTCTAGGTCAAACCTTTACGTCTGCAACTGGTTCCTTTGATCTTTATGTTTGTTTTGCAGAACAGGCTCTTAATATGATTCAACAAAAAGGAGTGGTCAATTTCATTATGCCTGTAAAATGGACCAATGCAGCCTTTGGCAAAGGCTTGCGTAAAGTGGTTGCATCACGCAAGGCTATGTCGCGCATTATTAACTTCTCTGAATATCAAGTATTCAATGCTTCCACCTATACAGGATTACAATGGTTTATTCCCGAGAGTGAGCACTTGGATTACAACGAGCTGAAATCAGACCTCAAGACTAATGATGAACTGAATACGTATCTGCAAGGGTTAAATGATTTCGGACAAATAGACGCATCAAGTCTAACATCCGATGCATGGGTGCTTACACAAGGTGCTATAACGGCTGTACTTCAAAAGCTAAATGAACAACCAAGGCGAGTGAGCGATGTGTTTTCAAAGATATTCCAAGGTCTTGCAACTAGCAAGGATCCCGTCTATTTCCTTAATCATTGTCGAGAAGAGAATGATATCGTTTATGGATGGTCTGCTGAACTAGACAAGGAGGTAGCTGTGGAGAAAGGCATAGTACGTCCTTTGCTAAAAGGCGATGATGTACATCGCTATGATGATATTAAGACGGAGAGAGTGGTGATTTTTCCGTATGAAAGGAAGCCAGATTCTAAGGTCGTTTTAATGAAAGAAGACTATTTATCTCAAGACTTCCCTAAGGCATACTCTTACTTAAAAGAATGCGAAGATGTTCTTAAAGCTAGAGAGCACGGTAGATTCGATATCAAAGGAGAATGGTTCCAATTTGGAAGGAAACAAGGTATGGATGCAGCAGATAATGAGAAGTTAGTAGCACCTGATATATCAATGGGTGGTAATTTTGCATATGATGTAAATGGACAATTCTATCAAACAACCACCATTTATGGATACCTCAGAAAAGAAGGTGTCAAAGATAGCTACAAATTTTTGTTGGCTTTGCTCAATTCAACACTCTGTTGGCGTTTTTTGGTAAACACTGGTACGGTATTGGCTAATGGATATTTCAGATATAAACCTGACTATATCAAGCCTTTCCCTATTCCTGCTTACGAGGCAGTGCAAAATATTGAGAGTAGAATCACAACGCTCGTAGACAACATCCTATACTCCAAGCGTCTCGACCCCTCTGCCGACACTACTGCCGACGAGCAAGAAATCGACCGCTTGGTATATCATCTTTACGGTCTCACCTACGATGAAGTGAAGATAGTAGATCCCGAAACTCCGATAACAGAAGAAGAATACACTAAGGAGGCCTAATCTATCGACTTTATCCAATTGCGTCCACACTGCGGACGCAATTCATCCTATCTTCGAAATATCAACTCTATCTTCCCTCTTCGGAGGAATTAATCCGAGAGATTGACGAGGTGAGAAAACTATCTAATTCCCGCATTGAAGAAGACAAACTTTAGAAATTATGAGCCGATTAGACGACCTATATAAAGCCATGGAGACCCTTCGCAAAGAAGGGCTTCCTGTACACGATGACCTTGAACAAAAGGCCAGCGAACTTGAAGAAGAAATCATCAAGAAAGAGATTCTTCCCGTATTGACCAAGACCATTGAACCAGCACTGCAACCAGTGCAGCGTGAATTGGTGTTGGTGGTAGATTATGTGCCCGGGCAGCCACTCAGTGTTCACCTTAGTCGTAAGCGTAACTTCACAGCAGAGCTGGATGATGCCAAAGAAATTGTACTCGACCCTGAGGTTTCACACTCCAGTCATGAGCAAAAGGCTACAGATGATAAGATAGAGCGTGGCCCGACTCGCGACCTTTCTGTCATCTTCCCCGATGGCACCGAAATAGCAGAAAAGACCGCTGTGGAAACGCTCGTGAAAGTAGTCAAGAAAATTGGTGTAGCCGAAGTTCGTAAAGTGGTGGAGGATTATAACTTGAAATTCTGCAAGGTTCCTGTCATCTCTAACAGAAGGGATGAAAAGTATGGCAAAAGCCAAAAGGACTTGGGTGGTGGTTGGCTACTTATTACGCATAGCAACAACCCAATGAAGAAAGCGTTTCTTGATAAGGTTTCTCAAGTTCTACACTTGGGACTTATAGTAAAGTTAGCCGATAATAGAGTATCATGAATGAATATACGAACCACCCCGACCTCGCTCCAGGGCTGACGCATTATGTATGAGGCTGTTGGCTGTTAGCTGGTGTTACTGCACCCTGTAGGGACGCACGAGAGTATCTAGTGAGAGGGCGTCCGTTGTGTCCGTTAGCTGTTGGCTGTTAGCTGTTAGCCGTTGGCTGTTGGCTGGTGTTACTGCACCCTGTAGGGACGCACGAGAGTGTCGAGTGGGAGGGCGTCCGTCCCCGTCAAAGTTACGGGGCTATTTGTTTTGCCGTTCTACAACGGACGCACGACCGTGCGCCCCTACAAAGGGTTACACGTCTCTCTAACTTCTAATCTCTAACTTCTAACCTCTAATCTCTAATAACATATCTTTACGGGGAAATTCGTCCGATCCCCTCCTTTCTCGAATATCCACGTGGAAAATCTCAAATCTCCACGTGGATATTTTTTATTTTCCACGTGGGCGTCATTCATTTCCTCCGAAGTTTCATTTGATTCCTCCGAGGAATTTTTTATTTCCTACCTGGGAAATAAAAAATATCCACGTGGAGATTTCGAAATATCCACGTGGAAATCAGTTTTCCCCGACACAGCCCTGTTTTGATATGTAGTCGGTTCTAAATTATTGAGACTGTTGCAAAAGTCAACAGTCTCACAATCTTGCTTGCAAGATTATCTAGACTTTGCAGAAAGGATGAAGCGCAAGGCGCTGAGGGTGAGGTCTGAAGGGAGCATACCTACGTATGTGACCGAAGCCGAATCCCGAAAGCAACACAGCGATTCGCCTTTATGCAATAGTCTCATAATCGCTCTGTCAGGAGCTACACATGAGCAACAAGCGAGGCTTAGATGAGCTCCCTATATATAATAATGTGTCAGTCCTGCCCTCTAACCTCTGCCCTCTAATCTCTATTTACACATCTTTACAGAGAGATTTGTCCGATTCCCTCCTTTCTCGAATATCCACGTGGAAAATCTCAAATCTCCACGTGGATATTTTTTATTTTCCACGTGGGCGTGATTCATTTCCTCCGAAGTTTCATTTGATTCCTCCGAAGAATTTTTTCTTCCCCACGTGGAAAATAAAAATTCCCCACGTGGATATTTCGAAATATCCACGTGGAAATCACTTTTCTCCGACACAGCTCCGTTTTGATATGTAGTCGGTTCTAAATTATTGTAACGATCCGGCGTTGAATTTGCCCTGCGGAGCTTAGCTTTCGATCTGCTTCCAGAATGGAGTCGCCGCCACTCGGCTTACCAAGGCCTCTGGCGTGGTAGCTAGCTCCCCGGCGATGTGGGCGTAGGTCGCCTCTATAGCCTTTCGATGCGTAAGTCCGTTGGGGATCTCATCGGTCTCGACGAGGAGAGCCTTCGCCTCATAGGCTAAGTGCAAAGCCTCAGCATCGTAGCGACGGCCGAAGGAGAGCACAAAGCCCTTGCTCAGCATCATCTGCGCCACCTCTCCCCTAGCGCGAAAGCCGTGTAGCACCATCGGGGGGAGCTGCGCAAACTCTTGCGCCATCTGACTACGCACTTTAATCATCTCAGCCCACGCACGTACCGTGTGTAGGAGGATCGGGCGCTGTAACTGACAGGCTAAGCGCATCTGCGCCTCTAGCCAGACGAGTTGCTCTGCGAGTGTCGCATTGCTCCGCACCTTGTCGATGCCACACTCGCCGACAGCGACGATCTGTGGAACAGTTGCTAGGCGACTCTGCATCTGATCAATGAGTGGTGTCAAGCTCCCCTCTGGAGGCAGTGACCAGGGGTGAAAGCCTATTGAGTAGAGCTGGCCCTCCTCGATTGCGACACCACCGCTCCACTCGAGACTGTTGCATAAAGGCGAATCGCTGTGTTGCTTTCGGGATTCGGCTTCGGTCACATACGGATGTATGCTCCCTTCAGACCTCACCCTCAGCGCCTTGCGCTTCATCCTTTCTGCAAAGTCAGAACAATCTTGCAAGCAAGATTGTGAGACTGTTGACTTTTGCAACAGTCTCTATCAGTAGACGCGGTAAGCGTTGCTAATGCCAGGAGCTTGCTTGAGTGCTGCGCAGAGCTGCTCCACTTGCTCAGCTGAGTGCACCTCTAGTCCTACCTTTCCTCCGAAGATCCCGTCTTGCGTCTGAAGCTGTACAGAGGCGATATTGATTAGAAAGTCTTCTGTGATCACCTGTACGATCCCGTTGAGGATGCCCTTAGAGTCGATACCCTCGATCATGATCGAACCTGTGAAGAGGGTATCCCCCTGATCGCCCCAGATAGTCGAGAGAAGCTTATTGCCAGTGCTACTCTTGAGGCGCATAGCCTCGGTACAGGTACGTCGGTGCACCACTACTTGGTTATCTATGACGAAGGCGACCACCTCGTCTCCTGGCAGCGGATTACAGTCGTCTGCCATGACGTAGTTGCTCTTGATCGCATCGCTCTGGAGGAGGTAAGGCTTCTTGTAGTCTATCTCACTGATCTGAGAGATGGACTCTGTAGGTTTGGGCATGGATTCTTGCTTGCCTATGAGTGCCTCCTTGACCGACTTGAAGAAGCGATTGCTCTTGCTCGACTTGATCCGCTTGTAGAGTGAGTCCACAAGATTGACCGTGCCAGAGCCAACAGCGTAGAAGAGGTCCTCGCGCTTATGAAAGCCAAAGAGTGATGCTACGAGATCCATGTGTCCCGCATCGACAGAGAGATCGTGCTGCTCGAAGTAGTTGATCACACTCTCCTCACCTTGGCTGATTAGCTTGCGACGCTCTGTACGGAGGAACTCATTGATCTTGCTCTTAGCCTTAGCCGTCTTGACATACTTGAGCCATAGTGCTGAGGGCTTTTGGTTGTTACTAGAGATGATCTCCACTTGGTCACCACTCTGTAGCGGGTGGCTGAGAGGCACCAGCTTATGATTGACCTTGGCGCCGATACAAGTCTGTCCGAGTGTCGAGTGGAGTGCATAGGCAAAGTCTAGCGGCGTGCTCTCGTGAGGAAGCGTGATGGGGTCTCCCTTGGGAGTAAAGACCATGATGTCGTCTCCGTAGAGGTTGAGCTTGATCGTGTCGAGGAAGTCCATGGCACTCGAGTCGGGGTTTTCCAGTAGCTCGCTGATCTGGTCGAGGAACTTGGTGATCTCCTGATCCTCCTCCACACCGTCCGACTTATACTTCCAGTGAGCTGCTAGTCCCCGCTCGTCTATCTCGTCCATCTTGCGGCTACGCACCTGCACCTCGATCCACTTACCCGTGGGGCCCATGACTGTAAAGTGTAGTGCTCGGTAACCATTGCTCTTAGGCTGTGCGACCCAGTCACGAGTCCGCTCGTTGTTGACACGGTAGAGGCTCGTGATGTCGGTGTAGATGCCCCAGCAAGTCTCCTTGACATTGAGTCCAGGTGTCTCCTCAAAGATGATACGCACGGCGTAGAGGTCGTATATCTCCTGAAAGGGGATCTGCTTCTTCTGCATCTTCTTCCAGATCGAGTAGCAAGACTTGACACGGGTCTTCATCTCATAGTCTAGTCCACGAGCCTTGAGGAGTGGGTGAATAGGTGTGCTAAACAGTTCAAAGAGCTCAGCACGAGACTGCTCCGTATCGATAATCTGGTTGCAGATATCCTCGTAAGCCTTCGGGTGCTCATGCTTGAAGACCAACTCTTCTAGTTCCGTTTTAATGGCAAACAGCCCTAGACGGTGAGCCAGCGGAGCATAGATGTAGAGAGTCTCGCCCGTTATCTTGAGCTTCTTATGCTCAGGCATTGAGCTCAGCGTACGCATATTGTGCAGACGGTCGGCAATCTTAATAAGGATCACGCGAATGTCCGCATTCATCGTTAGGATCAGCTTGCGAAAGTTCTCAGCCTGTAGGCTCTCTATGTTTCGCTCAGCTAGTATCTCGCTACTTATCTTGGTCAGTCCGACGACGATCTGTGCCACCTTGGGCCCGAAGAGTTGCTCTATATCCTCCTCTGTGTACTCCGTGTCCTCGATCACATCGTGGAGTAGGGTAGAGACGATGGATGTAGAGCCCAGACCTATCTCACGGCACACGATACGAGCTACTGCGAGCGGGTGCATGATGTAAGGCTCTCCGCTCTTGCGCCTGACCCCCTCGTGAGCCATCCGTGCGAAGGTAAAGGCACGTTGTATCACCTCTACCTTCTTGCGGTGATTTGAGTGCTCATAGTCATAGATCAGCGCATCGTACTCACGCTGTATCATCTCCTCGTCGGAGAGTGTCGAGTTACTATAATCTACGGGGTAAATGTCTTCCATAGTAAGGGGAACAAAAAAGGTTAGACAGTAGCTCTATTGTTATATCTAGCCAGCTATAGGCATCTTCATAAAGAGGCAAGAGGGTAGATGCTCCTCGAGCCATCCCTGGAGATAGGTGATGGTCTCACGCTCTATTGTGGTATCCTGTTCGGGATACACATTATATATAAGGTATCGCACCTCAATGCCTCGGTGCATGCAAGCATCGATACTGAGCAGCGTGTGATTGATGCTGCCCAGCTTGCCATTGGTGACGAGTGCTACCTGTGGATCCTCTTGCTGCGCTATGTAGTCTATCGTAAGGAGATGCTCGGTGAGTGGCACCATCAGTCCGCCGGCACACTCTACGAGTAGCGGCTTAGCACCCAGCTCTTGCAGATGGCGGGTAGCTTCGTTGAGTCGCTTGGGGTCTATCTCACCACCATCCATACGTGCTGCAAGGTGTGGTGAGCAAGGGTAGCTGTATAGGTAGGGACAGGTGAGCCCCTGGCGATCCCACTCCGAGAGTGGCTCTCCGAGTAGACGACGATGGGTCTCTATATCTTCACTGATCTCGTGACATCCCGTCTGGACCAACTTCATCGAGGTGCAAGCTGTATGACCAGCCTCTCTGAGCGTACGTATGAGGAAGGCCGTGCCATAGGTCTTGCCTATGTCTGTGTCTATACCACAGATGTAGAGCCGATCAGGCGGGGATAGTAATTGTCGTGTGTTACTCTTCATAGCATTATCTACTAAATGGAGGAGGGCAATCTCCTCCATCTACAAAGGTACAGAATAGCTATCAATCGGCGAATGAGCTGTGCCAAATCTGGGCTGGCTGGACGGTTTGCCTATGTCACAAGATTAGATTAACTTTGTCACCGAAGAGGAGGCTTGTCTAAGTAGAAGTCTCTGACGCAGGGCTGTTAAGCCAACATTACACTAACTATTAAACACTGAATACTATGGGATTACTTTGGAGTTTACTAATCGGTCTAGCTGCAGGAGCTATTGCAGGTTGGATCATGCGTGGACAGTCTCTCGGGTTCTTATGGAACATCATCATCGGTATGCTCGGTGGTGTTGTCGGAGGCTGGGTCTACTCGCTCTTCGGGGCAACTCAAGGAACCTCCTGGTGGGCACAACTCGTGTGTGCTGTCGTAGGAGCTTGTGTTATCCTATTTGTCGTAGGGCTATTCAATAAGAAGAAAAAGTAGCCCCATACCATACTAACACTCTATTACAAAGAAAGAATTATGAAGAAGTACGTTTGCGATGTATGTGGCCATGTATATGACCCTGCAGAGGGCGATCCCGATAGCGGTATAGCTCCAGGCACACCTTTTGAGGATCTGCCCGATGACTGGGAGTGCCCACTGTGTGGCGTATCTAAGGATCAGTTCTCTCCAATGGAGGACTAAGCCTGTGCCACGTCATCACTAGATGACACAACAACTAACAAAGAGGTGCCCTATGACCAAGACTTGGTTGTAGGGCACCTCTTCTGTTGAGGAGCTAGAGCCTCTCCCACGATAGGCGAACAATATATGGTCCAGAGCGGGGGGAGATTTCCTTCGTTGGAAATTTAGTTTTCCTCCCTTGGAATTGAAGAGTTCCTCCGTTGGAACTAAAGAGTTCCTCTGTTGGAACTAAAAAGTTCCAAGAAGGGAACTATTTTTGGAACTCGTATGTGTAACGACTACAGCACGATACAAACTGCATAGACGAGTATCCCACGCTTCAATAGCGACTCACAGGAGACTGTTGCATAAAGGCGAATCGCTGTGTTGCTTTCGGGATTCGGCTTCGGTCACATACGGAGGTATGCTCCCTTCAGACCTCACCCTCAGCGCCTTGCGCTTCATCCTTTCTGCAAAGTCAGGACAATCTTGCAAGCAAGATTGTGAGACTGTTGACTTTTGCAACAGTCTCCGCAGATGAGAGCTAGCGAGTGGGCGTATAAATCGTTACTCGTAAGATTTACGGAGTTTAAGAACTACTCAGCAGTCTCGATATGGTCGGTGAGCTGCTGGAGTGCTTTCTTGAGCGTGATGGGGAGTGCCAGCCACTCGCTCTCATCGTGTAACGGTACCCACACACCGCCATCGGGCAGCGGTGGGGTGCTACTGTCAGGGAGTATGGTGTAGTAGCAGTCGATGTAGAGCTGTCGGTGCGTGAGGCGATGCTTATAGCGTCTGAAGGGGTGCAGCTGGCAATGCGCTAGTGCTGCAGGAGGCTCAGGCAGAGGCTGTAGGAGTAGCTCCTCTTGCGGAGCTGTGGGCTGATCGTATAGTAGTGTGGGTTGATAGAGCTTGGCCCATATATCGCCAGTGGGGCGCTGGTAGAGGATCGTCTGCCAGTGGTCTGGGCCCCCTTTGAGTACAAAGAGGTAACCTAAGTGTCGGGGCTGGACGGAGAGTTTGAGTGCTTTGCGAGGCAGGCGTGCTCGCTCGGGGCTATCGGCTGAGGGGCACTCGCTACGGACGGGACAGCGGCTGCAGTCGCATAGCTGGGGGGTGCAGATGAGTGCGCCTAGCTCGATCATTGCTTGGTTGTGTAGCCCTGGGTGCGGAGCTTTCTCGACCAATTGTTTGGCTAGAGCGGTGTAGTACTTCTTTCCCTGTGTGGTGTCTATCGGCTCCTCAGAGGCGTAGAGCCTACTCAGGACGCGTAGCACGTTGCCATCGACGGCGGGGTATGGTTGATCATAGGCAAAGGAGAGGACGGCTCCAGCGGTGTAGTCGCCAATGCCAGGGAGAGCTCGCACTGACTTATAGTCTGTCGGGAAGGTGCCTCCAAGCTCCTGAACGATGATCTGAGCCGCACGATGTAAGTTGCGCGCACGGCTGTAGTAGCCCAGCCCCTCCCAGAGCTTGAGCACCTCGTCAAGCGGTGCAGCTGCGAGGTCTGAGACGGTGGAGTAGTGGTCGACAAATCGTAAGTAGTAGCTCGTCCCCTGATCTATCCGCGTCTGCTGTAGGATCACCTCACTGAGCCATATACGATAGGGGTCGTCTATGTCTCGCCAGGGTAGCTTACGATGATTCTCTTGGTACCAGCTGTGTAGCTTGTTGAGTAGTGTACTCAAAAGGGGAGCTTCTTTAGATAGAGAGCATGTGTAGCAAGTCGATGAGGTCGGGGTCGATGCGCTTTTGCTTTTTGGTCGCCTTGACAAAAGGTACGTAGACGATCTCATCGTTGTCGTAGCCGATCATCACATTGCGCTGCTCATCGAGGAGTGCCTGCACGGCAGCTGCACCCATTCGACTACCCATGATACGGTCAGTAGCGCATGGTATACCACCTCTCTGTAGGTGCCCTAAGATGGTGACACGAATGTCAAACTTGGGGTAGCGACGCTTGAAGTCATCGGCGATGAAGAGTGTCTGTCCCTCCCGCTCACCGCTCTCAGTGACGAGGATGATGCTACTACTCTTGGTCTTGCGGAAGCCACTCTCGATCATCTTCTTGAGAGCCTCGGTACTGGTTGGGTCTTCGGGGATGAGAGCTCCTTCTGACCCCGTAGCGATGGCTCCATTGAGTGCTAGGAATCCAGACTCACGTCCCATGACCTCGACAAAGAAGATGCGCTCATGACTTGAGGCGGTGTCTCTTAGTTTGTCGACAGCATCCATAATGGTATTGAGAGCTGTCGTATAACCTATCGTGAGGTCTGTGCCAGCGAGGTCGTTGTCGATGGTAGCGGGGATGCCTACGATGGGCAGGTTATGCTCATTGGCTAGCAGTCGTGCGCCGGTGAGAGAGCCGTCACCACCGATGACGACGAGACCATCTATCTCATTTTCCTGGATAACTTGGTAAGCACGAGCACGACCTTCGGTAGTCTCGAACTCATGGCTTCGTGCTGTCTTGAGGATAGTGCCTCCACGCTGTATGATATTGCTTACGTTCTCGACGGTAAGCTCGATGACATTGTTTTCGATAAGTCCTGTGTAGCCCTTTATGATGCCACATACGGATATGCCGTGGTACAGAGAGGCTCTAGCGACGGCCCGTATAGCAGCATTCATGCCAGGGGCATCACCGCCCGATGTGAGTACGCCAATGCGTTTGATGCGATTCATGCTCAAGTGTTAGTTTAGATAGTGATCTATGCTACAAAGGTAGCACTTTTACCGCAAGTGTGGAGCTAGATCGATGCGAGCATACCACTATCCGCAAAGCTCAGATAGTGCGACCGCTCACCATCAGAGGTGACTGAAGCGTGGTAACGACCGAGGATGAGGTGGTCGTTGAGACGTATGTTGCAGACAGAGGCTACCTGCTTGACTCGCTTGGTGAGGTCTATGTCCTCGGCACTGGGCTGTAGGTGACCCGTGGGGTGATTGTGCGCAAGGATGATCGCCGAGGCATAGAGCGTGATAGCGGGAGCCAAGATGAGTCGCAGATCGGCTACAGCGTGGCTGACGCCTCCTGAGGAAACTAAGACATTCTTGATGACTCGTCCCGAAGCATCTAGGTAAAGGCACCTTAGCTCCTCATGATCTAAGTCCTCGAGATGACGTCGTAAAACGCGGTAAGCGTCTAGGCTACAGGTGATCGGCGTGCGCTGAGGAGGTGGTGTGTCTCGTAGTCTGCGTCCCAGCTCGATGGCTGCTAGTATGGTGCAGGCGCGTGCATCGCCTAGTCCGGCAAATCGCTTTTTCTTTTCTCCAGGTATGCTTCCAGTGAGGTAGGCATGGTCTATTTCTAAGAGCCGACCTAGATCGTTATCTAGACCAGTCATAAGCTTCTTAGCTAGGTCTAGAGCTGTGTCCTGCTCCGTGCCAGAGTTGATGAAGATAGCCAGCAACTCAGCATCTGAGAGGTTGCGAGCACCAAGTCTGAGGAGCTTCTCCCGAGGACGATCCTCCTCGCTCCACTGCTTGATGGTGTTTTTGGTAGAGCTTTGGGACAATGGCTTGGCTGGCTGAAGGGGTTTGTCTGCTTTCATCTATCGGTCTGTGGCTGTGTGAGTAAGTCTTGCTGGATGCGCTCTAGGAGGGGCTCCCAAGGTGTGGAGAGATCGATCGGAGCGAACTCAGGATGACGACGCTGCCAGGTGAGTTGCTTGCGAGCGAAGTGACGACTGTTGCGCTGTATGAGACGTACCGCCTCTGTCAGATCGTACTGCCCATCGAAGTGTGCGAAGAGCTCTTTGTATCCTACCGTATTGAGCGCATTGAGCTGTCGATGAGGGTAGAGCGTCTTGGCCTCCTCGACCAAGCCCTCCTCGATCATCATCTCCACGCGCTGGTTGATCCGCTGGTAGAGCTCCTCACGGGGACGTGTCAAGGCATAGGTGAGCAGACGGAAGGGACGCTCGGCATCTTCGCCTGAGTGGTAGGAGGAGAGTGGTGCCCCGCTGCTGAGATACACCTCTAGCGCATGCATCACACGACGATGATTGCAGTGGTCTACCTTATTATAGTAAAGCGGGTCGACGAGCTGTAACTCAGCGAGGATGCCTGCTAGCCCTTCTCTCTGATAACGCTCGTGAAGTTGCGCTCGCACCTCTGGATCAACGGGGGGAATGTCATCTATTCCACTACAGATAGCGTCGATGTAGAGCATAGAACCACCGCAAAGGATGACGACGGGTTGCTCCCGAAAGAGTTGCTCTAGGCACTCCATCACCTCCAGCTCATAGCGTCCGGCACTATACTGCTCGGTGATCTCATGGGTCGCTACGAAGTAATGAGGAGCCAGTCGCCGCTCTTCTTCCGTTGGGGTGGCGGTGCCGATTGGCATGCCACGATATATCTGTCGAGAGTCTGCCGAGAGGATAGGTAGGGGCTGGGAGGGGGAGCCTAGATGATGCGCCACTGCTATAGCAAAGGAGGTCTTCCCTACACCTGTAGCTCCTGTGAGTACGATCAGTGTAGGGGAGACCTCCTTTAGTTTGCTAGGGCAGCCGCTCATCGGAGAGGAAAGCTAACTCTTACTCTTCATCTACGATGCTAAAGCCATCGCTAGAGAGTTCATCAGCGTTAAAGAGCTCCTCGTCGAAGGCTTCGTCCATCATCCCTAAGGGAGCATCGCCAGAGAGCGCGTCACCGCCCAGACCTCCAACAAATTCATCGGGATCGGTCTGTCGAGGCTTCTTGCCCTCTAGAGAGATGATCTCAGGGCTGGACAGCGAGCCACTATGTATCTTGACTAGCTGAAGGCGTAGATAGCGATCCTCAAAGAGATCATAGAGGTAACGCATCCGAGCTCCCGTCTCGTCAAGTAGATCCTCTAGGCGAGAGCTTTCGATCTCATATTGATTGCCGGCATCGGTCTCAAAGAAGTCGCTGGAGGCTACCTGTCCTATACTTTGCCAACGATCATCGCAAAGGTAAAACATACCAATCGATGCTGGATCGAAGTCGAGCGTGTCGATCAGCAGATCCATAAGCTGTGCAAAGGTAGCATCAGCTTGTATCTCAAAGTCTAGAGAGAAGGTCTCCTCAGCCTCGGAGCTTACGTGATAGTGATGTATCATAAAGAAAATGTCGTGCTGTGTGAACTAAATGACTATGCCCAGCTAACCTCTACGCACTAGGTTGAAAAACTCCTCGCGAGTCTTCGACTCTTTGAAGGCTCCCGTGAAGTCGCTCGTCGTGGTGAGTGAGTTTTGCTTCTGTACGCCACGCATCTGCATACACATGTGCTGAGCCTCGATGACGACGATGACGCCTAATGGTGAGAGTGCCTGCTGGATGCAGTCTTTGATCTGTGTGGTCAGTCGCTCCTGTACCTGTAGGCGACGGGCGAAGACGTCAACGATACGCGGTATCTTGCTGAGCCCCGTGATATACTTGTTGGGGATGTAGCCTACGTGTACCTTGCCAAAGAAAGGTAGCATGTGATGCTCGCAGAGGGAGTAAAAGTCTATATCCCGTACGATGACCATCTGCTGATAATCCTCTCTAAATGTAGCAGCACGTAGGATCGCTAAGGGATCTTCCTGATAGCCCTTGGTGAGAAAGTGGAGTGCCTTGGAGACTCGCTCGGGAGTCTTGAGCAGCCCTTCGCGTGTCGGGTCTTCGCCTAGCTCTGTGATGAGTGCCTTGACGTGCTCTTTCATTCTCTCTAGTTGTGGATCAGGTAGGAAGTCGTTGACCACGTAGTTTTGATCAGTGTGTAATATGTGCTGGGGCTCTTCCATGTATGTAAGATGGTTTTCAGAAAAAAGAATTCGATGATAAGTCTATGGGTAGCTACTCTGAGTAAATCTCAGCGTACTCGCACTTTCTCCCGCACGATGTATGCTTCTCGCATTAAGCGTGGGTGGGAGGCACGCAGAGCATTGAGCTGCTGCTGAGCTTCTTGTCGCGAAGAGTAGTCTCCGATCGATAGACGCCAGAAGGGTGCGCTATAAGTGACGTAAGAAGAGAGCTCAGGCGCTGCCCCCCTTATCTGACTGGCTAAGCGGTAGGCCTCCTGCTTAGCTCCGCGCATATTGCTCGTATAGATCTGTATGCGATATCCTGTGATGACGCTACCTGGGGCGTGAAAGGTCTTCCCCACGAGAGCACGCAACCAGCTGGGCTGAGTGATAGTCACCTGGCCCCCACTGGTTTGTGTCGTTATCTGGGCAAAGATGTCCTGCCCCTGAGTGCGCTCCTGTGCCACAAGTGAGCCAGAGAGTATGGTCACACTCAAGAGTAGGACGAGCGAATGCCTGATGGACGCTAAAAGCCTCATTTGTTTGCTGTGATAATGGGTAAGAATGTATCAGCCTTGAGGGCAGCTCCTCCGATGAGTCCGCCATCGACGTCGGGCTGTGAGAAGAGAGCATCAGCGTTTGAAGCCTTACAGCTACCACCATAGAGGATCGTAGTGAGATCTGCGAGCTTCTGGTCAAAGAGCGATGCTACCGTCTGACGAATGTGCTGGTGCATCTCCTGCGCCTGCTCTGGTGTTGCTGTCAAGCCTGTGCCGATAGCCCATACAGGCTCGTAAGCGATGACGATCTGCGCCATCTGCTCGTGTGAGAGATGACCGAGGGAACCACGTAGCTGCTCATCGACTACCTCGAAGTAGCGATTGCCTTCACGCTCTGCTTGCTGCTCGCCAACGCAGAAGATGACCTTCAGCCCATAAGCGAGAGCCTGATCGATCTTCTGAGCTAGTAGCTCGGCACTCTCCTTGTGATAAGCACGACGCTCGCTGTGCCCGATGATGACGTAGGTACAACCACAGGAGCGTATCATCTCAGCAGATACCTCACCTGTGTAAGCTCCAGCCTCGTGTGCTGAGCAGTCCTGCGCAGCGTACTCGATGTTGCTCCCAGCGAGTAGTCCTTTCATCGCTCCTAGGTGAATGTAGGGTGGAGCTAGGATTACCTTGCAGGGATTGTTGAGCTTTGCCACCTGCTCTTTGATATCCGTGATGAGCTGGAGCCCTGCGTCGAGGGTCATGTTCATCTTCCAGTTCCCAGCTACGATGAGTGTTCTCTTGTCCATGATATATGTGTATTGATTATTTAGTCTTGATTTGATACTCGGAGTACTTAGCCTTATCCTCCCACTGGATGCTTTGGATCAGCATAACAAGGCAAAAGACTATCCAGGCAACGAGGAGCCCCCAACGCTCTAGGTGTAGTCCTGCGTGAGGTGCTTGTCGTAGCATGGAGGAGAGCTTTTCGTAATCCTTGTCTGTATACTCGTCAGGCAAGTCTCGAGCCGCCTTCTTGTCTAGGATGACTCCGTCAGAGATAAGCATGACAGAGGGCTGAGCCCGTGCCATGGTCTTGATGATTGTACCATCGCAGAAGTAGAGCGGGTAGGCGGCTGCCGTCTTATTGCGCCAGCGTCCACGCTCTTCGGCTGTACTGCCAGAGATGCCGTACATAGCGATGCCGACAGACTCGGCCCAGTCATAGAGTGCGTTGAGCTTACGCCCGATCTGTATGGGCGTCGTCTCCCAGTTTGGCGTTATAACCCATATCTGCGGACTCTCATTGAGTAGCATCGTCTGGGTTACCTCACGCTCTGTCGCTTGCTGAGAGCCGCCGGCATAGATCGCAAAGTCCATGACGGGAGGCTTGTAGCCCTCCTTGATGACTCGCTCTTGGCGGTCAATGTAGGTCCATGTAGAGTCGGGGAGGTCCTCCATGTTGAATGTCTCCCGCAGTCCATTCTTCTCATAGATAAAGAGGTACTCGATCTCCTCTTGAGGAGCGTCTTCAGGGATCATGGTCAGCTCTCGCAGCGAAGCTCCGATCTTGTAGGGGCGAAAGTCGATGAGCGGTAGATGCCTTAAGTTCCCTCCCACGAAAATGCCCCAGCCTAAGAGGAGTAAGGCCTCTGCCACAAATGCTGTTGTGCCTCGTAAAGGACGACTTGCCTTGCGATAGGTCAGGAGGTAAACGATCGTGATCGCCATGAAGAAGACGTTCTTACCAAAGGTCTGCCAGTTGGTGAGCTTGAGCGCATCACCAAAGCATCCACAATCGCTGATAGGGTTAAAGAGAGCTAGATAGAGCGTCAAGAGCGTCATCACGCCCATAAAGATAGTGGTAGCCCATACTGTGATCCTCCTCCACAGTCCCATTAAGAGAAAAGCCCCGAGGAGAAATTCAAAGGAGCAGAGTGCGACCGAAAGAGCCGGAGCCATAGCTCTCCAGCTCCCCAGCCCCATCACTCTGAGGTACTCCTCTATCTTGATGGCCCCTCCCATAGGGTCTACTCCCTTGACAAATCCCGAGAAGAGTAGCAGAGCCACTAGTATGATGCGGGAGAGTTCGGATAGGATATATTGGACTCGTTGACGGCTCATAGGGTTATCTATAAATGGCGTATACTATACCTTAGTCAAAGCGTAACTTGATCAATGCAAAGATAGCGTAGTTTATCATATCCTGGTAGTTAGCCGCTATGCCTTCGCTCACGAGGGTCTTGCCGGCGAGGTCTTCGATCTCCTTGGTGCGGAAGACCTTCGTCAGTATGATGTCCGTTATCGAGCTAATGCGCATCTTGCGCCACGCCTCGTCGTAGTCATGGTTCTTGTCGGCCATCAGCTGGTAAGTCTCCTCGATGAGCTGGTCGTATAGCTCGAGTGCCTCTTCGGGCGATAAGTCGGGCTTGTCGCTCGGTGTGCGATCTAGCTGTATGAGACCGATGATGCCATAGTTGACGATACCGATATATTCGTTGTCCACATCCTCATCGACACGTTGCTCCGCTTTGGTCTCTAGGGAGCGTATGCGTAGTGCCTTGATCATGATCTGATCTGTGAGTGAGGAGGGGCGTAGTATGCGCCACGAAGCTCCATAGTCGTGTAGCTTTTGGGCGAAAAGCGTCCTACACTCTGCAACTACCTGATGATACTGCTGCTCTGTATTCATAGACTCTAAAGCTTTAGGGTGAAGGGGGCTAGTCGTTGAGAGCAAGGTCTAGCACCTCCTTGATCGTCTCTACATAGGAGAAGGTCAAGCCCTCAATGTATATAGGCTTGATGTCTAGGATGTCCTTCTCATTTTCTTTGCTCAGGATCAGCGTCTTGACACCAGCCCGCTTGGCTGCTAAGATCTTCTCCTTGATGCCTCCTACGGGGAGTACACGCCCTGTGAGCGTTATCTCGCCGCTCATAGCGATGCGAGGCTTCACCGTGCGCCTGGTCAAGGTCGAAACCAGCGAGGTGGCCATGGTGATACCAGCACTCGGGCCATCCTTGGGGATAGCTCCCTCGGGGACGTGTAGGTGTATCTCCAGCTTGTCAAAGGTGCTCTCAGGTATCTGCAGCTCCTCGCAGTGTGCCTTGATATAGTCTAGAGCTATGACGGCACTCTCTTTCATCACATCTCCTAGGTTGCCCGTGAGTGTCACCTTGCCCTCCTTACCACGATGTGTGGAGCTCTCGATGAAAAGTATCTCGCCACCCACCTCAGTCCACGCTAGACCCGTGACGATGCCTGGCATGCCAAAGTCTTGCCAGATGTCTCGTGTGTAGGGTGGTGTGCGTAGGTCTTGCTGTATGATCTCAGGAGTGATCTGCACGCTGTACTTCTGTCCCATGGCGACACGCTTAGCCTGCTTACGCATGAGTGCTGCGAGGTTCTTCTGTAGCGACCTCACGCCACTCTCTCGGGTATAGCCCTCGATGAGATAGGTTAGCGCAGCTGTGTCTATGGCAAACTGCTCGCTCGTTAGTCCGTGCGCCTCCAGCTCCTTAGGTACGAGATGACGATGAGCTATCTCGACCTTCTCCTCCAGCAGATAGCCCGACACCTGAATCAGCTCCATACGATCTAGGAGCGGACGAGAGATAGTGCTGAGCGTATTCGCGGTAGCTATGAAGAGTACCTTACTCAGGTCATAGTCTACGTCTAGGTAGTTATCATGGAAGGCCACATTCTGTTCCGGATCTAGCACCTCTAGGAGTGCGGCTGCGGGGTCGCCCTTGTAGTCCGAAGAGATCTTGTCTATCTCGTCTAGTACGAAGACGGGATTGCCTGTGCCCGCCTTCTTGATGCTGTCTATGATACGTCCGCACATCGCTCCTATATAGGTGCGTCGGTGTCCACGTATCTCCGCCTCATCGTGCAGACCTCCGAGGGAGATGCGCACATACTTACGTCCGAGGCTCTCGGCGATGCTCTTGCCCAGCGAAGTCTTACCCACACCAGGAGGACCATAGAGACAGAGTATCGGGGACTTGAGATCGTTCTTGAGCTTGATGACGGCTAGATGCTCTAGGATACGCTCCTTGACACGCTCTAGACCGAAGTGGTCACGGTTTAGTATCTCCTCCGCATGCTTGAGGTCAAACTGATCCTGGCTATACTCCTGCCATGGTAGGTCGATCATCAGACGCAGGTACTGTAGCTGTATGGAGTATTCGGGAGCCTGTGTCGGGATGCGCTCTAGGTTGCCTAGCTCACGGTCGAAGGTCTTCTGTACCGCTTCACTCCACTTCTTCTTCGTAGCTGCCTCACGTAGCTCCTCAATGGTTTGGTCGGCAAAGTCGCTCTCGCCTAGCTCCTCTCTAATGGTGCGTATCTGCTGCTCTAAGAAGTGCTTGCGCTGCATCTCGTCCATGTCCGACTGGGTCTGCTTTGCGATCTTCTCATTAATCTGTACCAACTCGTTCGTCTGACGTACGTAGGAGATCAGCTCCATAACGAGATGCTTCGTGTCGGAGATCTTGAGTAGCTCCAGCTTAGCCCTAGGAGTTAGAGAGAGATAAGCAGGGGTAAAGTTGATCAGGAAGGGGAGGTTGTTTTGAGCATTGAGTGCCTCGACAAAGTCCTCAGCGCCCTCCATGCGTCGCATTTTGACCAGTTCAATCAGCTCATAGCGCAGCTTGTTGAAAGCGACAAAAAGCTCCGTGTCGTTCGTCAGATCCCTTTCCGAATGAGGTAATTCGAGTGGAGACTCAACCCTGCAGCGCAGGTAAGGGTTCGTCTGCGTATAGTTGCTGGTGTGGATACGTATGATGCCTCGTATGATCGCTACGACATTGTCTGGCGAGGGGTGGATCATATCCTCGACGATACAGAGTACACCCTCTTTGGCGAGAGAGCCTGGTGTGATGGGGGTGTCGGGGTCTGATCCTATGTAAGTCGTGGCAACGATATATTGTCCCTTGGACATGGCGTTGCTCACGGCGTCTATCTGCTTGTCCTCAGTCAACATGACTGCCTGCAAGACGCAGGGAAAGAGGACGGCATTAAAGACAGGTAGCACGGGATAGGTGCTTCCTAACAGTGGTGACAGAAGAGCGTCATGCTCATCGTCAAGTATCTCATTTTCATCTATAACGTTCGGCAGAGGAATGACCATGCCCCCAGGTCCAACGTTGGGCAGGTCGGTCTCTACAAAGTCGTAATTGTCTTCTTTCATATAAGCGATATTAGCTATCTATTGCGCAAATCTGCTTGTATTGTTTGCAAATATACCACATTTATCCGACTAGGCGGGAGGAGGGACGGGCTTCAACAGGGCTGACGCATTAGATACGATGACCTCATCTGCCTCTCTATTTCTCGCTGGTTGTTATCTGTAGCTCCTAAAAGAGCAATTATAATACATCAGCCCTGATTGGGCAAATTCGACGCCAGCTCGTTACGATAATTTAGAGTCGAATACATATCAAAACGGTGCTGTGTCGGGGAAAACTGATTTCCACGTGGATATTTCGAAATCTCCAGGTGGAGAATAAAAAATTCTTCGGAGGAATGAAATGAAACTTCGGAGGAATGAAATGAAACTTCGGAAGAAATGATTCGCCCCCACGTGGGGAAGAAAAAATATCCACGTGGAGATTTGAGATTCTCCACGTGGATATTCGAGAAAGGAGGGAATCGGACGAATTTCCCCGTAAAGATATGTAAATGGAGACTAGAGGTTAGAGGTTAGAGGGCGGGGCTGACACACTATATATAATGAGTCCACCCTGACGTCTCTTGCGTCATGGACATAAGTTGCAGATAGTTTGCTCTGCAATTGTGACAGCAGGGGCTATGAAGCCACTCTTATCGCTGACGACAGAAGAGGAAGCTGACGTGTCGTGTCAGGGCGGTGAACCAGCCGTACCGCCGAGCCATGATGCGGAGCCGCTCGAGGAGCGAGGCGCGGTGGTTGCGTGTGGTGACCCCCTCGTTGAGGTAGTTGACGAGATAGTCGTCGATGCGGTACTGGCTATGGATGGCGTCGATGATGTTGATGCACCAGTCGTAGTCTGCCGAGTAGCGATAGCGCAGGTCGTAGAGCGGAGCGAGCTTGCGTCGTGGTATGAAAGCTTGGTGGCAGATGAGCATACCATTGGCAAAGGAGTGCTGCGTCAACTGATGGGGCGGGCGCAACCGACGAGGATGGAGGTCTTGGTAAGCACCGTCTACAATCATCGTGTCGCCATAGAGGAGGTCGGGCTGGTGCGTCTCAAGAGTAGCGCAGACGGTGCGGACCGTGTCGGGCGTGCGGAGCGTATCGCCCGCATTGAGATACCAAATGTAGGTGCCGGTGGCATGACGCAACCCTTTATTCATCGCATCGTATAGCCCATGATCGGGCTCGGAGTGGACGGTAGCACGAGGGTAGAGTGTCTGGACGAGCGAGAGCGTCTTGTCTTGGGAAGCTCCGTCTATGACGAGGTACTCAAAGCTCTGGTCACTTTGCTCGGCAAGGCTACGCAGCGTGGGTGCTATGGTTGCCTCCGCATTGTAGCAGATGGTGATGATGGTTAGTAGGGGCGTGGTGGTCATGAGTTTGCTCGCTGGGTGTCATCTATTAACTGTGCGTAAAGCTGGGCATACTGCTGGGCAATAGCGGTGGGGGCAAAGCGCAGGGCAGATGCTCGGCACGCTTCGGGCTGATAAGCTGTGGCTTCGGTGAAGTGCTGCCAGAGAGCGGTCGCCATCTCTTGCGGTTTGTCGTGCGCCACGAGGGCTCCATTGACTCCATCGATGACTATATCTGCGGGACCTCCCGAGTCTCTGGCAATGACGGGCGTACCGCAGGCAAGTGACTCTAGGAGTGTCTGGCCAAAACTCTCGCGCTCGCTGGTTGAGATGAGGACGGAGCTCTCAGCGTAAAGTGAGCGTAGTCGCTCCGCATCGGAAATGTTGCCCAGATGCTTTACGGGGATGGGGATCTGCTTGAGGAGTGTGCGGTCGGAGAGGGCGCCGACGAGTGTGAGTCGCATTTGCGCTCTCTGCTCGCCTGCCAGATCGGCGAGTTGTCGCATGGCTTCGGTGAGGTAGCTCCACCCTTTGATCGGGTCGTCCACACGCGTCGCTACGAAGAGAATCTGATAAGGTGCCTGCTCATTGGTGGTTCGGCTTCCTTGGCTCTGTGCCTGCTGATAGTACTGATCGGAGAGGACGTTGCCGATGGTGCTGATGCCTAGGCGGGGTACGATGGGGGAGCGTGACACCTCATTGGCAAGGTTACTGGAGACAGTGACCCAGTGAATAGGGTAGTGCGCCATTAGCTCCGCTTTGCGCTGCCGAACTTGTCGGTCTAGTCGGCGCAGGGGGGCTGACAGTTCGC
The DNA here is from genome assembly GCF_902489635.1 of uncultured Porphyromonas sp. GTDB lineage: Bacteria > Bacteroidota > Bacteroidia > Bacteroidales > Porphyromonadaceae > Porphyromonas. The sequence continues at coordinate 82,928 of NZ_CABUAN010000001.1, read as the reverse complement.
CAGGCTTAGTCGCCATCTGCTCGATGCCCTGCGCCCACCAATAGTCATGGAGTGTGATTACGACGGGTAGCCCGAGCTTGCAGAGCTCCTCGAGGGTGCGGAGCGAGAGGAAGGCGTGCTGCGTCCAGTGCAGATGGATGAGATCCACCTTTGCGAGGTAGGGGCGCAGGGCACGCATAGAGATGCCGAGTCGGCCTAGAGATGTTTTGAAAGTTTGCTCACGGTTGAAGCCGTTGAGCAGGGCAACGATGGCGCGCTCGCTCCAGAGCTTACATTGCCAAGCTCGGTAAAGTCTCCGATCATTGCCAAGGGCGTGCACCCCAGCTAGGGTCTCCAAGTTCGGAGCCATGAGCAGTAGCTCAGCCCCTAAGCCGTAACTCCGCTCAGCCTCTAGCAGTCGTAGTGCTGCGATGCCAGCACCGCTATTAGCCCCATAAGTGCTGAGGTGTAGGACCCTTGTCACAGTTACTTCTTGAAGTAGCGCAGGTAGTCGCCATACCCCTCAGCCTCTAGGCTGTCTAGGGGAATGAAGCGCAGCGCAGCACTATTGATACAGTAGCGCAGTCCGCCTAGTTCGACGGGGCCATCCTCAAAGAGGTGCCCGAGGTGAGCGTCCGAGTCTTTGCTACGCACCTCCGTACGCACCATGCCGTGTGAGCGGTCGGTCGACTCCTTGATCAGTTGGTCGTCAATAGGCTTCGCAAAGGCAGGCCAACCGCAACCTGAGTCAAACTTGTCTAAGCTGAGAAAGAGTGGCTTGCCAGAGACAACGTCCACGTAGATACCCGCCTCAGTGAGGTCGTAGTACTCATTGTCAAAGGGAGGCTCCGTGCCAGCCTCCTGCGTCACGTGATACTGCATCGGCGTGAGACGCTTGCGAAGTGCCTCGTGGTCTACGTAGCGTACGTAGCTCTCACGCGCTATCTGCGTACGGCCGATATGACAGTAGCCTCCCGGGTTCTTGCGCAGATACTCCTGATGGTATTGCTCAGCGGGGTAGTAATTGTCCAAAGGTTTGCACTCGACCACGACGGAGTCGGCATAAGCCTGCTGTAGCGAAGTGAGCGCCTTCTCAATGATCGGTCGCTGCTCCTTCTTCGTATAGTAGATACCGGTTCGGTACTGCGTGCCTTGGTCGGCTCCTTGGCGGTTGAGCGTGGTGGGGTTGATGACGGTGAAGTAGCGCTCTAGGATAAAGCTGAGCGGTACACGCCCTGCGTCGTAAACTACCTGCAGTGTCTCTGCAAAGCCCGTTTCGCCTGTACAGACCTCTTCGTAAGAGGGCTGCCGACTGAGCGTGCCATTGGCATAGCCTACCTCGGTAGAGATGACTCCGTCGACCTCCTCAAAGAAGGCTTGCATACCCCAGAAGCACCCCCCAGCGAGGTAGACGGTGTCTAGCTCTTGAGGCTGTGCGGTTTCTCTACACATAGCGTTAGTGAGGATAATGGTCGTGCAACTTATAATCAATGCAAGTGCGACCCACTTTGTACGGCTTGATAAGGTCATTTACTATCTGGACATGAGCGGGGTGTGTGGCATAAGCCGAGAGAGCCTCTAGATCATCTACATCAGCTTGAAGCATGAAGGTAGACTCCTCGCTGGGGTTGCAGTTGAAGAAGACTTCCATCGACTCCAGCTCGAGGATCTGCTCGGGGAGGTCTTCGAGGAGTTGCTCGATCTTCTTCAGATGAGCCTGCTGCTCCTCAGCGGAGCCTGGTAGTTGTAGCGTGAAGATGACGCAATGACGTATCATGTATTATGGGGGAGTAAAGGGTTAGACGATTAGTTTTTGGGGAAGAGTGTCGAGCAGGTGCCATCCTTCATGCACTCGATCATCTGCTCATCAAAGAGCGAGTCCTTGTAGCCAAGGAAGTAAAGGATGCCATCGAGACCGACAGACGAGATGCGCTGCTCGGCACTTGCCTTGACCTTGGGCTTAGCGTGGAAAGCGATACCTAGTCCAGCGAGCGAGAGCATAGGTAGATCGTTGGCACCATCGCCTACAGCTACCGTCTGCATGAGGTCCACACGCTCTACCTGAGCGATCAAGCGAAGCAGGTCAGCCTTGCGTCGCCCATCGACCACGTCGCCTACGTAGCGACCCGTGAGCTTGCCATCGGCCACCTCTAGCTCGTTGGCGTAGACATAGTCTATGTCAAACTTCTTCTGCAAGTAATGGCCGAAGTAGGTGAAGCCTCCTGAGAGGATGGCGGTCTTGTAGCCCATCACCTTGAGCGTGCGCATGAGTCGCTCACACCCTTCGGTAATGGGGAGGTGGTGCGCTATATCCTCCATGACAGAGACGTCGAGCCCCTTGAGCAGAGCGACACGCTCTGTAAAGCTCTCGATGAAGTCTATCTCACCGCGCATAGCTCGCTCGGTGATTGCCTTGACTTGGTCGCCCACGCCAGCTCTCATAGCCAGCTCGTCGATCACCTCGGTCTGAATCAGTGTCGAGTCCATATCGAAGCAGATCAGGCGACGCATACGGCGAAACATACTCTCCCTCTGGAAGGATATGTCCATATCAAGCTCGCCACTCATCTGTAGGAGGTCTAGCTGGAAGGTGTGAACATCCTTGATATTGCCACGCATGGAGAACTCGATGCTCGCCATCGGTGCCTGCTGCATTGGGTCTAGCGGAATACGACCCGTGAGGCGGCGGATGTTATCAATGTTAAGCCCCTGATCGGCAGCCGCGCCAGCCACAGCCGATAGCATCTCAGCTGTCATCTTGCGCGCTACGACGGTGATGATGTAGCGATTTTTGCCTTGGGCATTGACCCACTCTCCATATTCGTTTGTAGAGATAGGGGTAAAGCGTATCTGTACATCAAGTTCGTACCCCTTGAAGAGTAGATCCTTCAGTACAGAGCCTGAGTCATTCTCGTTCATCTGGAAGAGGATGCCCAGGTTGAGGTGACTATGTATGTCGGACTGGCCGATGTCTAGGATATATGCGCCATGCTCTGCGAGGATGCTCATGAGCGAAGCGGTCACGCCTGGGCGATCGTAGCCCTGTATGGTCGCTAGCATTAGTTTGCCCTGAGCATTTAGTAATGGTGTGTTCATCTGATTAGGTTAAGATAAGTCGTTAACATAATGGTTTTAGCTCTCCAAAGGTAGTGAAAAATCCAAACTCTTGTCGCTTTTCGATGTTGCACAGCCGAACTAGTAGAGTGAGACCTCACTTTTTACTATCTTTGTGGCACGTTTATAAAGAATCGGCACAAGGAGCTCTCTAAGCTTGTGTGCTACTAATACAGAAACAAACTAAAGGGCTGAGTAAGCAGCAGACAATAGTAATAAATAGTAACAGCAATGGTTCGAGTTAGATTTGCGCCTAGTCCCACGGGTCCCCTACACATCGGAGGCGTGCGGACAGCACTCTTTAATTATCTCTTCGCACGTCATCATGGTGGCACTATGGTGCTGCGTATAGAGGATACGGATAGCAAGCGCTTTGTGCCTGGAGCTGAAGATTACATCATCGAGGCTCTACAGTGGCTAGGGATAGAGATCGACGAGGGGATCGGTAGTACCAATCAGCCTTACGGCCCCTATCGTCAGAGTGAGAGGCGGGACATCTATCGGGAGTATGTGCAGCAGCTCATAGAGCGTGGCGCAGCGTACTATGCCTTTGATACCGTGGAGGAGCTAGAGCAGGCTCGCGAAGAGATGCCCAACTTTAGCTATGACGCCTCTACCCGCTCTAAGATGCGCAATAGCCTCTCGCTACCTAGCGAGGAGGTGACTCGTCTGCTAGAGTCTGGTGAGGAGTATGTGGTGCGCTTTAAGGTAGACCCCGACCGCGAGGTTGAGGTCGATGACTTGATCCGTGGCAAGGTGGTCATCAGCTCCACGCAGCTAGACGACAAAGTCCTCTACAAGAGTGCAGACGACCTGCCTACCTACCATCTAGCCAATATCGTCGATGACCACTTGATGCAGATCACGCATGTGATCCGTGGCGAGGAGTGGCTCCCTAGTGCACCGCTGCATGTTTTGCTTTATGAGGCTTTTGGCTGGCAGGACTCGATGCCTCAGTTTGCACACCTATCGCTCCTCCTGAAGCCTCAGGGTAGTGGTAAGCTGAGTAAGCGCGATGGGGATAAGCTGGGCTTCCCAGTTTTCCCGCTAGAGTGGCGCAGTCCGGAGGATGGCTCTATATCGATGGGCTATCGTGAGCAGGGTTACCTGCCAGAGGCTGTGAACAACTTCTTAGCACTACTAGGGTGGAATCCCGGTACCGATCAAGAGCTTTTTGCAGATCCGCAAAAGTCTATCTCGTCTGAGCTGATCTCAGCTTTCTCGCTAGATCGTTGTAGCAAGAGCGGTGCTCGCTTTGACTTTGAAAAGGCCAAGTGGTTCAACCACCAGTACATACAGCTCGTCCCCGTAGAGCGTCTCATAGCTTATATACGCCCAGCTCTCAGCGAGCGTGGCTTGAATCCTTCGGATGAGTTGCTCGGAGATGTACTCCTGACGGTCCGTGATAAGGCGCAACTGTTGCCCGACTTACTCCCCGAGGTGCTTTACTTCTTCGTAGCTCCCACCGAGTACGACGCTAAGGGACTCAAGAAGCACTGGAAGGCAGAGACACCTGGCTACTTACAGCAGATGATCACCCTCCTCGAGGGACTCCCGAGTGAAGCATCACTAGACACGATCGAGCAGGCTCTCTACGACAAGATCAATGGTGATGAGCTACCTATGGGTAAGGTGATGAACGGTATACGTATGGCACTGGTGGGAGCACCACGTGGCGCACGTATTCATGAGATCATATACCTGCTGGGCATCCCCGAGAGCGTACGACGTATGCAACACGCTATAGAGGAGATCAAGCTATAGCTACATGGATCGAAGTAATCAATGAACTAAACTTTAGATATAACGACTGAATCATGAGTTTGCGTATCAACAAACTTCTGAGCGATGCAGGTATCGGATCGCGCCGTGAAGTGGAGAAGTACATCGTCGCTGGGCGTGTCACGCTCAATGGCGAGCGAGCTGAGCTAACGGATTTCGTGGTAGAGGATGATATCGTGACGCTAGACGGTGAGGAGCTCCCTGTCAACGACATCTTGCGTGAGGCACTCTCGATGAAGCACTACCTAGAGGCTCAGCAGGAAGAGCGAGAGACCAGAGATGCTGCTCGAGAATACGCCCCACGAGGTGGCGGACGCTCTAATCGTCCTGCCAAGTCTGGCCCCAAGAGAATGAGGTCAGACCGATATGGTGATGAGCCTAGAGAGTCTAAGGGACATCCTAAAGGCCCCAAAGGCAATAAACCTTACAAAGCCAAAGGCGGTGATGCCCATGGTCGTCGACGTGACAACCGAGGCAAAGACTTTAACAATGACGATAGGTGGTGAGTCTATCACCTATCATGTCGCTGGATATGAATAGATCAAAAGGAACGAAAGGATGCAGATAACATTGGTCAGACATACCGCTGTATCACCTGAGTGGCAGGTCATCTGCTATGGTAATACAGATATACCGCTGGCAGACACATTTGCCGAGGAGGCGCCTCGTGTGGCTGCTCAGATTGACCTGTCTCTATATGACCGCATCCTCTCTAGTCCATTGTCTCGTGCGCTCAAGCTGGCGCAGCACTGTGTACCCCAGGGTACCAATATAGAGGTAGACGACCGTCTGAAGGAGATGAACTTTGGCGATTGGGAGGGGAAGCATTGGGACAGCATCCTAAAGGAAGAGCAGGAGGTAGCAGCTTTCTTCGAGTACTTCATCGAGCAGCCAGCCCCTCGTGGTGAGTCGCTACGGGACTTATCACAGCGTGTCGCAGAGCTACTTGATGAGCTCTACACATCAGGAGCTCAGCGGGTACTCCTCTTCTCCCATGGCGGTGTCATCAACGCTGTGAGAGCTATGGCGGGTCGCATCACGCTACAAGAAGCTTTTGCTCAGATCCTACCCTATGGCAGCGTGACGACGATCGATCTAGATGAACTCATACACATAGATCAGATCAAGCTCTGATGAGATGTCTTACTTGCGTACGATAAGAAAGTAACTAACGTGGGAAAGCGAACTATCTGGACTATAATCATCTTGCTAGTGACTATTGCTACAGCATCTATCTTGATGCAGTTGAGAAACTTCAGCTATGTCACTGAGCTATACAATGACTACTTTGAGACTTTGGCTCAGAGAGCATTGGATGAGGTCTCTCTCTCGTTGGAGCAAGATGAGGTCGAGCGTCAGCTACGTTCAGTACTCACACAAGACGATGTGCAGAGACTAGGGCTGAGTGATGATACGCTCCAGCATCCGGATGTCGCATCTAGTGCCTTCTCGTCGAGCTATATGTCTGATGGTAGCGAGGTGTGGAATGGCTACGGCAATGCTGAGCGTGCGACCTGTCCGCCATGGGCACAAGCTCGTGTGAATAGGCAAGGCACAGAGCATGCTAACGTATTGCAGAGTAAGTTGCTCAACACGTACTTCTACCACCGCAGCCTCCTCGATGAGGCGGTACTACGCACTATCCTAGAGCGCAATGATCAGCCTCTTAGACAGAGGGTCAATGTAGACTTCTTGCAGAGTGCACTGGTGCGTGAGCTGGGGCTGGTAGGTATTACGGAGAAGTTTGAGTTTACCCTTTATGATCGTAGTGGGCAGGCAGTTTACACGACGGTACCAGACACTTACGACCCTTCACGAAAGGCTCCGCTAGTATTGCGGAGGGATCTTTTCGTCCGATCTAACTCCTATATGGATACACCAGACGAATCAAACCTGCCCTATATTGAGTTGATCTTCACAAATCACAGCCATCACATGGGTAATCTAATCTATACGATCCCTCCAATTGCTACGCTCGTGGTGATCGTGATACTGAGCGTGCTGGCCATTGCAATCCTCGTACGGCAGCAGCACTACATGCGTGAGCGTAAGGACTTTGTGAGCAACATGACTCATGAGCTTAAGACACCCGTGAGCTCTATACGTCTAGCCTGTGAGATGCTTGAAGATCCCTCTGTAGAGGAGTCTGAGGAGAGACGCAAACGCATCACCCAGACCATGCTTAAGGAGGTAGATAGGCTCACGCTATTAGTAGATCAGGTCTTGCAGTCCTCGACGATGGAGCGTGGGGTGCTCAAGATTTATCCTGTCGAGCTAGATGCGCACGAGGAGATTAGAGATCTAAGTAGTGCCTATGGTATGAAGATCACAGAGGCTCATGGAGAGCTTGTGCTAGCTCTAGAGGCTGAGCGTCATAGAGTCTTTTGTGATAAAATCGCCTTTCAGAACGTTATATCTAATGTGATAGACAATAGTCTGAAGTATTGCAAGGTGGATGTGCCACCGATCATCACGCTCTCCACGCGCAACGATGACACCTACCTTATTATAGATATACAGGATAATGGTATCGGTATCTCTCGTCAAGATAGGGGGCATATCTTCGATCAGTTCTATCGCGTCCATACGGGTGATCGCCATGACGTCAAGGGCTTTGGTCTTGGTCTGGCCTACGTACAGCGGGCTATTCAAGGTATGGGAGGCGAGGTTAAAGTCTTTAGTAAGCTCGGAGAGGGCACTAAGATGTCTCTCCGCATTCCCTTCCTAGTAGAGGGTGATTCTAAAATGCATAACAAGAAAAAGTAAACGAATCTTATTCAAGAACATCTAACTAACAAGAACATCTAACTAACAAGAACATCTAACTAATAAGAAGCTAGATAATTCACAATAAATCAAATACAGCTATGAACAAGAAAGAGATTAAAGTATTCCTCTGCGAAGACGATGAGAGCTTAGGCTTGATGCTTCAAGAGTACCTTATAGCAAAGGACTATGAGGTAGACCTCTTTACAGATGGTGAAACGGGGCTAGAGGCCTTTGGTAAGGAAGAGTATGCGCTCTGCCTTATCGATGTCATGATGCCCAAGATGGATGGGTTCGAGCTGGCTAAGCAAATACGCGCTGCTAAACCCAATATCCCCATTATATTTGTCACTGCAAAGGATCAAAAGAAAGATGTACTGCGTGGCTTCAAGCTCGGAGCTGACGACTACATCACGAAGCCCTTTAGCATGCAAGAGCTCGAGGCGCGTATCTCTGCGATCATGCGACGCATCATCGGTGAAGAGCATGAGGAGCAGCAGTTCTATCAGCTAGGCAAGCTACTCTACGATACGAAGAAGCAGACCCTGACGACTGAAGATGGTAAGGTGCTCACCTTAACTACAAAGGAGAACGAGCTGCTGACGCTCTTCTGCGTATATGCCAACGAGACTCTCGAGAGAGACTATGCACTGAAGACTATCTGGGCTGACGCTAACTACTTCAATGCACGCAGCATGGATGTCTATGTGACCAAGCTCCGTAAGATCCTCCAGGCTGATCCATCGCTAGAGATCAAGAATGTACACGGCAAGGGTTACCGTCTCGTTACTCCGATGAAAGAGATACCACAAGATCAGATCAAAAAGATCTAGTCATCTCTTAAGGTAGAGGTAAAAACTCACACGCAAGAGGCGACGAGGGTACAATACCTTCGTCGCCTCTTGCTTTTTTTTTGCTATACTGAACTTGATACAAGGCAGATAACCGATCGTTGTGTCTTACTGCAATGATATGGGAGCCTTAACACCAAATCCCCACGTGGAGATGCGATTTCCCCACGTGGATATTTGGAGTGATGGGTAGTTTAGTTTGCTTTTTGAGCCAGTTTCTTCTGATGCCGCTTGCCTACAGCCAGCACCGTGATGTAACCCACGATGCCTGAGATAAGGCTACCTGTCAGGATACCCAGCTTGGCCTCGCTGAGCCAGTCTAGGTGCAGATGTACATCGTATGATAGACTGGCGATAAACATAGAGACCGTAAAGCCGATACCACCCAAGATAGATACCGCAAAGAGCATGGCGGGATAGACCCCATCACTCCACTGATGCTTCGTGAGACGAATGTAGACATAGGTAAAGAGGAAGATGCCGACGGGCTTGCCGACGAATAGCCCTAAGATCACTGCAACGGGGAGTGCTGAGATGCCACCCATCGCAAAGGTGGAGAAGTCGATCCCCGCATTGACAAATGCAAAGATAGGTAAGATCAAATAGTTGACCCAACCTGTGAGCGCATGCTCTAAACGCTGTACTGGGGGTATAGCTCGTGAAGCAGATTGGCGCAAGCTGTTGATCAGAGCAAGATCAGCTTCATCAAGGTGTGTGGTCTGACCCTTTTGCGCATCCTCTGTATGTGGTAATATCTTAGAGACCGTACCCGCGAGATGGCTCAACTGGTGACGAGAGACAGAGGTCGTCATAGGTACTGTCAGAGCGACCATGACACCTGCGATGGTGGTGTGGATTCCACTCTGTAGGAAGAAGAACCATACGACGAAGAGTCCGATCATGTAGATCACTATATTGCGTACTCCCGATCGTCCTAAGAGAGCCAAGAGGGCAACGACCGCCAGTCCGAGTCCTAGCATCAACAGGTTGATCCCAGAGGAGTAAAAGAGTGCTATCACGATGATACCGCCTATGTCGTCAGCCACCGCTAGCGTAGTCATAAAGACACGCAGTGAGACGGGTACATGATCCTTCAGCACCATCAGCACCGCCAGTACGAAGGCTATATCTGTAGCCATCGGGATAGCCGCACCACGGCTCGCATCACCCGCAGGAGCAATCAGCCAAAAGAGGAGAATAGGTACGATCATACCACCGATAGCCCCCACGACAGGCATCATCGCCTTTTTGACAGAAGAGAGCTCCCCCACGAGAAGCTGTTGCTTGATGTCTAGCCCCACAACGAAAAAAAAGAAGACCATCAAGACATCATTGGCAAAAACCAAAAAGCTCATCGGCTCGCCATGATAATGAAATATGTCTAGCCCTAGGATATTCAGGTTGATCGGTATAGCGAGCAGATTATGGTATAGATCTCTGAGAGGACTATTGGCCACAATAAGTGCTACGATGGTCGCAAGAAAGAGTACGACGGTGGAATCTACTTTACGGATTGTAAACCTCTGAATAGGTCTAAGGATACGATTGGTTGGAGACATGAAGTACTGGTTCTATGATGTATTCAACGTGGTCTCAAGGAGGAGTGATGTTGCGTATAGTGATGACATATAGTGCCTCCATGAGTCTGTTTAAGCAGAGAGAGCCATGATGGGATAGCAAGAGGAGGTATTGTAGTAGCATCTCAATACTCTCACAACTCCCTGAGCAAAGATAGCAAAATATGTGGAAACCATTGCACGGACAGGTAAAAAATCCAGGCTGACACATGATATATATATGATGCACTCATTTACTCCTCGCTTGTCGCCAATGTGTAGCTCTTGAAAAAACGATTATGATGCTTCATCCTGACTGGGCAAATTCAACGCTAACCCGTTACAATAATTTAGATCCGACTACATATCGAAACGGCACCGTGTCGAGGAAAACTGATTTCCACGTGGATATTTCGAAATCCCCACGTGGAGAATTTTTATTTCCCAGGTAGGGAATAAAAAATTCTTCGGAGGAATCAAATGAAACTTCGGAGGAAATGAATGACGCCCACGTGGAAAATAAAAAATATCCACGTGGAGATTTGAGATTTCCCACGTGGATATTCGAGAAAGGAGGGTATCGGACGAATTTCCCCGTAAAGATATGTAAATAGGGGTTAGAGGTTAGAGAGCCGGTGTGACCGCTTAACTATCAGATCTCTTCCTCCCCTTGTGGATGGTGACCTGTCCGAGGGTCTTCCTCAAGCGAGTGAAGAGGTCTGCGCTAGGGATCTCTAGATACTCGCGATCCGGTTCATTCCGTTCGGAGACGATGAGCAGGATGTCGTTAGGGTTCAGGTGTAGTCCACCCTTAGGCACTATGTAGCGATCATTACGACGTACGAGGATAACCAGTTCGTCGGGATTGAGTGCTAAGTCCTTAAGCAGATGCCCCTCGGAGAGCATCTCCTCTACGACAACACGCTCCTCCATGCTTGTATTGGTCTCCTCAGGGATCTCGACACCCATGAAGTAGCCCTCAGGGGGAGCAGGCTCAGCGAGATGCAGCGCACGAGCTACGGGGGTGATCGTCATGCCCTGACAGATGAGCGATACCAGTGTAATGACAAAGACGATGGTAAATATGTGATTGGACTGGGGTACCTCAGCTAGTACGGGATAGGTGGCAAAGAGGATGGGCGCCGCCCCACGTAGACCGACCCAAGAGGTAAAGAGGCGAGCCTTGAAGGATAGCTGGCGAAAGGGGAGTAGCGTCACGAAGCAAGCCAGCGGACGAGCCACAAACATCATCAGCACAGCTATGATAAGTGTCGGAACCAATACGGGGAGCATATCGCTCGGATTGACCAGTAGTCCTAGCATGATGAAGAGTACGATCTGCACCAGCCAGGTGATACCATCGAAGAAGCCGTACACCGACCTTCGAGCTGTGATCTTACTATTCCCTAGATAGATGCCCGCGATATAGACTGCTAGATAACCATTGCCACCTATATACCACGTGCTCACGTAGGTGATCATGACGAGGCAAAGCAGCGCGATGGGGTAGAGCACCTCGTTCTGGATGTTCAGATTGTTTAGCATCTTGACGCATAGCCAGCCAAAGAAGAAGCCTCCGATGATGCCAAAGAGAAACTGCAGTACGAGGCTCCCCGCCACACCCCATAGGGAGGTGTCGCCCCCCATGACGAAGCCAATGAGCGCGACGGTAATCATATAGGCCATCGGGTCGTTACTACCACTCTCCAGCTCTAGGAGTGGCTTAAGGTTTTCCTTAAGATGCACACGTTGCGAGCGCAGGATAGCAAAGACTGAGGCGGAGTCGGTACTGGACATCGTGGCCGCTAGCAAGATCGCGATAGGTAGCGAGAAGGTGAGTGAGGCAAAGAGGTAGTGCGTCACGCCGAAGATGAGTAGGCCCGTAAAGATGGTCGTGAGCAGCACGCCTATGGTACTTAGGGCGATACCCTCGCCGATGATGGGACGTATCTGTGAGAGCTTGGTACCCATACCACCAGAAAAGAGAATGATCGAGAGTGCTACAATACCGATGGACTGCACACCCCGCATGTTGCTAAAATGTATACCGATACCATCTACGCCAAAGAGCATACCCGTCAGCAAGAAGAGGAGCAGGGCTGGCACTCCAAAGCGAGCTCCTACCTTACCCAGCAAGATACCGACAAAGATGACGATGGAACCAATAATCAGAAAGGTCTCAGTGGATAGAAGCATAAACTGATGCTAAGTAAATAATACTGAAAGGATTGTATGATGAGTACTATACGCCTCTCACAGAGATCGCATAACTCCCTACAAATATACGGAAGAAAAAGAGAATCTCACGAGACAATAGGCGACTTCTCTGAACTATGTCAGAAGGAGACGGAGATGCCTAGGCGGACGGAGTGGCGCTGGAGCGGGGGGATCCCTTTGCCTGTGATGCGGTAGAAGTATTGGACGGAGAGCACCTTGAAGATGTTGCTCAGCCCAGCCGAGAGCTCTAGGTGTAGGTCGTTGCGCATAGGCTCGGCGTAGGTGGGTAGGAGGATTTGCCCTGGGCGTGGGGTGATGTGTCGTGGCGATGTGTCGCCCCAGTAGCCGTGGATGCCGACGAGCTCTCGCAGCCCTAGTCGCTTGATGAGTGGGATGCGGTTGAAGAGTAGACCCTCCATACGATAGAGTAGCTTGAAGTCGAGGTATTTGTCAGCTATGAACTCAAGGGGTTGTATGGTTTGGAAGGCATCGGGGACGAGTAGCCAGGCGCGATTGCCGTAGGGCGTGAAGAGCTGAGACTGTGGCGTATTGCCTAGCGCAATGCCACTCTGGAGGGTTATGTCTAGTGCGCCAAATATACTGAGGTATAGTCTCTGGCTGTAGGCGAGATGGAGTGCACCGTGGGTCTGGTCGTTGCCCCATAGGCCTCGTGGGTAGATTGACCCAGAGAGTGTAAAGGTGGGCTTGTAGATGTCTGCCGAGACGATGCTACCAGGCTTGCGCCCTGAGTAGGGGGTGCGTCCAGGTGTCCAGCTGAGTGAGGCACCGATCTCGGTCTGTCGTAGCTCGTGGACTTCGTACTGATTGCCCTCAGCATCGAGCGTGTAGTAGTGGAGCGTGCCCGTGGGGCGCTGGCGCTGGTAGTCGACCCAGATGTTGGAGTATAAGCTAGGCGACCAGTCTATCTCGTGTGAAGCCTCTATATCTAGTCCGTAGTAGCGCCGCGTGATTCCGTAAGTGCCAAAGATGGAGGCGATGCCATCTTTGTACAGTCCGTAGCTCTCCTCCCCAGGGAAGAAGAGGTCGTTGCGTATGGAGAGCGCAAAGTTGTTTCGGGGGTAGGTGTGGGGGTGTAGCTCTTTGGGCTTAGTAGCGTAGGTGAGGCGGGCGTAGTACTTCCACTTTTTGTCCTTAAAGCCGTAGGTGACATATCCCTCGGCAAAGAGCTGATTGTGCAGTCTGGCCGTGGTCATACCTCCGAGGCGAAGCCGTACGCCCTCGATCAGGTTGGCACTGATGAGAGTCTCTAGGGGACCTAGATCTACGTAGACGCGCTCACGATGTAGTGGCTCGGCAGGTATCGGGATAAAGCCTACGGAAGCCATCCTGGCGCATAGCGAAAAGAGCTTGTATCCTGGGTCGTGGAGGATGTAGTCGACGAGCTGTGTAGCGCGTTGCTCGGTAGAGTCGATCGGCTCGGGACGAACGACCAGCCCGTAGTCGTCTATGACGCGTGTCATGAGCTGCTGGAGCGTGTCGGCGGGGAGGAGGAGACGAGGATCGAGCGTCTCAGGTCGTAGTGCTGTAGCACCTGTCTCGTAGTGGCTGTAGAGGGAGGTGACGCGAGCTAAGGCGGAGATCTCTAGTCGCTTGGAGACGCGAAAGAGTGCATCGAGGCACTGCCGCTCGGGGAGCCATAGGGTGTCGCGCCGTCCGTCTGGTCGTGTGATGCTCTGCGGGGCGTAGTCGATGCTGATCTCTAGGCGGTCTACCCAGTTGACATTGGCGATGGTGGGTAAGCGCATCTCTACACCATGGATGCTGTAGTCCACGGTGTCTACCAGTAGTGTGCCCGAGAAGCCTGCGTCACGCATCTCTATCGGTACGAACTGTATCTGATAGCAGGGATTGCCCGAAGCGTCTGGGATGGTGTCTAGGAGATAGTACTTGTAGAAGGTGATGCCGAGCTGCGCATGTAGAGGACCGATGATCTCTTTGGAGAGTAGTGGCAGATCGTTGTCGTAGATGTCTACGGGAGCGAGGAGGGCGTCTATATTACTCGATAGCAGTCCCTCGTCGACGATCTGCTCGATCCCTTTGTGTCGTGTGCCGAGGAGTAGCGGGTTCTCTGGGTGTCCGCCCTGCTGTGCATAGACGAGATGTCGCTCACGTAGGGAGAAGGGGAGGATGGGCGTCCTAGCGAGGGCGGAGCTATCGACGAAGTTCTTCATGCGCCACTTGGGGATGCCCCAGTAGCCCTTGCCTCGTGTTATGTCTCCCTGAGCGAGGAGGGTCTTCTGGTAGAGCTGGTAGGAGTAGTCGGGTAGGGCGGATAGATGGTTGCGCTCTTTGTGCTGCATCACCTGGCGCATAATGGCCACGGCGGGATTGCCCTTGCGTCGGTAGCGCTCTTTCTTGGGCTTGACGACGACTGTCTCTATGTCTGTTGCTTTTCGTGAGAGCGGGATGCGTCCTAATTCGTAGTCTTGGTATTTGTCCAAACGCAATGTTCGCCCCTCATAGCCTATACAGCTGATCTGTAGCACGATGGTGTCTTGTGCTATCTCTTCGTATCGTAGCTTGATGGTGAAGGCTCCCTTGTCGTCGCTGGCTGTTCCGGTGATGCTCTGGCGTGTCTGGGTAGAGATGGTGGCGTAGGGAACTGCCTCTCCTGTCTGCCGGTCGTATAGGATGCCCGAGATGGTGGTACTGCTAGAGACTTGTCCAGTGAGAATGGAGGGGAGGAGGCACAGGAAGCCCCAGAGCAGGATGAGGTAGCTACGCTTCGTTTGCATAAGCGGTTACTTAGTCAGCTTGCGACGCAGGCGAGCCGTGGGGAGTCCGAGCTGCTGTCGATACTTAGCCGTGGTGCGACGCGCTATATCGTAGCCTTGCTGTGAGAGTGCCTCCGTCAGTTGGTCATCCGTGAGCGGCTGGCGTGGATCTTCCCCTTCGATGATTTGCTTGAGGCAGTCTTTGATCACTTTGGTGGAGACGTCACTACCGTCCTTGGCTTGCATGCTTTCGCTAAAGAAGAACTTGACGGGGTAGATGCCCCACTGGCACTGCACGTACTTGCTATTGCTGACTCGTGAGATGGTGCTGATGTCTAGTCGGGCTAGCTCGGCAACGTCCTTGAGGATCATGGGGCGCAGGTCTACGATGTCGCCCGAGAGGAAGAAGTCTCGCTGTAGCGTCATGATGATGGTCATGGTGGTGCGGAGGGTATCGTAGCGCTGCTGCAGAGCGGAGATGAACCACTCAGCATCCTTGACTCGGTCGCGGGTGTACTGTATGGTCTCCTTGAGCTTAGCGCGCTCGCTCTCTGATGCATCACGGTAGTCGGCGATCATTTGCTTGTAGCTCGGCGATACGGTGAGGGCGGGTATCTCGCGCTGGTCGGTGAGGGTCAGGGTGAGCTCGCCCTCATGCTCGGTGATGATGAAGTCGGGCGTCACCTTCGAGAGAAGGGTCTCTGCTGAGGAGTCAAAGCCGTTGCCCGGCTTGGGCGAGAGCTGGTGAATGAGTTTCGAGACCTCTTCGAGTTGCTTCTGATCAAAGCCTCGCTTGGTGAGTCGCTCGAACCGTTTGTAAGCAAAGTCGTCGAAGTAGCGAGAGACGATCTTCTCCGCATTGACGACGGTCTCGCTCTGCTCCATGCGGTGCAGTTGTAGTAGTAAGCACTCTTGTAGCGTTCTAGCTCCTACGCCTGGAGGGTCTAAGCTCTGAATGATCTGAAGTAGCTCGGTGAGCTCCTGCTCGGAGGCGTCGACGCCCTCTTTGAGGAGCAGATCCTGAGCAATGAGCGGGAGCGAGCGGTCTAGGTAACCATCCTCACGGAGGTTGCCTACTATATAAGGTACGAGTAACTGTTGCCGCTCGGTGAGCTCTAGGGTGGAGAGTTGGTTGTCGAGGTAGTCCGTGAGGGAGAGTCCGTGCGCAGCAAAGGGGATCTCCTCGCGCTGCTGCTCTCTCTCGGCGATCATCCTGAGCCGATAAGCTGGGATTTCGTCGTCATTACCAAACTCGTTGCGCGCTTCGAGCCGATCTTGGTCGGACTGGCTTAGGGAAGAGTCTACTTGCTCGTTGGTTGCGTTGCTTTCATTGGAATCGTCACGAGCAGTATAGCCCTCTTCGAGGGCGGGGTTGCGCTCGATCTCAGCACTGATGCGCTGCTCCAGCTCGGTGACAGGCAGCTCCAGCAGTTGTATCTGCTGTATCTGCCGGGCGGTGAGGGTCTGTCGCTGCTCTAGCTGCTGTTGCTGGCGATTCTTTAGCATAGCTCCGCAATGGACGAGAGATGGTGCGAGTTAGAACCTTTGATCAGGATAAAGCTGTGCTGCGGTTTGTGTCTGGTGAAGTATTGCTTGAGAGCGGTCGCCGAGGGGAAGAAGATGAAATGCTCGCTCCCGTAGCGAGCCTGCAGAGCGAAGAAGTTGGGCCCGCAGAGGTAAGTGACCATCTTAGGATAGCGTAGGAGATAGCTCTGTATCTGTCTGATGACGGTGATATGCTCGCTCTCGGCTGCATCGCCTAGCTCGTTCATATCGCCGAGGATAAGCATGCGATTGAGCCCCTGCGAGTCCATCGTGAAGTAGCTGCTGAGTGCCACCTCCATGCTAGAGGGATTGGCGTTGTAGCAATCGAGGATGACGCGGTTGCCTTGCGCCGTCGGAGGGAGGACTTGTGACCGCTCATTGTGTGGCTGGTAATTGTTCACAGCCTCATTGATCGTCTTCGGGTCTAAGCCGAAGTGCAGCCCCACGGTGATGGCTGCCAGTATGTTGTTGAGGTTGTAGTCCCCGACTAACTTTGTCGCTAGCTGGTAGCTCTCGCCAGTCTCCTGGTCACGCCATTCTATCTTGAGTAGTCCAGACTCATCGGTGGGGAGCACGGAGCCTGTGACGCGTGGCGACGCAGTGCCATTGTAATAGATCGTGGGCAGCCCATTAAGGTTGCTGATGAGCGTCTTGTCCTCGCCATTGCAGAAGGCTTGTCCGTCATGCTCTCGCAGATAAGCGTACAGCTCGCTCTTAGCCTTGATGACCCCCTCGGGCGTGCCAAAGCCTGAGAGATGAGCTCGCCCCACATTCGTAATGATACCGTACTGTGGCTGTGCCAGCTTGCAGAGCGAAGCTATGTCTCCGATGTGCGAAGCACCGAGCTCGACGATGACAAACTGATGCTCGGGACGAACTTGCAGTAGGGTTAGCGGGACGCCTATCTCGTTGTTGTAGTTGCCTTGCGTGGCATGCACCCGATACTTTGCGGATAAGACTGCAGCGACCAGCTCCTTGGTGGTCGTCTTGCCATTGGTCCCCGTGATCGCTATAAAGGTCGCCTCAGACTTCGCCCTATGTAGAAGTGCCAGCTCGTGGAGTGCCTCAAAGCCACCATCTCTATAATAGATAAGTCGCTCGCGAAGGTCGGCGTCAGACTCCTCGACCTCATCTATATAGCTAAGGTCGTCGACGAGTGCATACTTGCAGCCTTGCTTGAGCGCATCCACCGCAAAGCGATTGCCATCGAAGTGCGCGCCTCGCAGCGATACGAAGAGTGAGTCGGGACGCAGATGTCTCGTATCGGTGCAGATACCATCACTCTGGAGGAGTAGGTCGTAGATATGATTGATGTCAGCTGATTGTCGCATAGTAAGAGGGTAGGAGATAGCTAATTAGTCAAAAGTCAAAGGCATGCCACTGGGTACGTAGTCGGATACATCTAGATTCCAGCTCAGCAGCTCCCGTACCATAGAGCTAGAGATGTGGAGCAGCCCTTGCGCCCCAAAGAGGAGTACGGTCATAGGCCCCTGCAGATGGTCATTGATCTGAGAGATACTCTGCTCGTACTCGAAGTCGCTCGTGGAGCGTACGCCACGTATGAGAAACTGCGCGCCGCACTGCTTCGCCGCCTCGATGGTCATGCCGCTATAACTCACAACACGGACACGCGGCTCCTGCGCATAGACGGTCTCTATCTGTAGAGCGCGCTGCTCGGAGGTGAAGAATGGCTTTTTCGTTGGGTGCGTGCCGATACCTATGACCACCTCGTCAAAAATCTTGAGAGCACGTGCCACAATGTCTGCATGCCCTAGTGTAAAGGGATCAAAGGAACCCGCAAAGAATCCGATACGCTTCATATCTGTCTGCTAAGCTAGCTGGGGAGACTTAGACGATCTCCTCGTCGATGACTAGGTTGTCGATGATAAAGTCTTGACGGTCGGGCGTATTCTTGCCCATGTAGAAGTGTAGCATTCGCTTGAGATTGTCCTCCTTGCGCAGCGACACCTGACGGAGCTTGATGTTTTCCTCCGTGATCAGCTCCTTAAACTCGTTGGCACTGATCTCGCCCAAACCCTTGAAGCGGGTGATCTGAGCCGAAGCTCCCATCCGCTCCACAGCCGCATTGAGCTCCTGATCACTGTAGCAGTAGGCAGAGGTCTCTTTCTCAGACTCAGGCTCGATGGTTATTTTCTTGCCGCTCTTCTTCTTACCCGCGGAGGCAACACGTGCTGTGATGCTCTTCTTGCGCTTGGCTGGAAGCGAGACGCGGTAGAGCGGTGTCTCCAATATATATACGTGTCCACGTCGTACCAGCTCGGGGAAGAACTGCAAGAAGAAGGTCAGCGTCAGGAGTCGTATGTGCATACCGTCATCATCGGCATCGGTAGCGATGATCACACGGTTGTAGCGCAAGCCGTCGATATCGTCTTCGATGTTGAGCGCAGCCTGGAGGAGGTTAAACTCTTCGTTCTCATAGACCACCTTCTTGCTCAGCCCGTAGCTGTTGAGCGGTTTGCCTCGCAAGCTAAAGACCGCCTGGTAGCGTGCATCTCGGCTCTGGGTAATCGATCCACTAGCCGAGTTACCCTCGGTGATGAAGATACTGGTCAGCTCGGGATTCTTAGCCTTCGGATCGTTGTAGTGCTCGGTGCAGTCACGTAGTTTCTTATTGTGCAGGCTAGCCTTCTTAGCACGCTCACGCGCCAACTTGGTCACGCCACTCATCGCTTTGCGCTCACGCTCGTTGGCTTGGATCGTCTGGAGCATCACCTCGGAGACGTCGGGGTGCATGTGGAGGTAGTTGTCGAGTTTCTCCTTGAGGAAGTCACCGACAAACTTCTGTACCGTCACGCCTCGTAGCGGTTCATGCTCAAACATCGGGTCTTGAGGCACCATCTCTTTGGAGCCGAGCTTGATCTTCGTCTGGCTCTCGAACTCTGGCTCGATGATGCGAATGCTGATTGCCGCCGCCATGCCAGAGCGAATATCGCCATACTCAAAGCCCTTGCCCGAAAACTCCTTGATGACACGAGCCACCTGCTCGCGAAAGGCGGTCAAGTGGGTACCTCCCTGTGTGGTGTACTGACCATTGACAAAGCTGTAAAACTCCTCTCCGTACTGATCAATGTGCGTGATAGCAACCTCTATGTCGGGACCCGTGAGGCGTATGATCGGGTAGAGCGGATCGCCCGTGATGGTGTCTGAGAGGAAGTCCTGTAGCCCGTGGCGGCTTATATATTTCTTATCGTTGAGGTAGAGCGTCAGTCCCGTGTTGAGGTAGCAGTAGTTGCGCACGAGTGCCTCCACATGGCGCAGGTCGTAGTGTGAATTGCGAAAGACCTCAGCGTCTGGTGTGAAGGTGACCAATGTGCCGTGAGCCTCTTTGTCCTCCCACGGCTCTGCTGGCGTATGAGCGATCATCTCAGCCCGCTCGTAGGTGACTGAAGAGGTCTCCCCCTCGCGCCAGCTCTGGACAGTAAAGGTTGAGGAGAGCGCATTGACCGCTTTGAGACCGACACCATTCAGACCGACGGACTTCTTGAAGGCTTGCGAGTCGATCTTGGCACCCGTATTCATCTTAGAGGTCGCATCAACGAGCTTGCCGAGCGGTATGCCACGGCCGTAGTCTCGTATCGTGACCTCGTTCGTCTCACTGTCTATCGTGATACGTATCTCACTCCCCACGCCCATGACAAACTCATCGATAGAGTTGTCTATCACCTCTTTGATGAGGATGTAGATACCATCATCAGCCTGTGTACCATCACCGAGCTTACCAATATACATACCCGGTCGCTTGCGGATATGCTCACTCCAGGAGAGCGTCCGAAAGTCCTCCTCGGTGTATCCCGCTACGGCACTTGGGGATAGCAGATCTGGGTTATTTAGAGGTTCTGGTGTTGGCATGAAGGTGAAGGTAAATAAAGGAAGAGATTAGAGCTCCTTGATGAAGACACGGCGCGTCTTGTGGTGCTTACGCTCGAAGTAGCTCCACTGTAACTGTACCGCCATATTCGTCTCTAGCTCAGGATTACTCTCAGCGGTCTCAACACCTAGCTTGTTATAGATCGGTATCAGGTCGGCGAAGATGAGGGCATTGATTCCCTTGTTTTGATACTCAGGCAGGACGCCTATGAGGTAAAGGTCTACCACCTTGGGCGGGGTCTTGAGGGCATTCAGTAATGGTATAAAGCCAAAGGGGTAGAGCCGTCCCTTGGCAGCGCGCATCGCCTTGCTCAGGTTGGGCATGGTGATAGCGAAAGCAATCATCTGTTCGTCACGCTCCCGGACGATCGCAGTAAAGAAGTCTAGACGCAGTAGAGGTAGGTAGGCATTGGCGTAGTACTCCATCTGTGCGGGCGACAACTCGCTAAAGCCGTAGAGCGGTGCGTACGCCTTATTGAGCGTGGTAAAGATTTCTTCAGCGTGAGACATGATCTCCTTGCGACTCTTGTACTTAACCACCTTGAGACCATACTTCTCCTTGACTAGATTGGCGATACGCAGATGCTTCTCAGGGATCTCCTTGGGGATCTTGATCAGGTACTCCTTCCAGTCGGTACTCTTGACATACCCTAGTCGCTCCAGCTGCTTGGGGTAGTACGCGTAGTTGTAGAGACCTACAGTCGTGCCCATCTGGTCAAAGCCCTCCACGAGCATCGCCTCCTGATCCATATCGGTGAAGGACATCGGTCCGTGCATGTAGTCCATGCCCTTGTTACGCCCCCACTGCTCGACAGTCTCAAAGAGCTTGTCGACCACCTCATCATCATTGATAAAGTCAACGAATCCAAAGCGAGCGTAGTTCTGATTCCAGGTTTCGTTTGCCTTATGGTTGATGATACCAGCGATGCGCCCTACGATCTTGCCATCTTTGTAGGCTAGGAAGTAAGCTGCCTCACACACATCGAAGGAGGGGTTCTTGTCTTTATCCAGTAGGTCTATCTCATCCTTGATGATGCCAGGGACGTGGTAAGGATTGTTTTTGTATAGCTCGAGGTTGAACTCAACAAACTTCTTCAGCTCCTTGCGTCCATCTATTTGTCTGATTTCTACTGCCATGATTTAAGCTTATGGTTTGCATTACAACCCTCCACACAATAAGGTAGGGGTGCTGTGGGGCAAATGTAGCGTCTGTACTACAAGTGCAAGCAATAGAGGAGCGTCTGACACCTTAGCAAGGGAAGCTCCTCTCCTCTGACTGCTCTGGCGACAAAGTTAGCAAAATAAGCGATACAAATGACTCTCAGGCTGAGCTCATCCCCCTCTTCGTGAAGCTAAATAGCCGATCTGCTACTCCTCGCATCGTTACAACTCATCGACCGCTATGGAGACGAATGCAGTTTCCTACCTATGAAACTCCAGTTTCACCTAGGTGGCACTGATAGTTACGTTGATTTGTCGATAAAGGTTGTCACTACAATGACAAAGACTCCGAGGAAAAGCAAAACATCCACGTGGATATCCTTTATTCTCCACGTGGACGCGAATCATTTCCTCCGAAGTTTCATTTCATTCCTCCGAAGTTTCATTTCATTCCTCCGAAGTTTTATTTCTCTCCTACGTGGAGAATTGTTTTTCTCTGCCCGGAGATTTCTGAATATCCACATGGAGACCGGTTTCTTGCTAGAGTGCCTCCGATACTGCCACCGATCTTAGGGTATTGGTATTGCGTATCTTCTGAAAGATTCCGACCTTTGCCCCCGAATAATCACATATACGACTAAACATGAAGAAACTGTTTACACTTTTCGCAGGGCTACTAGCCCTCCTCTGGAGCTGCGGCTCCCTACAGGCACAGACTACAACGAATGAACACGAAGACCACGCATCGTGGTTCGTGGGCGGTGTCGCTAGCTTTTGGGTTAATAGTGATGCCAAGACGACGTCGCTAGAGTTTAATCCTGAGCTAGGTCACTTCCTGAATGACACGTGGGCTGTGGGGCTTATCGCAGGCTATGGACTGAAGTCGCAAGAGACGGATGGTAAGAAGGTGCTACAGCACGAGTTTTCGCTCTCTCCCTTCGTGCGCTACTACTACCTGCATAAAGGCCCCTTCAACCTCTATCTAGACGGCAATGTAGGGTACAACTATGAGATCCATGGCGGCGGAGATGGTCACCACGGCTTTGAGGTGGGCTTGCGTCCAGGCGCTTGTCTAGACCTTGCTGAGGGCTTGTGTCTCTGTATGCGTCTGGGATTCTTGGGCTATCGTAAGAGCTTTCACGGGGAGGAGCCTGACGTGCCTTCGAATGGCTTCGGCTTTTCTTTCACGCCAGAGCACCTGATGCTCGGACTGGAGATGGAGTTTTAGCCCTCTAGCTCACCTATCATACGGTTGAGCTGATCAATATAATCGAGGAGTTCGTCACGCCCCATGCCAGTCGATGCACTGGTTACGAAGAGGGGCGGCAGCTCCTCCCAATCTTCTAGTAGACGAGATCGGTAAGCCTCTACAGCATCCCGCTGTACCTGCTTGCCGATCTTGTCGGCTTTGGTGAAGACGATACTGAAAGGGATGCCTTTTTCGCCCATCTCGTTGATAAACTCGAGGTCGATGCGCTGTGGCTCATGGCGTATGTCCACGAGGACGAAGAGATTGACCAAGGCCTCACGCTTCGAGACATACTCGGTGATTAGCTTGCGAAACTGCTCCCGCTGCTCGAGGCTCCGACGTGCATAGCCGTAGCCGGGCAGGTCGACGAGATGCCACGACTCATTGATGAGGAAGTGGTTGATGAGTTGCGTCTTACCCGGCTTTTGCGAGGTCATCGCTAGCCCTTTGTGCCCAGTGAGCATGTTGATGAGCGAGGACTTGCCCACGTTGGAGCGCCCGATGAAGGCGTACTCGGGTAGTGTGCTTTGGGGGCAGGACTTTACTGAAGGGCTGCTCTGTACGAAGGTGGCGGAGTGTATTAACATTGTGGTTTGGGTCTTGGAGGATGAATGGATAGGTGCTTTAGACTAATGTGCTGGGCACCTGAAACTGCTGGTGCATCTCGTCGAAGCGCGCTAAGGAGTCGGCGCCATACTTGGCGAGCGAGGCGCGAACCTTCTCCAGGGGCTTCTGATGCTCTATCTGGCTCTTGGAGTAAAACTTATCGGCATAGCAGATGACCCGCTCCTCGATGCTCTGGGGCATATAGAGGCGGTCGGTCGGGAGGTCCAGTCCTCGAGCGCGGATGGTCTCGCTGTCTAGTCCTGTGCCGGTGTGCCGCTCGGCAACCTGCGCATGACGCTCTAGACCTAGCTTGCGTAGTAGCTCGCCACCAAGGTAGCCGTGCCGTAGGTAGGGCTCGGTGCCGTAGCAACCGATCGTGGGGGCGTCGGTGAGGTAGATGCCGATGTCGTGGAGCATGGCTCCCTCGTAGACAAATCGCTCGTCGCACGCTAGCTCGGGGTGCTGACGTACAACTTCAAGCGCCAGCTCGGCAACCTGCTGGCTGTGGGTCAGCAGGATGCGGTAGCCGACCGTGTCGGTAGGGTAGTAACGCTCGATGATCTGTATGGGGTCAATCATTTGCTATTACGATGTAAGGGGTTGGCATAGCGGTCTGTGCGGAGTACTCGGTAGCGTAAGCGCACTGAGCCTGCGTGATACCACGCTGGTAGGTGCCTGGACGTACCACACTCTGCTCGTAGCTAATCTCGTAGGAGCCACGAAGTAGGCTATTAATATGGTATATCTGCGCATAGTGGCGTGCCTCGACGTAGTAGCCTAGACCGCCCTGCCACTCGTAGTGACTGAGCTGCTCTAGCGGTTCACAGCATGCGGGACGCATGTCTCGTATGGTGACGAAGTCTAGGTCACGACGGGTTGTTATGCGAAGCTTCGTGATGAGGATAGTCCCGACGGTGAGCTTCTCGCCAGACTGGATGGGACGCTCTTGCAGTTGACCGTTGATCTCTTCACGAACGTAAGTCTTGCTCTCGATCATCAGTTCACCTTGCCGCTCGGACACTTCGCTAAGTGGCTTCTCGCCAACGCTTAGGATGCCACCCCAGAGGATAGCTTGCGGGTCGCTGTGTGTGATGACGATGCTACCCGTGCGGTCTAGTTGGCTAGGCTTGTATTGTAGTCCGCAGTAGGAGTTGGTCTCGATGCGCTCGGTCGTACCATCGGCAAGAGGTATGGAGATGGTCACCTGGTCGTGCGTAGCCGTTTCCCCAGCGCCGTCCTCTAGGAGCGTGAGCAGGAGCTCTAGCTGCGTGAGGTTGGAGGCGCGCAGATTGGTGCGTAGGTACTCCATCGCCCAGCGACGCATCTGCTGTACTGTGTCGGGATAGAGACCTAGCAGCTCGAAGAGCTCAATGGTCTCTCGCTGTAGCGACATAGAGCGGTCTCGCCAGAAGTAACCACCAACGAGGGTGTTGGCAAAGAAAGCTCCCTGAGCCGCTTCGTAGGATAGATGGTCGTGCAGTATCTCGGCGAGCTGTCGTGCTTGCGCTACGTTGCCCAGCTTGCAGAGCGTGTAGGCTGCTTGCGGTAGGGCGTAGAGGGGGAGCTGCTGCGCCTCTTTGACGAGGAGTGGCGTGAGGTAGTCGATGAGAGCCTTCGTGGTCGGGTCCTTTTGCAGAGCCTTAGCGTCACGCCAGCGGTAGGAGAGGTAGAGCCACTCGGCACCCCATGCGGGGATGGTGGGTTTCCGCTTGCTCTTGGCTAGCTCTTTCTTCATCTCTTGCATCAGCTTGGTCGTGGAGCGGTCGTAAGCCTGCCAACCACAAGAGAGCATGGCGGTTATCTCTTCGTTTTCCTCTAGCTCACTGACCGCTGCGAGGTAGTCGAGGATGAGCGGCGTGAGGTAAGAGGAGCTAGGCATATCGGGGTACCACGACCAGTCTCCCGAACCAGTCTGTAGGTTGCTCAGCTGCGCTATGTCCTTAGTAGCGGTGCGCTTATTGGGTGCCTTGAAGAGTGCCCAGAGCTGTTCCTGCGCACCGTCTAGCCATCGCTCGGTAGCACGCCAAGGAGTCTCGTCTAGCGGTAGGAGTGTGGTCTCACGGTTGCTGGTCAACTTGTTGGCTCCCTCAGTCGCCTGAGCTTGTGCCTGAACCCACTGAGCTATCTCTGGCTGGCGTAGCAGTTGCTGCGTACGGGTCAAAGTGTAGATGCGTAGGACCGTATTGATCGCGTCTCGCTCCTCATTGTTAAAGAGGATCGGCAGTTGTTGTAAGGCGAAGTAGCGTGGATTGCTCCAGAGCTGTAAGTGTAGCGAAGCTGACGGATCGCTTGCCTGCCCGAGCAACGCGCTGAGCGGGTAGGAGTAGCTCGCCTGCTTGTCCCATGCGAAGGGGATACTCTCGACGGTGCGTACCGTCGCTGGCTGTACGGGGATGACGTACTCCTCGCCATCGCTAAGTGAGTCGCTGACGAAGTAGACCTGCACCCGCAGTGCCGAGAGATCAGACAGAGCGGGCAGGGCGATGGCGTAGGGCGCCACACCACTGGCGGGAATGGTGAGAGCGAGCTCCTGCATGCCGTCGGCAAGCGGTGTCGCCGTGCTGTCCGCCGCCAGAGCATCGTAGAGAACTAGTCGAAGGTTGCCACGGAGCGGCTCCTCGGTGAGGTTGCGAATCGCCCCCGTCAGGTAAGCTTGGTCTCCCTGCATGAGGAAGCGTGGCTGTAACGTTTCAACCATCAGCTGGCGGTAGCTCTTGATGTCAGTCGTTGCGGCGCAGTCCGTCAGTCGGCTGTCGTAGCCAAAGAGCGCAAGGCGATAGCTGGAGAGTGCTTCGGGCATCTTGCCCGTAAAGGTGACAACGCCCTCGTCGTCGGTGTAGAGGTCTGCTAGGAAGAAGGCGGTCTGAGAGAAGTCCTTCCGCAAAATAGGCGCGGCGAAGCCAGTGACCACCACCTCTTCTAGTCTGTTGCTGCTCTCTGTTTTTGCTCCGGCTTCGTCATAGGCAAGCTCTAGGTCATCGTCTACTAAGGATTCGTTCTTAGCAAGAGCCATCATCGGCGGAACGCTTACTCTAGCACCATAAACCGCACCAGAAAGCGCACCAGAAAGCGCATCATAACCCATTGGCGTGTCCTCCTCTAGGCCAAATCGGAAGCAAGGGTTAAGACTGACATTCTGAGGGTAAAGCGGTCTGTATTGAGTCAGGCGGCGGATGCTGTGCGAGCGCAGGCTCTCCAAGGCAGCGTCATACATCCACGCCATGACGGGGATGCGACGAGCAGGCGTGCCATCGCTGTACGTGAGGCGAGCTTGCCACGTGTGGGTCTCGCCAGCGAGAAGCTTGTCGGGCATCTCAATCCACGAGAGCTGCAGGGTCGGCTGGTCAGCCGTATAGCGATACTCTAAGCTCTGAGAGGTGTAGCGTCCGTCGCGCACGCAGTACAGCTCTATGCAGATCTGCCCCTTCGGGTCGACACTCTTGGGGAGCGTCGGCTGCCAGCGTCCTACCTGCTGAGCGGGGAGCGCGGGGAGCTGTCCGTAGATAGCGGGCTGGTCTACCGTATTGATGACGTAGTAGATTGACTGCTGGCTCTCATTGCTGGCATAGTATATCGTAGGTGCGCCACCTCGTGGGTATTCCTCCGAGGGCGAAGCCGCCCACAGCGTACTTTGTATTGATAGATGCTTGTCACGCTCTGCAAAGAGAACAATCTCTTGCTCCTTCGCTAGCGTCTCGCCCCTCTTATCGTGATAAATGTAAGTCAAGCGGTAGGAGCCCGAAGGTAGTCGAAGCCACTCAGCGGGCAGGTGTAGCTTCTCGTTGGCTGGCACCTCCACCGACCAAGAGCTTGTCGTGTCAGCGAGCGAGGTGAGTCGTAGCTCTAGCGTTGTGGCTATGGGAGCATCGTCCTCGTTGGTCACATGGATGGTAAAAGGTTGAGCGTCCTTTTGCTCTCCCTTGAAGAAGGTATCCGCCCCCTCATACTCCATATATACAGGTTTCGAGCCGATCCAAACAGATCGCTCCAGTCGCTGCGTCTCGCCACTGGGTGCCGTGATGGTTACCTCTATGCGGTAGGTGTGAACTGCCCAATGTTGCGTGTTCTGACGCATAGCCTCGGTGCGTAAGTCTGAGAGGGTAATCGGAAACTCAAAGCTCCCATCCTGCTCATTGACCTGGAGCGTGTCAGAGGTGAGTAACTGATCGGGAACACCCTCATCAAACAACCAGTTCCTATAGCTTCCCGTCACGCTGTAGGCTACAGATGCCTCTGCGAGCGGATAGCCACTGTAAGTCATTGCAGAGCCACGAACGGTAATCGTGTCTCCCAGCTTCATAGCCACCTCGGGCAGGGTCAAGGCACCCTTAAAGCTCGGACGCTTATACTCCGCTACGTGAATGGTTGTCGTATTGTCAGCGAAATCATCTAGATCGCTATCACAAGAGACCTCAATGGTGTAGCCGCCCGTCATCGCCTCTTTGGGAAGCTGGAGGGTCGCATGGAGACGTCCCCACTGATCAGTCTGGACTGTGATCGAGTCGATCATATCGTCCTGTGGCGTGTATAACTCGATAGTCAGGTCAAGCTTGGGCAGCACCATCGCTTGCTTCGGGTCGTAGCCCCTTCGGTAAGCGACAGCGTAAAGCTGAATCTCATCACCCAGCTCATAGATACTTCTATCTGTCTGTAGGAGCGCCGTGCTTACCGTCTTGGATAGCTGAAAAGTGCCACGCTCGCCACGGTAGCCATACCAATCGTTACATAAGGGTAAGAGCAACCGATGGTCTGCACTCTCCACCCGAAAAGCTTCAGCACGCTGTCGCTGAGCCTGCCTAGGTGTTGCAAAGATGCCGAGCTTGTCGGGTGTTCGCTCGCCAATCTTGTCTAGTGTAGGCTTATAGTTCGAGTGCCACCCTGAGCGCTTGTCCCCATAGCTCCACAGCTGTATGGGCGCCGTCTGTGCCTGCCCCGTTAGGGCATTCAGCAGTTGAGTTGTTCCGTTGCCTAGATCCAGCGTCCATAGGTCGCTTACGGTGCAGTCGTAAGCAAGGGTCTTCGTCTGCTTCACGTACTTTATCTGTTTTGCTTCAGCTGTGCGATGAAAGACTACTTGCAGGCGATAGTGTCCCGTGGGCAGGGTGGGAAGCTCTATCGAGTCGCTCTGGTGCACCATCGCCTCTAGACCTTGCTTCCCCTGATGTGTGTGACTCCAGACGAGCTTGGCTTGCTCGGGAATAGAGCTTCTTTTCGTCTTGATAGCGTCTTGTGGCGTAAGCGCAAAGAGCTTGAGCTCCAGTCGCTCCACATTGGCCAGCTCCACCTTTACCATTCCCCGATGGTCGGCCAAGATAAAGCTAGTCAGAGAGATGCTTTCCTGTGGCGTAAACAGTTGTCGGCGGATACCTTTACAGAACTCAGAGTACTTGCCCTGCTTGTCTAGCCACTCCAGGTAAGGCGTGATGAAGTGGTAGGCACGCAGAGGGTCAGAGCCGTTGGCATAGTAGTATTGGAAGAGTCGCTTGTATATCTCCATCGTCTCAAGGTGCATCTGCTGACTCTGCTGGAGTAAGCCTTCTAATTGCTCCGCTACGGTACTGAGAGTTGCGCCACGGGTTGTCTCCTCGAGGGTTACCGCTTGATAAAGGGCGTAGAGCCTAGCCCCCTCGTCCGCTTGCTGGAGTTGATCTTCCGTTATGAGCGAGCCAATCCGATCCGACCAAGTTTGTGTGCGTCCGACTTGCTGCTCTAGCTTCTGCAACTGGGAGAGGGGTAGAGCCTTCAGCAGGTGGCTTATAAACGTATAGTTACCCTCTTCGGGAAGGCGATTAGCGTAAAGCGCATCGGGTAGTTGCTTCGCTTCTTGCCGTGGTATCACCTTGTAGAGCTCAGCACTGGGAGCGAAAGCTATCTCCAGTAGCGGATCGATAGCTTTCATATAGTCCGCCTCACTCCAGTAGCGAGGCGTGACACTGTCTTGCTCTTGGGTCGTGAGGCTTAGTCCCTCTGACCTAAAGCTCCAATCAGAGCTCTTGTCGATATACTCCCATGCTATGTATAGAGCGAGGAAGCGCTGATCTCGCACCGACAACTTATTGCGTCCTTGCCACGTGGTGTGGAGTAGGGGAAACTGCTCCAGCAGACGGTTGTAGTCTAGTCTGCGAAGAGCCGTCTTGTGCGCCTCCAGAGCCTCGATGGTGTAGTTGAGATTGCCCTCACGGAGAGCCTGAGTGGCGAGTCGCTCGGCGCAGGAGAGTGTCTGTGTCGGTAGCCGCTTCTTCTGTAAATCCTGTAGCTCCTTGTAGAGAGCTTGGCTAGATTTGGTTGGTTGCTGTGCCATAGTCATAGTGACAGATAGTAAGGTGGCAAACAATATAGATAGTGTGGTGCGAAGTCTCATAATACAATCTAGTTTCTTTGATACCCCGAAGATACTCGAAAAGATACAAACAAGCAAAAGAGAGCATCCCTACACCTCGCAAATCTCACGAGTAATGGCTGGTAGGGGGACGCTCGGCTAGTGTCTAGTGGGAGGGCGTCCGTTGTGTCAAAGGTTACTGCATCGAGACTTTAACGGGGACGGACGCACGAGCCGTGCGTCCCCACAAAGGGTTACACGTCTCGTTTTCCCCCACAAAGGGTCGCTCGTAAGATTTGCGGCATTGATGTGTCGGCTCACCTTGGAGCCGTGCCACATCTCTACTAATAGCTAGGTATTGGGATCGGTGAGCGATCCCCAGTAGCGTCTAATTTGTTGGCGTCAGGCTGTCACACCATTGTGCTGGCTAGCGTTGCCGTTGTACCCGCTCGACTAAGCTGGCGATGAGCGCACCACTATCGGGGTGCGTGGAGAGACAGGGGACGTAGATAAGCTCTTCGCCACCGGCTGCGAGGAATAGCTCATGAGCCTCTAGCTCTAGATCGAGCTTTGTCTCCAAGCAATCTGCGACAAAGCTAGGACTAAAGAGTACGGCGCGATGAACGCCCTGTGCGGCGAGCTCTTGCAGTTCGCTGACGAGCGTCGGCTCTAGCCAGCGCCCATGTCCCATAGCGGAGTGGAAGGTGAGATGGACACGCTCCTCAGGTACGCCTAGCCTGCTGACCACCGCTTGTAGCGTAGCGACACACTGCGCATGGTAGTCCCAGCCGTGCGTCTGGTCGTACTTCTGATGCGCCTCGGGGATACTATGATAGGAGGCGATGTAGTGGTAGGTGCTGTCGCTCGTATCTACATGCCGTTGGAGCAGATCGGCCAATTGCTGGATATAGTGCGCGTCGGTACCCCACGGAGTCAGCACAGTCGTCTTGTACTCCCCGCCAGTAGGCTTGGGCAGATCCGAGAAGTAGGTGATAGCACTCCCCGCATTGCTCCTTGTGTACTGAGGGAAAAGCGGGAGCAGTAGCACCTCCACATCGTCTGTACCGACAAGCTGGGCGATACGCTCGCCCCACTCAGCGCGGCTTGTCTGTGCATAGCGTGGCGTATAGAGCGTCGGGAGCTGCGTCAGCTGAGCGACTTGCTCTGCGAGTCGTTGCATCTCTGCGGGCAGAGGCATGACCCCATCGGAGAGTGCCAAGAGACGATGATACCGCTCTGATGAGAAGTGCGTGCGACGTGGCACGATGATACCCCGTACCAGTAGTTGTCGCATCAGATAGGGCACGGAGATGATGTCCCCATCGGTGAGAAACTCCCGCAGGTATCTTCGCACATCCTCCTCGTTGGCCGTCCGTGGAGAGCCCGTATTGGTCAGTAGTATGATCTGCTGTGCCAAGGCTTTATTGCTTGCTAGTGCTGTACAAGTCGAAGACAACCACCTCGCTATTGGTAAAAAGCCTCATCGCCGGCCCCGCAGCACCATATCCACTAGAGACGTAGACAGGCGTGCCGTATCGCTCGGTCCAGCCGTGCGCTATCGGATAGTAAGCACGCACCAGTAGGGAGAAGGGGAAGATCTGTCCGTCGTGGGTGTGCCCATATAGTGCCAAGTCAATGCCGTTGCTTGCGAGGCTGTCTAACTGTCTCGGCTGATGCTCGAAGAGGATGCGCGGTAGTTGCTGGCTCTCTTGCGGTATCTGGTGGACCAATTCGGAAAGCGTAGCCCGCCCACGCTGCGTATAGTCATCCCGCCCAATGAGCGTCACCGCTCCGCCAGGCGTTGCAATAGAGTCCACGAGGAGGATGCCCCCGACGAGCTTGATCCAGGCCTTTTTCTTTGCCATATCGGAGCGATACTCGTGATTGCCCAGTGCGTAGTAGCAGCCCAGTGGCGGGGTGATCTGCTGCATAATCTCGGGGATGCTGTCTAGATATGCGAGGTCGGGGTAGTAGTCAAAGATATCCCCACCTACGAGCATCAAGTCAGGATCTGTCTTTTTGTAAAGCTCTAGGAGCCGCTCTGCAAAGGGTCGGCCGATCGTTTCGCTAAAGTGGAGGTCCGACACGAAGAGCACCCGCAGATGTTCCCGATCAGCACCTAGCGGCTTGGTCAGCTCCACTTTATGCTCCACTATGTGCGGTGTCGCAGCCTGCTGGTAGCCATACATCATGAGGATTGCCGAGATCGCTACCATTACGAAAAAGAGAACCCACTTAGCTCGCTGGTATCCCGTATCGCCGAGCCGTGCGCGAAGCGTTTGCCCCGTGATGCGCTTGTAGAGTAGTCGTCCGCCATTGATCAGGAGTGCTAGCGGTACTATATATAGGAGTACGAAAGCCCACGAGCAGACGAAGACGATGCTAAAGGTGAGCAACGCCGATGAGAGCTGATGGCGCAGCAAAACGACCACAAGGACGAAGAGCAGGTCGGCCAGTAGCACCCCACGCAGCGACCGTCGCCACCAGCCACGAGGCACCGCCTGCCCTCCACGCCACACGAGGTAGAGGATACCTATGAGTTGTATGAAGAGCGTATAGAGGAGTACGTGCATATTAGAATGTCTTACGCTAAGGGTGAAGTTTGCTCGCTAGTCCACTTCTTGAAGTAGTAGATAATCATCGAAGCCGAGACGACCGTCGCCAAGAGGTCGCCCAGAGGTATCGCATACCAGACGCCATCAATGCCGTAGAAGTGGGGGAGGATCAGCAGTGCTGGTAGGAGGAAGATGATCTGTCGTGTCAAGCTGATGAAGATAGCCTGACGGCTCAGCCCAAGACTCTGGAAGAGCTGCGAGGTGGTAATCTGAAAGCCTACGACGAAGAAGACGCAGAAGACTATACGTATGGCACGCTGACCTATCGCGATCAGCGCAGGCGACGCATTGAAGAGGCTAAAGAGTTGCTCCGGTAGCAGCATGGCGGCCGCAAAGCCTATTATAGAGATGACCGTATTGACCCCGACAGCGAGCTTGTAGCAGCTCAGCGAGCGCTCGATATGTCCCGCCCCGTAATTGTACCCCACGATAGGCTGCATGCCCTGCGCCACACCGATGATAGTGAGTGCGATGAGTGTCGTGTAGTTGTTGATGATGCCGTAGGTTGCTATGGATAGATCCGCCTCAGCCACCGTTTTAGCAAAGTGCGCAAAGTTATGGTTGAGCACAAAGCTCACGGCACTGCCCGCTACCTGCATCGCAAAGGGTGCTATACCGACACTGATGATCGATAGGAGGATAGGTCCCGAGGGCTTCATATTTTGTCGCTTGAAGCGCACCAAGCTCTTGCGCTGGAAGAAGTGATACTGCACGAAGACCATCGTGCAGAACATCGCAATCACCGTTGCCCAGGCAGCACCCTTGACACCCCATCCGAAGCGCATGATAAAGAGGTAGTCCAGCACCACGTTGATCACCGCCCCGATGAGCATCGTGATCATTGCTTTCGTCGGGTAGCCCGACGCACGCATCACATTGTTGTATCCGTAGGTCAGGTTGCTCAGTATGATAGCTGGCAAGTAGATGTGGAGGTAGTCCTTTGCCAGGGGAATGATATTGTCACTCGCCCCGATGAGTCGCAATAGATCATCTAGGAAGATCATCGAGGGTGTGACCGCTAGGATGTAGAAGCTAAAGGTCAGATAGACCGCATTGCTCAGGATGCGATCGGCGCGATCCGAGTCCCTCCTGCCTAGAGCGATCGATACGCCAACAGAGGCACCCGTCCCCACGAGCATGCTGAAGCCGATGAGGAGGATCAGCAAGGGGAAGCCAATATAGACCGCAGCGATGCCCAGCTCGCCACTGCCCTGGCCGATGAAGATCGTGTCCACGATGTTGTACAGCGCCTGCACGACCGTACCCACCACGGCTGGTATAGCATACCTCAGGAGTAGCTTAGGGATCGGCTGCGTGCGCAGGTCCTGCGTTCGCTTATTGTCTTCGGCTTGATCAGTAGCCTCTATCTCTCTCTCATTCATCGTTGCAAAGGTAGCAAATTAGGCCATACTAAATAAGCATTTAGGGGAGCTTGACGAGCTCCTTCTCATGAAACTGAAGTTTTCCAGCGTTGGAAAAGAAACTTTCCAGCGTTGGAAAACTTCTTTTCCTCCCTTGGAAATTAAAGTTTCTACCGTTGGAAATTTTATTTTCCAAGGCTGGAAAGTTTTTGGAAAACTGTCGGGAAGATCCGCTTTGCCGCTTCTCTGGCATTAAAGGTTTGACGAATCGAGTGAGAAATATCGCTCAAACTCATCGTCCTCTTTTTAAAGGTGAAATCTACCTCACAGGACGGGAGGTTTGCGAGAGACTGTTCCTTTCCCCTCGCACCCTGCAAGACTATCGGGATAAGGGCATTATCCCTTACACCCAAATCGCAGGGAAGATTCTCTATCGCCTCTCAGACATCAACAGAATACTGAGTGAGAACTATGTCAACAGAAACCTTCATCGGTAATGATGTAGGTCTTTGTTTTTATCCATTGTTTTGGTCAGAGTATCGCAAAAAAACTCTATCTTTGCCATTGAGTATCTGTGTATGCTCTTGCCTCTTGATAAAAGAGGCAGGATATTTTCTTATATGCTCGAGAGCAGAGAAACTTAAAGCAACAAAGGACAAAGGAAGCGAAGCACATAGTTTCACGTTTATTAAACAGGCAATGAAGCAAAAGTAACCAATTAAATAATTGGGCATCCTATTATAATATGAATCGATATATTCTCTTTTTCTTCTCGCTGTTGCTGAGCCTTTCGGTATCGGCTCAAAAGGTGATTCTAAGCGATGAACTCTTACCCCTATCGGGCGAAAACAATACGACAGTTTATTTCGAAAAGGACAGCCGAAAACCCTTGCAGGGAGAGTGGCGTATCAAGCGGGGGCTTGACGAAGAGACTATTTCCTTTTCTAACGGACTGATGGATGGCAAGTACCACCGCTATCGGGATGGTGTACTGAGAGAAACGGGAGCGTATGACCAGGGGAAAAGAAATGGGGTGTTCACGGAGTACTACCAAGACGGCAAAACTGTCAGCAAGATTACCCCTATGAAGAAGGGCAAAATCGATGGCTGTGTAAAAACCTATTTCAAAGACGGTCGTTTGGATTTGGAGAAAGAATACCAGGAAAGTGTGGAAAACGGCTTTGAGAAGCGGTATGACAGCCAAAACGGTGCTCAAATACTTGAGACCCATTGGGTGAATGGGAAGAAAGACGGGGTCGAGTGGAAACTCACGAAACAGGGAGATGGCGTTGAAAGCAAAGTCACACGAACTTATCGCATGGGCGTGCTACATGGGGCGTACAAAGAAGAAGTTTTGCGCAACGGAAATCCGATTTTGGTTGTAGAGGGACAGTATGCCGATGGAGAACGTTCGGGGGTATGGAAAGAGTACGACGCCACTATGAAGACGACAAGAGTACTAAGAAATAATCATTGAGACAAGCGAATTGGTATGACTGCATCAATAATTGCCGGGAGTGTCCTTATCGCAATAGCTGTGCTTATACTGATTTGGGGTATAATCACCTCTAATAATCTCATTGCCAAGAAAAACAGGGTGGAACAATGCCGGAGTGGCATTTGTGTGGCACTCAAGCAGAGAAATGACCTTATACCCAATTTGGTGGCATCTCTTAAAGCGTATATGGGACACGAAAATGAAATCCTTACCCGCATAGCCGAACTAAGGTCTCGAGCAGACGGAGCCCCCGAAGCAGAACAAATCAAGGACGGGACAGAAATCTCCGCTCTTCTCAAACAAGTTAAGGCCGTTGTTGAGAGTAATCCGGATCTCAAAGCCAATGAGCAGTTTGTCTATCTCCAATATCAGATAACGGATATGGAGAACGAATTGCAGGCTATACGCCGAACTTATAACGCAACCGTAACGGATTACAACAATGCCGTAGAAATGTTCCCGTCTTCATACATCGCTTCAAGAAAACATCTTGGGAAAGAAGCATTGATACAAATTCCTGAAAGTGAGTTGGGAGACATTCATATCAAGGAGATTTTCGGATAATTGATGAAAGAAGACCACTTGATTGACTTCAAGATTGTCGCTCAACAAATGAGAGGGCAACTAACCCACATAGCTATGTGGCGTAAGATTGTTAGGCTTCTCATTTATTCCGTTTACCCTTTGGCTCTGCTTTGGCTTGCATTCACTATATTCGGAAGGTATATCGTCGATGCGGACAATTATGAAACCTCACAAATAACGGCAACGTATGTCGTCATATTCTTTGTCGCCTTTGTGGTCCTCAATACGCTGTTCTCTTTATGCCTAAATGTACTAAAGCAGAAAGAGGAAAAAGTAATGGGGCAAATTATCAACCAGCTATTTCCGGATGCAAATTATTCTCCGACAAAAGAAGTAAAGGTGTCCGATATTCGGGCAAGCAGACTATTCGGAACCCCAAATAGGTCGGAGGGTACTCTGCAAGTGGCAAGTTACGGTGCATTGAGTTTCCCAACTCAGCATCAAGCATTGACAATAGCCGATATAGGAGTAACGGCAACAAATGAACAGAATACTAAACCATGGAGATCCTTTAGGCTCCTCTGTCGGGCGATTTTCAGTCCGATGTGGGGCGCACAAGTAGAGAGCACGATGTTCAGCTTTAGGGGAATGTTTGGTTACTGCCGTCTTCCAAGAACTTGCAGGGGATTTGTTATGCTGCTCCCCGACCATTTGGAGGATAAGTTGGGCTACTTCGCTCTGACGATACAAAAACTGAGGGAGAGACATAAAGCAAAGTTTGTTTATTTGGAAGACCCTGAGTTTGAACGTCTCTTTACCGTATATGCCGATGACGAGGTAGAAGCCCGTATGATTTTGACCCCGGCAATGATGAAGAAACTTACCGCTCTTCGTTGTTCCTTTACTCATGACTTGATGCTCTCCTTTAGCGGAGATACATTTTATTATGCCTCCAATATGCCAAAAGGATTTCTTCGCCTTAGCGGGAAAACATCTTTAAACGAAGACCTATTGCTTGAAATCTACCAAGAGATCGGGTTCTGTCTTTCTGTAGAAGAAATGATGGGGAAGC
Source organism: uncultured Porphyromonas sp. (assembly GCF_902489635.1). GTDB lineage: Bacteria > Bacteroidota > Bacteroidia > Bacteroidales > Porphyromonadaceae > Porphyromonas. The sequence continues at coordinate 46,089 of NZ_CABUAN010000001.1, read as the reverse complement.
ATGTGGATAAGTAGGAAATATGATATAATAGACTTATGTTTAACTTCAAAATAATACTTGTATGATCTGGAAAATCATCGTGGCAATAGTCGCTGTCTTGATTATTGCTTTTATCGTGTTTGAAATCGTGTCTCGGATCTTTGCTAAGAAAAACCTGAAAGCCTTTTTGGCTTCTCATCCTCAAACACCGCTCACCGAGGAAAAGAAAAGGTTACTGGTATTTGGAGCCATCTTGTCTTGTTATCGCAGTGAGGACATCCTTAGTATTATCACCGATGATAATATGAATGTATACAAGACCGGGCTTCAAAAACAATGGGGCATTAATGGTCGGGAAGATGCTCTAGAGACGCTAAACGCTCTGCTTAATTTAGAGCAGAGTACGGAATTGGACGAAGTCCTTGCTCAAAGAGGTTCTTCCGAGGAACTTATTGAGCTGCAGACTTTGATAGCAGACGGGCTAAAAACGGATTTGGCTCAAGTCCGGACCACAACCTCCACGTATGCTTGGGACGTATGCCGACTGGTGAGCTTGGCAAAATGGTGTTATTGGTTGCAATACATCAGTGAAGCGGAAATGTGGAAGTACCTCAATGAAGGAGCGGTGAAAGCATCGTCATTAGGCAAAGACTGGAACGACTATACGGTCTCGTTCTTAATGGGCCGAGCCATTCAAGGATTTGGTACAGAGGATATCATAGACGATTGTAAGGCTCTATATCATAGAGAGTCTGACACGGATGTGTATTCCAAATACAGCTTTAAATAACTTTTCAAAGCTGACCGAGACCTCTGTGCAAAGGTCTCCCAATGATGGTATAGTCAATGGTCCTTTACAAAAAGGATCATTGACTATATTATTATCTATGTCTATCTTTCTTGTGAGAAAGAGGAAGTCTTTGACAGCTGTTTTTTTGTCAATCTGTCCATATCCTTTGCAATCTTCTGGTCGGTGACTTGGGCGTAGATTTGCGTGCTGGCAATAGACGAATGCCCCATCATCTTAGCGATGCTCTCGATAGGCACACCAGCCTCTAGCGTTAGCGTGCCGAACGAGTGTCTTGCACAGTGCCAAGTCAACGGAGTACGGATGCCACATGCCAACCCCACGGCTTTGAGATGACGGAGTAGCTTCCAGTCGCTCATTGTATCGGGGAATATCTTGTAATCTCCTCTGCTCTTCGCCTTCGTGTAAAGGGCGAGTATCTGCTCCGCTATCGGATGCAGGGGTATCAAGCTCTCCACCTCCGTTTTCTGTCTTGCCTTGCGAATATACCGCTTCCCCTCGCTGTTCGTCTCGATTTGCGAAGCTCGTAGCCCCTGCAAGTCAACAAAAGCCAAGCCTGTAAAGACGGAGAAAAGGAACATTCTTCGGCTTAGTTCTGCTCCTTCATCCTGCAACGGAAATGCCAAGAGGTTGCGAGCAGCCTCTAACTCCATCTCATACGGCTCAAAACAGCACCACAATTGCGGAGTGTTCACTTACTGAATACTCTTCCGTCAGTTACCTACTCCTACCTCTTCGTTACCATTCGGAGAATGGGCTAACGATTTGGTAACGGAACTTCTGCTCAAATCCATCTCTTTTGCACTTTACCTCGCAGTGCAAACCACTGAGATATTGTGCGAACCGCTCTCATTTCCATTCACTTACCCGCAATTCTCTTCCTAATGTCCTTCCCCCTAAAAGTTCCTCCGTTGGAACTCGAAAGTTCCTCCGCTGGAACTAAAAAGTTCCTCCCTTGGAACTAAAAAGTTCCAAGAGGGGAACAACTTTTGGAACTCGTATCTGTCAAGAGTTCAGTGCGATATGAAGGCGCTTTGACAGCATCCTATTATAGTAGGGGACCGCTAAAAAAGGATGTAGCCCGCTGGCAGGAGAGATTTCCTACTAGCGGGCTACAGATTTAATGCGTTGGCTCTTAGTCTAAGGCCTGCGATGTGGCGTAGCGACGAACTAGCTGCGTCACGATGGCGAGGCAGCGCTCCATAGCATCGAGCGAGCAGTACTCGTGGAGGGAGTGGAAGTTGCCCCCACTGGTGAAGATGTTGGGGCAGGGGATGCCTCGCTCCGAGAGAACCGCCCCGTCTGTGCCTCCACGTATCGGCTGGATGATCGGCTGGACACCGACCGCCTCGTAGGCTGCGATGGCGTGCTCGATGACCTCTGGGTGCGGAGCGATGTAGTCGTACATATTGCGGTACTGGTAGGAGACTTCGACCGCTAGCTGTGCAGCGTGTGGCTCTTCGTTGATCTGCTGAGCCACCTCTTGGATGCGGACTATGCGCTGCTCTAGGAGCTGGCGGTCGTGGTCGCGGATGATGTACTCAGCGGTTGCGGACGAGACATCGCCCGACATGTGGCATAGGTGCAGGAAGCCTTCCCGTCCCTGGGTCACCTCGGGCCGCTCGCTCATGTAACCTAGTCTGTAGTCGAGCTTGATGAGCGACTGGAGGGCATGCCGCATCGTGTGGTAGGCACTGCCTGGGTGGACGTTGTGCCCCGTGGCGGTGATGCGTGCAGAGGCTGCGTGAAAGCACTCGTACTCAAACTCGCCCTCGAGTCCTCCGTCGATGGTGTAGGCGTAGGTCGCCTGAAGCTGGCTCTCGTCGAAGGACTCTAGTCCTCGCCCGACCTCTTCGTCTGTCGTGAAGGCTAGTGCGATAGGTCCGTGCGCTAGCTCGGGCTTGCTCTGAAGCTCCGCAGCAAGGGTCATCAAAATAGCGACGCCCGCCTTGTCGTCAGCTCCGAGGAGTGTCGTCCCATCGCTCGTGATGAGCGTATGCCCCACATAGCGCAGCAGGTCGGGGTAGTCGCTGGGACTTAGTATGCTGTCCTTGAGCTGTATCGGCTTGCCGTCGTAGTTGGGGTGGAGACAGGGAGAGACTTTTTCGCCAGGAGCTTCGGGCGAGGTGTCTACATGAGCGAGGAGCGCGATGCGAGGCACCTCTTCGTAGCCAGCAGTGGCAGGGATTTGCGCTATCAGATAGCCTGCATCGTAGCAGGTGGAGGGTATCTGTAGCTCCGTTAGCTCGGAGTGAAGCAGGTGGAGCAAGTCCCACTGACAGGGTGTCGAGGGCTTCGTCGGGCTATTCGGATCGGAGGTGGTGTGCACCTTTACGTAGCGGAGAAATCGCTCTAGAAGTTGGCTCATAGCGTGTGCCGATGCTTAGCGCTGCTTGATGATACTGTTGATGACACGGCAAGTGCAAATGAGCTTGCCACTCTGGGTGGAGTAGATATCTACGTTCCAGACATGTGTGCTGCGCCCTTTGTGGAGTATCGTAGCGACGCCGCGCACGGTGTCTCCGATGACTGTCGAGGAGACGTGGTAGCCACTCACCTGCATGCCGACTTGTATCTCGCCTTCGTTGGCGATGGCTACAGATCCTAGTCCCGCAAGGGTCTCGGCAAAGGCTAGCGAAGCCCCTCCGTGCAGTATACCCATCGGTTGTCTCGTACGATTGTCCACGGGCATCGTACCCGTGACATAGCCACGGGCTATCTCTGTGCAACGCATGCCGAGCGTACCCATGAGCGTATTGGGCATGATTTCGTTGGCATCTTCAGGGTCAAAGGGGACTCCGTCGTAGCGCAGCTTGATCTGCTTGGTGATCATGTGGGCTAAGCCCGCAGCATCGCAAGAGGTGGTGATGTAGTCGGCGCAACTCTTGAGTGGCTCGGGAGCGTTTGCCATAGCTACGCCCAGTCCAGCGCGCTGTACCATGGCAACATCCTCTAGGGTGGTGCCGACGGCGATGATGTTTTGCTGATTGAGGTCTAGTCGGTCGAGGATAAAGTCGAGTGCACCGCGCAGGCTGACGCCAGAGGCTACGATCGAGAGCTCATTCATCGGCTCATCGTAGAGGGTGGCGGTCAAACCTTGTTCTGCGTTGAGCTGGTCGCTCAGCTTAGCCAGGCGATCTTGTCTGGCTAAGATGAGGGCTCTAAAGATTGGCTCGGCGGGAGCTTTGAAGGGCTCATCTGCCTTGGTCAAGTCTAGGATCGGCATGCCCCAGAGCTTGGCTAGCTGGAGGATACGTGGCTGATGGGTCTTCGTAGCGTAGAGTGCTTTTTCACCTATGAGTGCCAGCGTGTAGTCGCTATCGACCAGCTCATAGAGATGCGTGAGCTGCTCAGCACGCAGAGGACGAGAGGCTAGCTCACGGCCCGTGCGACAGTTGTGAATGCGTGCGCCTAGATGGGAGATGATGTAGCCGCTGTTGCGCGGTAGTTGCAGCTGCTCCGAGATATTCAGGAGACTACTCATAGGCGCTTCGCTGGCGACCGCCACACGCAGGGCGTACTCCTCCTGCACCTCTAGGAGAGCTTCGCGGTCCTCCAGAGCGATCTCGCCATTGCTCCCGAGTAGGCAGTTGCGGTCTTTGATGGCGAGGAACTTATAGCCGCCACTCTTTGCTTGATTCATCATATTACTCCTTATTATAATGCGGACCAGTTAAACTGTACCCCGATACGCCCGCTGTAGGGCTGCGACATGTCGTAAGCACCTAGTCCGTAGTGCTGACTGTCGAAGGTGGCAAAGAGCGTCCACATCTTGGTCAAGCGGTACTGCGCCGTCACCTCAGCGGTGAGTCGCGTGAGTGAACCCCTAGCGGCACCCTCGCGAAGCCCAGTCTTGGGAGCCTGGGCGGGGTGCAGGATCTTGGTCGTGAGGCTGGTGTCGTAGTAGACCACCCCACGAAGGTCTAGGCGCTTGGTAGGACGGACGGCTAGCTTCGCATAGCCTTGGAAGTAAGGTTTGGGAACGCGGCAAGAGTAGTTGGCAAGATGGTTAAACTGCGCTCCGAGGCTTAGTTCACAGACCTGTGCAATGACGGTAGAGAGGTCTAGACCAGCGTAGAAGATGTCGAGCTTAGTGTACTCGTTGCGCTGCGACTGTAGCCATGAGCCGTACAGCTCTTCGCCCGTGTAGTAGGGTAGGAGGTTGAAGCCGTAAGTGCGGGCGTAGTGATCGTACCCGCCGTATAGCTCGTAAGTGCCTGAGCCGAGCTGTAGCTTGACGCCTGTGCGAGAGCCGAGCTGCTGACGCTCAGGTCTAGGCAGTGCGTCGAGCATGATGCCTGGTATGCGGGCTAGGTAGTCAAAGGGATTGACATCTTGTAGCCCACCTGATGCCTGCAGGTACCACTCCCAGCGTCTCTGATCAGAGAGCGAGAGACGAACCTCTGGGTAGACCAGCACCTCTTGGTTGGCCAAGTCCACGCCCACACCGCCTGAGAAGTCGAGATCGGCAAAGTTGACGAACCCACGATAGCGGAACTGCGGGTGCGCCCCTAGGAGGAAGAGCTGTGACGGCTGGCCCGTGCGGATACGCATATCGGCTCCCAATCCGAGAGACCAATCGTCAGAGAGCTGCACAGCGGTAGCTCCATCGGCGTCTATCACGTGCATGTGCTCGCTTGCAATGAGATCCCTTTGAGCTGGGCTGGGTAGTGAGTGGGATAGGAAGGAGTAGCGTGCGCCAAGGTCAAAAGACCAGTTCTGCGCCTGGAGGTTGTCTATGCGACCCGTCAGACTGTACTCGCGCAGTGCATCTTGCCAGCCAGTGCGGTCTAGTAGGGGTATCTCGTTCATCTGCATTCTCTGCTGCGTAGGCGTATGCGCAAAGATGTGGCTGCGTATGCCTCCCTGCAGCTTGATCATACTCTCTCGCCAGTGGTAGCTGTAGCCTAGGACGCCCTCTGTAGCGTGGCGGTACATATTCGTCTGGTCGGGGACTTCCTCGAGGTAGTGATAGTCCGCATCGGACTCATCAATCGGGCCATGCACAGAGTGGTTGGGCCAGTTCTTGCTGAGCGAGAAAAGCTCCGACCGATGCGTCAGATCGAGGGAGAGGACGTTGTGCTGGCTCCCGAAGTGCCACTGTCCCGCCAGATCTCCACCGAAAGCTGGAGCAAAGCCTCCGAAGAGGCGAGCCATGATGCCATTGTACGGCTGAGGCACCTCACGGGCAAAGCCCGACAGTTGTGGCGTCGGTGCTGGCGAGAGGGTCGGCGTGAAGTCTCTCGTGGAGCGAGGCGTAGCTGGATTGTAGCGCTCGATCTGAGGCTTCGTCAGAGGTATAGGGGTAAAGATAGGATTGGTGTCATCGATCTGTCTCACCTTGTCGCTCACCACGGTGACCTCGCGGCTGATCGTGTCACGCTCGGCCAATGTTTTGGTGTTTTGAGCTAAAGCAGGGAGTAGTGTGCTGAGCAGGATTAGGAGGAGACTATATAGTCGTTTCATCGCTTGTAGACTTAATCGTTGGAATAGTAGGGTAGAGAGATATTAGCGAGCGGTGCTCTGGCGAAGCTGTGCAAGCTTTTCGGCAGCACGCTGACGTATCGGCGAGGTCTCGTCGGTGTAGTTCTTGAGCAGGCTCTCGAGGTATAGTCTTGCCGTGTCGGGGTCTCCCTTGGCGAGGTACCAGTCGGAGAGCGTTATAATCGTCTCGGCAGATAGTTCGGGGTCTGGGTAAGCGTCGTTGACCAACTTGTCGAGTAGCTGCTTCGAGTAGCTCTGCTGGATTTTGTTGGAGACGTAGTATTGCGCTAATAGGAGCGTGCCCTGGGTGCCGGCATAGGTCTCTATGCGGGCGACAAGTGGCTTCAGGAGTGGCTCGATCTGGTTGCCTCGACCTGTCTTCACGTAGCTGGTCGCTAGGCGACAAGTCAGGAGGTCTAGTTGCTCTTGGCTCCACCCCTTAGACTTGTCTAGCTGTGGGGTTACGACCTTGATGACCCACTCATACTGTCCCGCTTGGAGCGCGCTCTCGGTGGCCGAGAGCAGTGTCGTCTGGTAGTTCGCTGGCTCTAGCGGTAGTGTGAGTAGCTCCTGCTGCAAGGGCAATGCTTGCGCATAAGCTCGCTGATGAAGGCGCATGGCTGACATCTTCTGAAGCAAACCTATGTGTAGCTCCTGCGACAGTTGCTTGCGGCTGGGGTAGATGCGCTCATAGAGTGCTAGAGCGTCCGCCTCCTTACCAGCTCGCTCGTAGATATCGGCCAAGTAGTAATGCGCTAAGAGCGAAGAGGCTCCCTGAGGCTTCAGTGCTAGATACTCCTTGAGCAGACGCTCCGCCTGTGGCTGTCGCGACTGGTAAGCTCGCTCAGCTGTCTCGAAGGAGATGCTCATCGCCTCGCTCTCGTTGATGGCGTAGCTTCCGCCAATGCTATTCGCGTACTGAACAAACTCTGTGGAGCGTCCCTCCTCGATGTAGATACTCTTGAGTGCTTCGTAAGCTTGCTTTGCCTCTTCACTCTGTGGTGCCTCGGCTAGGAGTGCTTTGTAGGTCTCGATAGCTCGGCTCGTCTCATTCCTATTATAATATAGTAGTGCCAACTGCAGGGCTGCCTTGCGCCCATACTCACTCTGTGGGTACTCTTGCGCTAGGCGTGTGAAGGCTCCGATAGCCTCCGCATGTTGTCCCGACAGCTCCATAGCGCGTCCCTGATCGTACATAGCACGAGGCTTATAGAGACTATTGGGGTGGCGAGCGACCAACTTATCGAGAGCAGCTATCTGCGCCTTGTAGTCCTTCTTGAGGCCCTCAATGTCTGACAACATGTAGAGCGCATAGACCTGATTGTCCGGTGCGAGCCTATAAGCCTCCTCGTAGTAGCGTACGGCTGGCGTGTAGTGACCCTGCATATAGTGTGCGTCACCTAGACGGGCGTGGACATCAGCTTGTAGCGTGTTGTCGAGCGTGCCCTCTTGGAGTAGTATGGAGAGCGTCTGTGTGGCAGCACTGTACTGCTTCTGCTTGATCTGACTATAGCCTAGTAGGTAGCGAGCTATCTGTAGCTGCTGGCTAGAGGCTGTGCGCTTATTGAGGATGGCCGTGAGGGCTTGTGAAGCACGCTTGTAGGCACCCTGCTGAGAGAGAAGCTGCGCCCCTAGCAGCTCAGCCTCGGTCTGGTGAGCAGACTTTGTGGCAAGTTGCTGCGCCTGCTGGTTATAGCGTTGTGCTAGGGCTAGGTCGCCCGCCTGTTGCGCCTGCTGTGTGAGCTGATTGAGCAGATAGCACTGCGCCTCTACAATTACGGGCGAAGGTCTCTGGATACGTCCTATGGAGGCTAGACTAGTTAGGTAGTCAGGGCTGCGGTAGTAGCTCTCAATGAGAAAACGCTCCATAGCCTCGCGGTGTGCCGACTGGGCGAATGTGTTGAGAAACTCTTCGCAGAGCCTCACCTCCTGACCAAACGAACCGCTCGCCTTGCTGCGCATCAGCAATACCTGCTCATACATGGCAGCCTCACGGATCGTGGGTGCTACGGCTCTATCTGCCGCCACCTGATAGGAGGCAAGGGCTTCGGAGTAAAGCCCCATATCTCTACGAGCACGTGCTAGGTAAAGGTTGGCCACGCCACTGGTCTCCGCGTCGCCACGGGTCGCTAGGAGTAGGTGCGGGATCGCTTGCTCCGTGCGCTCTGTCTCCATGTAGGCAGCCGCGAGTATGAGTTGGTCTTCGGGAGTCAGGGCATTAGCCTTTTGTTCTGCTAATGGGGCCAGACGTTCGATCGCTTTGCTCGGCTCCTCGAGACGATACCAAGCATTTGCCTCTAGAATCTGACTCTCCGTGCGTTGCTCCTCCGAGAGATGTGCCGTGGCGAGTGCCTCGGTGTGCGTGAGTACCGACTGATAGTTTTGCCGATAAAGTGCTATCCGTGCCAGTCCCAGACGAGCGTCGTACTGCAGATCTCCCTGATCCTGTATTGGGATGAGCGTGCGCTCAGCCTTGTCCAAATTGTTTTGCGCGATGTATAGCTGCGCTAGATAGAGCCTAGCCACATCGCCCCAGTAGTCATCACCTGCAGCGGTCATCTCAAAGAGCTGCTCTACCTGCTCCACAGGACGACCAGACAATAGGAGTGCGTAGGCCATCTTGACCTGCCACTCGCTGCGCACCTCACGTGTCAAGGTCCGCTCACGTACCTGCTCTAGCGTATGGCGAGCACGATTGTACTCCTTATTATATAGGTAGTGTGTAGCACGAGCTATGCGCGCGACCTGTGCTTGACGGGAGATGGGATCTGTGGTGATATACTCCTCCAGCTCGGCAGCAGCACTCGGACGACCCAGCAGATGCGCCCCAGAGGTGGCAAACCACCCATCCACCTTGCTCAGACGTTGTGCAGGGGTGAGGAGCATCGTGGTACGTAGCGGTGAGCCCGCTGCGAGGGTCACCTCGATAGCATGCTGCTCGGTGGGTATGCTAAAGGTCTCTTGCGCCTGTAGTTGGTAGGCTAGTGGCAGATTGCCGCAGAGCAGTAACGTATATAGGAATCCTTTGTAGTTCATCGGTAATAGTCTTACTTAGGGGCGAGGTCCTACGGATACGCCCGATCGATTCTAACGCAAATCTACTGAAATAACTGCTGAGAGCAAAATATGCCGCCTTCCGTACATTCCACTCTCTAGTGCCTTACGTTGCTACCCGTCCAGTGGAGCTTAGCGTTTTGTTGTCTGCAAAAAAAACTATCTTTGTGGCGTAGTGATTGTTTCCTGCTTGTTTCACCTTCTGGTACAAGGTGTTGAATCAGCGGGAGACTTCAATGAGAGATCTAACTAGAGCGAAATGACAAACCAACAATACTAACTTCTAAGCTTTATAATTATGAAACATACGACATGGTTATGCGCTTTGCTCCTATTCATGCTACCACTCGTGGCAAAGGGACAGCAGCAGGTGACGCTGGACAAATCTCAGCAAGAGATCGCTAAGGTCATAGAGACCGTTATGCACCTATCTGAGCAGGAGGCTATCCTCGATCAGACTGATGCTACGACACGTAAGGCTGTCGAGGTTGTGCGAGCCCTCACTGGCCAAAAAGAGTACAGTGAGAAGGAGGCTACAAACCTCGCCTCTGCACTTACTCTAGAAGACAATCACATCGTAATCCTCCCTAAGTATCAGCGTCCAACAGAGGGTGCCACGTGGGATGGCGTATCCCTAGCTGAATTCGTGAAGGCTATTGATGACTTTCGCTCGATGACGCTAACGGGACAGCAATAGTCGGCTGTGTAGTCCGTATCTTTCGCACCTATCCTTCTAGAGACTGTCGCTCGTTAGCTGCAGTCTCTAGTTGTTTTTAGGGGGCTATTCATCTTCAAAAGAGCCTCTTTACGAAGAACATGTCGGGAAAACAATCTTTTTCTCTACCTAATGGTAGGTATTCCGAATATTCTTTGTAACTTTGAGGTCGAAGAAAACCAATTGTATCACAGTACCCGATTTTTGTCAGTAGACGGGAGGAGGGTACAATATCTATAAAGTACTACACATGGCAAAATTTAGAGGAGCAATCGTAGTCAACGAGCAACGCTGCAAGGGGTGCAACCTCTGCGTTGTAGCGTGTCCTACTGCGAGTATCTCACTTCACCCAGACGAGGTGAACGACAAGGGGTATCACTACTGCTATATGAGCAGCCCCGAAACATGCATTGGCTGCGCTAACTGTGGCGTGGTTTGTCCCGACGGCTGTATCAGCGTCTATAAAGTAACCCTTTAATCCTATAGCTATCATGGCAGAAGTAAAACTGATGAAGGGCAACGAGGCCCTGGCACACTCGGCAATCCTTAACGGACTGGATGGCTATTTCGGATATCCTATCACACCTCAGTCTGAGGTGCTCGAGACTCTTATGTCGCTACGCCCCTGGGAGAAGACCGGTATGGTCGTCCTACAGGCTGAGAGCGAGGTCTCTTCTATTAATATGGTATATGGAGGTGCTGGCGCTGGTAAGCGTGTCATGACCTCCTCCTCTAGCCCTGGTATCAGCCTCATGGCTGAGGGTATCAGCTACATCGCTGGTGCTGAGCTACCCGCACTCATCGTCAACGTGATGCGTGGTGGTCCTGGTCTAGGTACGATCCAGCCAAGTCAGGCTGACTACTTCCAGACCACCAAGGGTGGTGGACATGGTGACTACCGCCTCATCGTACTAGCTCCTTACTCTGTACAGGAGATGGTCGACTTCGTCGGTGTCGGTATGGATCTAGCATTTAAGTATCGTAACCCTGTTATGATACTGAGCGATGGTATCATCGGACAGATGATGGAGAAGGTGGTTCTACCCGAGCAGAAGCCTCGTCACACTGATGAGGAGATCGCTGCTAGCTGCCCCTGGGCTACTACAGGTCATACACCTGACAAGCGCTCTATCATCACATCTCTCGAGCTAGACTCAGCTGTGATGGAGCAAAACAACCTACGCTTCCAGGAGAAGTATCGTAAGATTGAGGAGAACGAGATACGCTACGAGGAGACGATGACAGAGGATGCTGACTACGTACTCGTAGCTTTCGGCTCTTCTGCACGTATCTGCCAGAAGGTCGTTCAGGTAGCTCGCCAAGAGGGCCTCAAGGTAGGTCTCGTACGTCCTATCACGCTATGGCCTTATCCATACGAGGTGATCACCAAGCTTGCTGAGCGTGGTGTCAAGGGCTTCCTCTCTGTCGAGCTCAATGCTGGTCAGATGGTCGAGGATGTCAGACTAGCTGTCAATGGCCGCTGCCCTGTAGAGCACTTCGGACGTATGGGTGGTATGCTATTCTCTCCAGACGAGGTCCTCAACGCTCTGCGTACGAAGCTCGTCAAGTAAGCTTACCCTTATCAATAACCAGTAATAGACAACAAATATCATGGATATAAAGGATATAACCAAACCAGAGAACTTGGTCTATCAGAAGCCAAGTCTGCTCAACAACAACACGATGCACTACTGCCCCGGCTGTAGCCACGGTGTCGTGCATAAGCTGGTTGCAGAGGTCCTCGAGGAGATGGGCATGGGCGACCAGGCCGTCGGTATAGCTCCTGTGGGCTGCTCCGTCTTCGCATACAACTATATAGACATCGACTGGCAGGAGGCTGCTCACGGACGTGCGCCCGCTGTAGCTACTGCTATCAAGCGTCTATACCCTAATAAGCTCGTCTTCACCTATCAGGGTGATGGAGACCTAGCTGCTATCGGTACAGCTGAGACGATCCACGCTGCAAACCGTGGTGAGAACATTGTCATCATCTTTATCAACAATGGTATCTACGGTATGACTGGTGGTCAAATGGCTCCTACCACACTACTCGGTATGAAGACAGTCACCTGTCCTGATGGTCGTACGCCAGAGCTTAACGGCTATCCACTCGTCATCTCTAAGATCCTCTCTGAGCTAGATGGTACCTGCTACGTCACTCGTCAGAGTGTACATACAGCTGGTGCTGTACGTAAGGCTAAGAAGGCTCTACGCAAGGCTTTTGAAAATTCACTCGCAGGCAAGGGTACCAGCGTCGTTGAGTTTGTCTCAACCTGCAATACAGGCTGGAAGATGAGCCCCGCTAAGGCTAATGAGTGGATGGCAAAGTTTATGGTCGACAAGTACGCTCTTGGTGACATCAAGGATGTCGAGTCTAAGGGTAGCAACGACGAGGTGGTTACAATGAAAATCTAATCAGACGAAAGGAACAACTATGAATTACGAAATAGTCATATCTGGCTTCGGAGGTCAGGGCGTACTCTCTATGGGTAAGATCATCGCTTACTCAGGCATTATGGAGGACAAGGAGGTATCGTGGATGCCTTCTTACGGACCTGAGCAGCGTGGTGGTACGAGTAACGTCACGGTCATCGTGAGCGATGAGCCTGTTAGCTCGCCTGTTGTCAACGAGTATGATGTAGTCATCGTACTCAACCAGCCATCACTCGACAAGTTCGGCCCCCGTGTTAAGAAGGGCGGCATCCTCATCTACGACCCAGCTCTCATCCAGCACAAGTCTGATCGTAAGGATATCAACATCTACGAGGTACCTGCTACTGAGCAGAGCCTAGAGATGGGTAATGACAAGATCTTCAACATGATCATACTCGGTGGTATGCTCAAGGCTGCTCCTATGCTAAAGCTTGAGAGCATCATCGCAGGACTCAAGAAGTCTCTGCCTGAGCGTCACCACAAGCTGATCCCCCTCAACGAGGAGGCTATCAAGCGTGGTATGGATAGTCTAGTCAAGGTCAACTAGTCTACAGAGACCCTTACACTAACAATAACAAGGCGTCCGCCGATCTACTCATTAGATTGACGGACGCTTTCTCTTTTTCTGCTAAAGCGTTTGTTTCCTTATAAAAGAGTACCTTTGCACCAATTGAGACTATGGCAAGAGTCTCTGACAGCGTGAGATTATGGCAAAGCAGAAGAACTTAGTAATAGTAGAGTCCCCCGCAAAGGCGAAGACAATTGGCAAATTCCTCGGTGATGACTACAAAGTGCTCTCGAGCTATGGACACATACGTGACCTCAAGCCGAGTAGCTTTAGTGTAGACGTAGAGCATCACTTCGCACCCATCTATGAGATCCCCGCAGACAAGCAGCGTCTCGTATCGGAGCTACGCAAAGCTGCCAAGGCGAGTAACATCGTATGGCTCGCATCCGATGAAGATCGCGAGGGAGAGGCGATCGCTTGGCACCTCTATCATGTGCTAGACCTACAGAACAAGGAGACTCACCGTATCGCATTCCACGAGATCACCAAGAGTGCCATACAGCATGCCATACAGAATCCACGCTCGATCAACGAAAACCTAGTCGATGCGCAGCAGGCGCGTCGTGTCCTAGATCGTATCGTGGGCTTTGAGCTCTCGCCAGTCCTCTGGCGACGTGTCGGCCCCTCGCTCTCGGCAGGACGTGTGCAGAGCGTTGCGGTGCGTCTCATCGTAGAGCGGGAGCGCGAGATACTAGCCTTCCAGCCGGAGACCTCTTTTGCCATCACGACACGCCTAGAGACCAAGGGGGGGGACACCTTCTCTGCGACACTCCCTGACAACCTCCCATCAGAGGAGGCTGCTCGCCAGCTCATGCAGCGAACTATCGATAGTCAGTCCGCCTTTGCTGTGCAGCAGGTGGAGCAGAAGCCTGGACGTCGCTCTCCGTCGGCACCTTTTACCACCAGTACGCTCCAGCAGGAGGCTTCTCGCAAGCTCGGTATGAGCGTCTCCAATACGATGCGTGTGGCGCAGGCACTCTACGAGCGAGGTCTCATCACCTATATGCGTACCGACTCGGTCAATCTCTCTAGCCTCGCACTCCACGATGCCGAGACGGTGATCCTAGAGCAGTGGGGCGCCGACTACTATCAGCGCCGACGCTATCACGTTAAGAGCAAAGGGGCGCAGGAGGCGCACGAAGCTATTCGCCCCACCTATCTGCGCAACGCTACGATACAAGGCTCCAAGCAGGAGCAAGCACTCTACGACCTCATACGCAAGCGCACACTCGCTAGTCAGATGGCCGACGCTCGCATCGAGCGAACGATAGCGCAGATAGCTTCGCAGGGTGCTGACCCCGTTCGCCTAGAGGCTCGTGGCGAGGTGATTGTCTTCGATGGCTTCATCAGTGCTTACACAGAGAGCCGTGATGACGAGGAAGATACCAGCAGCAATGAGCTTCCCAAGCTGAAGGAGGGTGACCTGCTACAGCTACGAGAGATAGAGGGACGGCAATCCTTTACCAAGCCGAAGCCACGCTACACCGAGGCATCCCTCGTTCGCAAGATGGAGGAGCTAGGCATTGGTCGTCCATCTACTTATGCTCCGACGATCCAGACGATCCAAAACAGAGAATATGTGCGTCGTGGCGAGAGCCAAGGCGAGAGTCGCGATGTGCTATACCTCAGCTGGCAGCACAGCACTGGAAATACAACGATCAAGTCGCACAAGCAGAAGGAGCGCTATGGCAGCGATCGCGGACGGCTCGTTCCGACGGATATGGGAATGGTCGTGACCGACTTCTTGATGGAAAACTTCTCCCGTGTCGTCGACTACAACTTCACGGCAGATGTCGAGGAGCGCTTTGACAAAGTTGCCGAGGGTGAGGCTCAGTGGCAAGATCTGATCGGCACGTTTTACGATAAGTTTCACCCGATGATCGAGGAGCAGAGTCAGTCTGGAGCCAAGCGCTATACCGGCGAGCGACTCCTCGGCACCGATCCTGTCAGTGGCAAGCCGGTCATCGCTCGCATCGGACGCTACGGCCCGATGGTGCAGATCGGAGAGACACCCGACAACTCTCTACCCGAGGCGGAGCGGGAGCGTCTCAAGCCTCGCTTTGCCAGTATCCCGAGCAATCTGCTCATAGAGACTATTACGCTAGAGGAGGCGCTCAAGCTATTTGACCTGCCTCGTACGGTCGGTGAGTTTGAGGGTGGCGAAGTGGTTGCTGCCGTGGGGCGCTTTGGACCTTACCTACGCCACAAAGGTGCCTTCACATCGATCCCTAAGAGTAGCGGTCTGACACCCGAGGAGATCACCCTTCAGAAGGCAATCGAGCTTATCGAGGAGAAGCGTCGTAAGGATGCAGCCAGTCTACTCAAGACCTTCCCCGAGGATCCCGATATTGCGATCCGTGACGGACGCTGGGGTGCTTACATCAAGGTGGGCAAGAAGAACTACAAGCTCACCAAGGAGCAGAAAGCTGAGCCCACGAAGCTGACGTACGCCGAGGTCGTCGCTATCATCGCTGAGCAAGACAAAGAGACCCCGAAGAAGGGACGCACAACAGCGAAAAAGGCCACTAGCACGGCTAAGAAGAAGAGTACGACCAAGAAGACGACTAGCACTGCCAAAAAGGCTGCGCCTAAGCGTAGTGCGGCCTCTAAGTCGTGATAGCTACCTACTCTTAAAGCCATGGAGGCTCCTGTACAGCGTGTATTCCTCGAGGTCGCTTACGACGGCACCAACTATTGTGGCTGGCAGGTACAGCCTCGTGGTGTCTCGGTGCAGTCTGAGCTAGAGCGCGCCCTCGCGATACTCTTTCGCCAGCCGATACCGGTCACAGGCGCAGGGCGTACAGACGCTGGGGTACACGCCTACAGCATGATGGCACATGCCGACTTGCCGATTCCACATCCGCCACTAGCACAGATACAGAGAGGCTTGTGTGGCATACTGCGTGGTGGCATATCCGTTCGCTCTGTCACGCCCGTCATCCCGACGGCTCACGCACGCTTTGACGCTACCTCACGAAGGTATCACTACTACATCTCGGCTTGTAGCAACCCCTTCTGGGGCGATTATTGCTGGGAGCGACGTACGCTCCCTGATATGGCGCTGATGAACGAAGCTTGTCGCCACTTCATCGGTGAGCACGACTTTACCTCCTTTAGCAAGCTACACACGCAGACGAAGCACAATCGCTGTACCGTCTACACAGCGCACTGGGAGCAGGTTGAGATGCCTGGTCTCTGGGATGCGATGCGCTACGAGGTATGTGCCAATCGCTTCCTCCACGGCATGGTGCGTACGATGGTGGGCACACTCCTCGAGGTGGGCTACGGACAGCGCACGCCAGACTCTATCGCAGAGTTGATCCAGAGCGAAGACCGCACGCTAGCTGGCTCAGCGGCACCAGCTCGTGCGCTTTTCTTCGTCGAGGCAACCTATCCCGACTCGATCTACAGCACAGATCTCCAGTAAAAGCTTCGTCGGCTACTACTCACGCTCTCTATACATTGATCCACTAACACCTACCAAGGGGTTGTCGTATCTGCGGCAACTCCTTTTTTATTCGACCAATCTCCAGTTTCCTCCGTATGAAACTGTAGTTTCTCACCTATGAAACTGTAGTTTCTTACCTATGAAACTGTAGTGCCTATGGGGGGGTGGCACTGGAGTTTCACCCAACTGGCACTGATAGTTAGCTTATCTTTGCCGGGCAACAAATAGAAAAGGCTGCAGCACCATATGGGGAGGTGCTACAGCCTTGACTGATAAGATATGATTGCTAGTCCTCTAGCGAGTGGGGGGGATTAGAAGTTGGCGTTGTTTGGCGTGCGGGGGAAGGGGATCACGTCACGGATGTTGGTCATGCCAGTGACGAAGAGGAGGAGTCTCTCGAAGCCCAGTCCGAAGCCCGCATGTGGTGCTGAGCCGTAGCGACGGGTGTCGAGGTACCACCACAGATCCTTGTCCTTGATACCGACCTCCTCGGCACGTGCCGTGAGCTTGTCGATGTCGGTCTCACGCTCGCTACCTCCGATGATCTCACCGATGTGCGGGAAGAGGACGTCCATACCGCGGACGGTCTTGCCGTCGTCGTTTTGCTTCATATAGAAGGCCTTGATCTCCTTCGGGTAGTCGGTCATGATGACGGGCGCGTTGTAGTGCTGCTCGACGAGGTAACGCTCGTGCTCGCTGGCGAGGTCGGCACCCCAGTAGACGGGGAACTCGAACTTCTTGCCGCCACGGACAGCCTCCTCGAGGATCGCCACACCCTCGGTATAGGTGGTGCGTACGAATGGACGCTCCACGACGAAGCGGATGCGATCGATGAGCTCCTTGTCGTAATGCTCGGCGAGGAACTCAAGGTCGTCCATACAATGATCGAGAGCCCACTGGAGGCAGTGCTTGGTGAATGCCTCGGCGAGGTCTTGGTTGCCCTCATTATCCATAAAGGCAACCTCAGGCTCGACCATCCAGAACTCAGCGAGGTGGCGTGGGGTATTGGAGTTTTCAGCTCTAAAGGTAGGACCAAAGGTGTAGATACCGCCTAGTGCCATGGCTCCTAGCTCACCCTCTAGCTGTCCCGATACGGTCAGCGAGGTGTGCTTGCCAAAGAAGTCTTTGCTGTAGTCCACGCTCCCGTCTTTAGCGAGGGGGAGCTTGTTCATGTCTAGCGTGGTGACGGTAAACATTTGCCCAGCACCCTCGGCATCGCTCGAGGTGATGATCGGGGTGTGAAGGTAGAAGTAACCACGCTCGTGAAAGAAGGTGTGGATCGCATAAGCCATGTTGTGGCGAATGCGGAGAACGGCTGCAAAGGTGTTGGTACGTGGACGCAGGTGAGCGATCTCACGGAGGAACTCTAGCGTGTGCCCCTTCTTTTGCAGTGGATAGCGGACGGGATCACAGGTGCCATAGATGGTTATCTCGTTAGCCTGTATCTCGTACTCTTGCCCTTGACCCTGTGAAGCGACGAGCGTGCCAACAACGCCGATAGCGGCGCCTGTGGTGATCTGCTCGAGGAGCTTGGGGTCGGTCTGGGTCTTGTCAATGACGATCTGTATGTTATGTACTGTCGAGCCATCGTTGAGCGCAACGAAGCAGACAGCTTTGTTGCCTCGCTTGGTGCGTACCCATCCCTTGACACAGACGGGCTGGGGGAGCTGACACTGTGCTAGCTGGGGGAGCTCCTTGATAGTAGTGCGTGGTAGTGAGTTATTCATAGTATCTGCTGATATGGTTTATACCTATTTAGTCTTCTATCTCTTCAGATGAGAAGGGATGATCTGGCGTCTCTTGGTGCTTGTGATAGACTTTGGTGGTGGGTGCTACGCCGCTCTCCTCTTGCTCCTTGACACCCATGCGGAGGTAGCGTACCTCCTCGGGCGTTAGGTAGCGCCAGCGACCGCGGGGTAGATCTTTCTTGGTGAGACCTGCGTAGTAGACACGGTCTAGGTGCACGACGCGATAGCCTAGATGCTCGAAGATGCGACGCACGATGCGGTTGCGACCCGAGTGTATCTCTATGCCGACCTTGTCGTGGGTCTGTCCGGTGATATAGCTGATAGCATCGGCGTGTATCTCGCCATCCTCTAGCTCGAAGCCGTGAGCGATCATCTGCATGTGCTCTACGGTGACCTCCTTGTCGAGGGCTACCTCGTAGATCTTCTTCTTGCGAAAGGCAGGGTGCATCAAGCGCACCGCTAGGTCGCCATCATTGGTCAGAAGGAGGATGCCGGTCGTGTTGCGGTCTAGTCGACCGATGGGGTAGATGCGCTCGGTGCAAGCGTTGTGCACGAGATCCATGACGGTACGCCGCCCCTCGGGATCGGTGAGCGTGGTGACGCAGTTCTTCGGCTTGTTGAGTAGGACGTAGACCTTAGCTTCTAGAGAGACCGACTTGTCATCGACCATCACTTGGTCGGTCGGCAGCACCTGCGAGCCCAGCTCGGAGACGACGGTGCCGTTGACCTTGACACGTCCTGCGGCGATGTACTGGTCTGCCGTGCGACGGGAACATAGTCCTGAGTTGGAGAGGAACTTATTGAGTCGTATCGGTTCGCCAGCCTCAACTAGGGGAGAGGCGTAGCGTACTGGCTCTACGGGAGCCTTAGAAGTGCGTGGCGTAGCTTCGCCCTTGCGCTGCTTGTTAGGACGCTGACCCGCGTTCTTGCGAGGAGCTGCGGAGCGCTTATCTTTACGATCCGTTGCATTGGCTCCTCTCTTGCGTCGTGGTGATGAGGTGCGAGTTTCTCCGCTATGTGCTTTGGGGTGGGTAACTTTGCCTCTCTGCTTGGCGTATGGGTATATGACAGGGTCCTCCTGATTGCTATCGCCAACAAGAGACATCGGTGCCACGACTTTGTGAAAACTCTGCTCTCCAGTATGCTGCTCATCGAAGTTATGCCTTCGCTCTAAAGCTTTTTCAGCATTGATGTCGCGGGGCTTGACCATCTCAGAGGCATCTATGTTGCGATGCGTTACGGTGGCACTCTCCTCGCCACTGACCTTGACACGGATCAAGGACTCATTGGTAGCGGGCCGTGCTATACGTTGACGTCTGCGCTTGCCAGTAGATGCGGACGCAGGCACCTCGGCAGATGAATCAGCAGAGGAACTCTTCTTGTGCTGTGCCTCTGATGTAGGATTGCTGTCTATAGACATGAAGCTGTTTGATGACTACACAACAAGTTTAGTGTGTTGCGTGGTATGTTCTGTATCAAGGGGACTCTGTCGCTGTTAAAACAACGTCAACAGGCTTTCCTTCGGATCTGACTAACTGTGGATCTTACTAGTTGATCGAGCTACGACAAAGGTACTAATTTATTAGCAGACTAGAGCCCTACGTAGTTGTGCGGAGTGATCTGACGAAGCTCCTCTTTGACTTCCTCGGCAACCTCTAGGGTGTCGATGAAGTGAGCGATCGTCTCTTGACTTATCTCCTCACCTGTGCGGGTCAGTGCCTTGAGCGTCTCATAAGGGTGCGGATAACCCTCACGACGCAGGATCGTCTGGATAGCTTCGGCGACCACGGCCCAGTTGCAGTCGAGGTCATGAGCGATGCGCTCGGGGTGGATGACTAGCTTGCCAAGACCCTTAGAGAGACTACTGAAAGCTATCAGCGTGTAGCCCATCGGGACGAGCTGATTGCGTATCACCGTCGAGTCGGTCAGGTCACGCTGCAGACGAGATATGGGGAGCTTAGAGGCTAGATGTAGAGCCACGGCATTAGCTAGCCCGAGGTTGCCCTCAGCATTCTCAAAGTCAATGGGGTTAACCTTGTGAGGCATAGCACTGGAGCCGACCTCTCCCGCCTTGATCTTCTGCCCGAAGTAACTCATGGAGATGTAGCTCCAGAAGTCTCGAGCCAGGTCGATGAGGATCGTGTTGATACGCGCCATCGCCTCAAAGAGGGCAGCGAGGTTGTCGTAGTTAGAGATCTGCGTCGTGTACTGCTCACGTTCTAGCCCTAGTGATGTGAGGAAGCTATTGCCAAAAGCAACCCAGTCAATGGTGGGGTAGGCGACATGATGCGCATTAAAGTTGCCCGTAGCACCGCCAAACTTGCCCGTGATAGGCACCTGCTCTAGAGCTTTGGTCTGCTGCTCCAAGCGGTAGACGAAGACCATAATCTCCTTGCCCAGACGTGTGGGGCTAGCGGGCTGACCATGTGTGCGAGCCAGCATAGCGACATCGTGCCACTCATTGGCGAGCTGACGCAACTGCTCGATGAGCTTATGGAGCGTGGGGAGGTAGACCTCGTGCAGTGCCTCGCGAAGCATCAGCGGGAAGGCGGTATTGTTGACATCTTGCGATGTTAGTCCGAAGTGGACAAACTCCTCAATCTCCTCTAGTCCTAGTTGAGGTAGATGACGCTTGATGTAGTACTCGACAGCCTTGACATCATGATTGGTCGTAGCCTCGATATCTTTTACCTCTTGTGCGGCCTCTGTAGACCACTCTTTGTAGAGCTTTCTGAGAGCCTCTTGCTTAGGCTCTGGGAGGGCTTTGCTCAGTGCGGGTATCGCCTGGGTTAGCGCTATGAGGTACTCCACCTCGATACGTACACGGTAGCGGATGAGCGCCGACTCGGAGCTGTAAGCTGCTAGAGGAGCCGTCTTGCTCGCATAGCGCCCATCTAGAGGTGAGATTGCTTGAAGAGCTGACATACTATATTATGGATTGAAGAGTGTTGTAAGATGACAGAAAGGAGTGTGTCGCCACACCTAAGCCTGCTACAGCTGGAGACGTCTGCTGACCATAGCCATAGCGACTCGATAGAAGATAGATTAATGACTAGACGCAAGACTCAAGATCGTGATGTCATCAAGGAGACATCGTGCGTCCTGTGTCTTGCGCCTAGGCTTTGTATTTATAGAGCCCGTCTTTAGCCTCTAGCCTTTTCGCAGATAGACTTAAAGGCTGCGGGATTGTTCATAGCGAGGTCAGCGAGGACCTTACGATTGATCTCAATCCCCTGCTTGTGTAGGGCACCCATCAGTGTAGAGTAGGTCATACCCTCTAGACGTGCAGCAGCATTGATACGCTGTATCCATAGAGCGCGGAAAGAGCGCTTCTTGTTCTTACGGTCACGGTAAGCATAGGTGAGACCCTTCTCCCAGCCATTCTTGGCTACGGTCCAGACGTTGCTGCGGGCACCGATGTATCCGCGTGTTAGCTTGAGTATTCTTTTGCGCTTAGCTCGTGAAGCGACGTGATTTACTGATCTAGGCATTTCTTGTGTCGATTAGTGTGTTTGATAAATACGTACTAAACTCTGTTGAGTCCTCGATTAAAGGTTGAGCATCTCCTTGACGCTCTTCTCATTGTGTGGATCCACGAGAGCGGTGTAGGTAAGGTTGCGCTTACGCTTCTTGCTCTTTTTGGTGAGGATGTGACTCTTGTACGCATGCTTACGCTTGATGCGTCCGCTACCTGTCAGGAAAAAACGCTTCTTAGCGCCTGATACTGTCTTCTGTTTAGGCATTTTGTTTGGATTTTGAATTGTGTGAAACTATTGTTAGATGCACCATCCTGACCAACTACCTAGAGGCACGCCTATGCCTGTTTGGATAGTCTGCTACGCACGGAGCATAGCTGGTAGGGTAGGTGACTTTATTTGCTCATGAATGTGTCTATACTGTGACTACTCGTCATCGTTCTTCTCAGAGGCATCTTGATCAGCCTGCTCCTCGCTGGTCTGCTTAGGCTCTTTCTTCTTACCCTTGGCAGAGGCTGGCTTGGGGGCTAGCATGATCGTCATGCGCTTGCCCTCCAGCACGGGCATGTTCTCGACACGTGCCAGATCCTCTAGGTCGTTGGCAAAGCGCAGGAGAAGTATCTCGCCCTGATCCTTAAAGAGGATGCTGCGACCACGGAAGAAGACGTACGCCTTCACCTTAAAGCCCTCCTTGAGGAAGCCCTCGGCGTGACGTAGCTTGAAGTTGTAGTCGTGGTCATCCGTCTGAGGTCCGAAGCGGATCTCCTTGACGACCACCTTAGCTTGCTTAGCCTTCTGCTCCTTCTGTCGCTTCTTCTGCTGGTAGAGAAACTTCTGGTAGTCAGTCACACGACATACGGGCGGCTCCGCATTCGGAGAGATCTCCACAAGGTCTAGACCCTGCAGCTCGGCTATACGACGAGCTTGCTGGATAGGGTAGACCCCCTGCTCTACATTGTCACCGACGAGACGTACCTCACGATGAGGTATCTGCTCGTTGATCCGGTTCGGTTGCTCTTTGATGGGTGGACGTCTGAAATTTCTACTGTTTGCCATTCGTCTGCAATTAGCAGTTAGTGATTCGTTAGCAGTGTGCTAGGTTGGGGTTATTTGATCTAGTGCTTAGATTGATACGACTTATCTTTCTCTTGAGATAAAAGGCGGATGACTACCCTCTGGCATTCATCTGACTCTCTATCTCCTGAAGGATACGCTCGGCAAAGGTACTAATTTTTTCTGTACCTGCATCACCCTCGCCCTGCTTACGCACTGAAACTGTGCCGTCGGCCTGCTCCTGCTCACCGACGATCAGCATGTAGGGGATACGCTTGAGCTCATTGTCACGTATCTTGCGACCCACCTTCTCATTGCGGTCGTCAACGGATACGCTAATGTCTTGCTCGCTCAGGGCTGCAGCCACCTCATAAGCGTAATCGTTGAAACGCTCCGAGACAGGCAGTATGACCACTTGGTCGGGTGCCAGCCATAGGGGGAACTTGCCCGCTGTGTGCTCTATGAGTACCGCTACAAATCGCTCCATAGAGCCAAAGGGTGCGCGGTGTATCATCACGGGGCGGTGCTTCTGATTGTCCTCGCCTGTGTACTCTAGGTCAAATCGCTCTGGTAGGTTGTAGTCTACCTGGATCGTACCCAGCTGCCAGCGTCTACCGAGAGCATCCTTGACCATAAAGTCAAGCTTCGGACCGTAGAAAGCAGCCTCGTCGTACTCGACATGGGCTGGTAGACCAGCCTCCTGACAAGCCTCGATGATCGCTTGCTCAGCACGATCCCAGTTCTCTTCGCTACCGATGTACTTGCTACGGTCAGTCTGACTACGTAGAGAAATCTGCGCCTCAAAGTTCTCAAAGTCTAGAGCCTTAAAGATGATGAAGATAATGTCCATCACCTTGAGGAACTCCTCCTTGACCTGATCAGGACGGCAGAAGATGTGTGCATCGTCTTGCGTAAAGCCGCGTACACGCGTCAAGCCGTGTAGCTCACCGCTCTGCTCGTAGCGATAGACTGTGCCAAACTCAGCCAGACGTACTGGCAGATCTCTGTAGGAGTGCGGCTTGAGCCTATATATCTCGCAGTGATGGGGGCAGTTCATCGGCTTCAGCATGAAGGCCTCACCCTCCTGAGGAGTCGTGATCACTTGGAATGAGTCAGCACCATACTTAGCATAGTGACCGCTCGTCTTGTAGAGCTCCACATTGCCGATGTGAGGCGTCATGACCTGCTGGTAGCCGTAGCGCTTCTGGATACGCTTGAGGAAGTCCTCGAGCTTGAGTCTCAGCTGCGTACCACGTGGTAGCCATAGAGGCAGGCCCTGTCCGACACGCTGTGAGAAAGCAAAGAGCTCTAGCTCCTTACCTATCTTGCGGTGGTCACGCTTCTTCGCCTCTTCGAGCAGTGCGAGATACTCATCGAGGAGCTTCTTCTTGGGGAAGGTGATACCATATATACGAGTCAATTGCTTGCGCGTCTCATCGCCACGCCAATAAGCACCAGCCACGCTCAGTAGCTTGACCGCCTTGATAGGTGCTGTAGAGGGGAGGTGCGGACCACGGCAGAGGTCCGTGAAGGCACCCTGCGTATAGGTCGTGATGGTGCCATCCTCTAGATCGTTGATCAGCTCTAGCTTGTAGCCCTGACCCGTCTTTTTGAAGAAGTCCAGAGCATCGCTCTTAGAGATCGACTTACGCTCGAGCGTCTCCTTGCGACGTGCCAGCTCCAGCATCTTAGCCTCGATCTTCGGCAGATCCTCCGACTTGATCACCTCGTCACCAGTATCTATATCATAGTAAAAGCCCGCATCGATAGCAGGCCCTATGCCAAACTGTACGCCAGGATAAAGCTCCTGCAGTGCCTCCGCCATAAGGTGAGCCGAGGTATGCCAGAAGGCGTGCTTGCCGCCCTCGTCCTCCCACTTGAGGAGCTTGATGTGGGCATCATGCATCAGCGGTGTACGCACATCTATGAGCTTGCCATCGCACTCAGCAGCCAGCACCTCCTGCGCCAGTCGCTCGCTGATGCTATTCGCTATATCTAGCGGGGTCACCCCCTGCTTCATTTCCTTCACACTGCCATCGGGTAGTGTGATATGTATCTGATCAGACATAAGTGGTGTGTTGTAGTCGACTATATAATAAGGAGACTCTTGCTCGCTGCAATCATCTCAAAAAAGGTATATACGCCACAAAGGTACAAAAAAAGCTCTCACCCTCCACTCCTCAAAGGACGCACGCACTCCCGCGGAGCGTCTGTCTCCGAACCAGCCGTGACATACGGACGCATGGTCGTTGTAATACAGCAAGACGTGTAACGACTGGTATGGACGCACGATCTGTGCGTCCGTCCCCGTCAATGGTTACGGAGTTATGCATTGTGCCAAAGTGTGACGTCGTCTAGTAGGTGCTAGCGAACCTTTAGCGGGTTACACGTGTCGACTAGGCTACCTATATAATGTGGTAAATAGTCCGGAAGAGTCGTCCCATACCCATGAGACGAATTTGTCCCACCTGGGTTGGGACGAAAAAATTCCAAGGAAGGGATTTCAAAATCCCCACGGAGGGACGAAAAGATCTCCACGTGGGCGCGAAATAAAACTTCGGAAGAATGAAATGAAACTTCGGAGGAATGAAATGAAACTTCGGAGGAATTTTTTCTTCCCTACGTGGAGAATGAAAAATAGCCACAGAGAAGATATCTACCTTCTCCGTGGCTATTGAATTAGATGTTAGAGACGTGATCCTTACAGTGGGGATTACGTCTCGTCGGTTTACCCGACTTGCTTTTAGCTCAGCCCCTCGATGACGCCATCGACGATGTCCATGTGGATGGCTTGTGGCTCCTTGGGTAGTCCTGGCATACGCATGATGCTGCCCATGATGACGACGATCATCTCAGCGCCGCTGTTGAGGACGATGTCCTCGACCTTCATGTCGAAGTCGCGTATGTCGCCATAACCCTTGGGATCTGCCGAGAAGGAGTACTGCGTCTTGGCGATGCAGATAGGGTAGCGCTCCATGTTGAGCTCGTGGATGCGAGCGAGCTTCTTCTCTGCCTTGCTACTGTAGGTGACGTTGGCAGCGCCGTAGATGCGCTTAGCGATGTGCTCGACCTTTGTCTTGACCGGCTCGCTGAGCTCGTAGACGTGATCGATAGGCTCTGAGGGGTGCTCCTCGATGGTCTTGACGACCAGCTTAGCCAGCTCGGTAGCACCCTTGCCACCCTCGCTGTAAGCGTTGTTGATCGCAAAGCCGCAGCCTAGGACCTGCTCGCAGTGATTGCGTACGATCTCGATCTCCTCGTCGGTGTCGGTAGCGTAGCGGTTGAAGGCGACAACCACCGTCTGCCCGAAGTTGTGCAGGTTGTGCACGTGACGATCGAGGTTAGCAAGACCCTTACGCACACCCTCTATGTCCTTCTCGTAGATCTGCTTCTCGTTGACATCGCCGTGCATCTTAAGACCCGCGAGGGTAGCGACGATGACTGTCAGCTTGGGAGTGATGCCCGCTACACGACACTTGATGTCTAGGAACTTCTCTGCACCGAGGTCGGCACCGAAGCCTGCCTCCGTGATCGTGTAGTCGCAGCAAGACATAGCCATCTTAGTCGCGATGATCGAGTTACAGCCGTGAGCGATATTGGCAAAAGGTCCGCCATGGATGAAGGCGGGTGTCCCCTCGGTGGTCTGTACGAGGTTAGGCTTGATGGCATCCTTCAGGAGGATGGTGATAGCACCTCCGATGCCTAGATCCTTGACATGAAATGGCTCCTTAGCCTTGGTATAGCCGAGTAGGATATTGTCGATACGACGGCGCAGGTCGTCTAGATCTGATGCGAGGCAGAGGATCGCCATGATCTCACTCGCGGGGGTGATATCGAAGCCGGTCTCTGTGGGGACGCCATTGCCTACGCCCCCTAGACCGGTGATGCAGTTACGCAGTGAGCGGTCGTTAACGTCGAGGACGCGCTTCCAGAGCACCTCGGAGAGTCCCTCGCAGCTATTTCTATTCTGATAGATATAGTTGTCTAGGAGTGCGGTGATCATGTTGTGCGCCGAGGTGATGGCGTGAAAATCGCCGGTGAAGTGGAGGTTGATGTTCTCCATGGGGAGCACCTGTGCGTATCCACCACCCGCGGCACCACCCTTCATACCGAAGCAGGGTCCGAGCGAGGGCTCACGAAGAGCCACGGCGGCACTCTTGCCGATCTTGTTGAGTCCTAGAGCGAGACCGATGGAGACGGTGGTCTTACCGACACCGGCCTTGGTCGGTGTGATCGCGGTCACGAGGATGAGGTTGCTCTGGGCTATCTTGTCGGGATCCATGCGCTCGTGCGATACCTTACCGATGTAGTGCCCGTAAGGCTCTAGTTCTTGATCTGTGATGTTGAGCTGGTGAGCGATCTCCTCAATAGGCTTGAGCTGGCACTCACGAGCTATCTGAATATCTGATTTCATTGTGGTACTATGTTGTTAGTTATAAAGAAAAAAGGCACCCCCTACAGGGTCGGGTAGACCACTATAGACGACGCCCTAAGTAGGTGATATAAGAGCCGAAAGCCGGACTCGAACCGGCGACCTACTCATTACGAATGAGTTGCTCTACCAACTGAGCTATTTCGGCGTCTCATTGACGATGCAAAAGTACAACAAACTTTTGATACTACAAAACTTTTGGCGGTATTGCACGCATTCGCACATTCTAGTATCAAAGCGAAACGAGTAACGATTTTGTATGGACGCATGGTCGTGCGTCCATACAAAGGGTTATAGTTGTCGGTGTCGACAAGTTCGTAGACGAAACGAGGTATCAGAATATCCTAATTGGAAAACTTCTCGGAAGTAGCGTTTTCACAAATTACTAAACAACAGCGTATTACGAATTTGCTTTGGATAACTTTTCAACAGCTATCGATTTTGAAGTTGTTTTATTTGGTTATCTCGTTGGAATGTTGTAATATTGCACTTGCAATAAACGAGGATGTTTTACGCCGACCTCCTTTCGTTCGTTTGCAATCTCATAATACTAATAGGGTGTACTAGTGCACATCGCCTAGTCACTGGGAAACTGGTGCAAGTCCAGTACAGAACCCGCTGCTGTAATTCTCGCTATAGAGGAGGATCACATAATCCACTGTCTGAACAATGTAAGATGGGAAGGAGATCGCTCCAAGTAGGGCTACGCCACACACAGCCTAGTCCCGACGAGATAAGTCAGAAGACCGACCCTAGTAGACGGAGATAGCACGAGAGAAGGAAGAAATGTGGATGTCCTCACATTACTTTCGGGAATTGAAGTATGACAACAACTATCAAACAAATCATCAAGCGGGATGGGCTGCAAGAGCCATTTACCCCGTCGAAGATTGAGAACGCCGTTCTCAAAGCCTACATCGCCACAGGTCAGACTGAGTGTCTCCAAGAGGCGAAGACCGTTACCATGGGCGTGCTAGCGCGCATCGACCAGGAGGTCATCTCTGTCGAGGAGGTGCAGGACCTCGTCGAGAGCGAGCTCATGAAGGTGCAGCCTGAGGTGGCTAAGCGCTACATACTCTATCGTGAGTGGCGCAACACGGAGCGTCAGAAGAAGAGCGAGCTCAAGCGCAACCTGGACGGCATCGTGACCATCGACAGTAACGATGTCAACCTGAGCAACGCTAATATGAGTAGTCACACACCCGCTGGGCAGATGATGACCTTTGCCTCGGAGGTCTCTAAGGACTACACCTACCGCTACCTGCTCCCCACGCAGTACGCTGAGGCGCATCGTCGTGGAGATATACATATCCACGACCTCGATTACTACCCCACGAAGACGACAACCTGCATCCAGTACGACCTGGCGGATCTCTATGAGCGAGGCTTCCACACGAAGAATGGTAGCATCCGCACGCCTCAGAGCATACAGAGCTATGCGACGCTGGCGACGATCGTCTTCCAGACGAACCAAAACGAGCAGCACGGAGGGCAGGCGATACCAGCCTTTGACTTCTTCATGGCACCTGGGGTCTACAAGACTTTTCTCAAGCATGTGGCCGACACGACACTCCTATTCCTCCACTGTCAGGGTGCTACAGACCTGCCCACGGTACGAGAGATACGAGAGTTGGCGGGGCAGCATCTGGACAGTATCGTGCCGACCTCGACAGCGGTGACGAATCTGTGCCAAGCTCTGGGCCAGCGGGTCAATAAGGAGATACCTCGCAAAGAGCTGGTCTATCTGATCAACCAAGCACTCGAGCGCACACGTCGTGACACGCATCAAGCGATGGAGGGCTTCATACACAACCTCAACACAATGCACTCACGTGGAGGTAATCAGGTGGTCTTTAGCTCGATCAACTATGGTACCGACACCTCTGCTGAGGGACGTATGGTGATCGAGGAGCTGATGAAAGCAACGACCGAGGGGCTAGGCGTAGGTGGCGAGGTGCCAGTCTTCCCGATACAGATCTTTAAGGTTAAGGAGGGGGTCAACTACTCCGAGGCTGACTTTGACCGTGCGATGAAAGACTTCGACCGTGCCGTGGCTGGGGAGATAGAGTTTGAGACGCCAAACTTTGACCTCTTCCTGAAAGCTTGCGAGACGACGGCGAAGGCGCTTTTCCCGAACTTTGTTTTTCTCGATACGCCCTTCAATCATAGTGATGAGTGGGATGCGGAGGATCCGCTGCGCTACCGACATGAGCTAGCGACGATGGGATGCCGTACGCGTGTCTTCGAGAATATCAATGGCCCTCGCACCTCAATAGGTCGCGGCAATCTCTCCTTTACGACGATCAATCTGCCGCGCCTAGCGATCGAGGCGATGCGCTATGCTAAGGAGCAGATGGGTACGAAGGAGGATCTGGGCAAGATGCGCAGTATAGCTATCAATAAGCTCTACACCTCGATACGTGAGATGGCTCGCCTCGTGGGCGAACAGCTACACACGCGCTACGAATTTCAGGCAACGGCCTTGGCACGTCAGTTCCCCTTTATGATGGGCAATGATGTCTGGAAGGGTGGGGGAGCTCTGCGTCCCAACGATCCTGTCGGTCACGTGATAGACAGTGGCACACTCGGCATCGGCTTCATCGGAGGGCACAACGCTATGTGCGCTATCTACGGTGAGGGGCACGGCACCAACGAGGATGCTTGGCATACGCTCTATCATTGTATCGAGATCATGGGTGAGGTGGCACAGGAGTTTAAGGAGCGTTATCACCTTAACTACTCGGTACTAGCCACTCCAGCCGAGGGGCTCTCAGGTCGCTTCACACGCCTCGATCGTAAGCGTTACGGGATCATCGAGGGGGTCAACGACAGAGCTTACTATGTCAACTCCTTCCACATTGATGTCAAGGAGGAGATACGCATCGCGGACAAGATACGTCTGGAGGCGCCCTTCCACGCACTCACACTGGGAGGACACATCACCTATATAGAGCTCGATGGCGAGGCTAAGAAGAATGTCAAAGCAATTGCCAAGATTGTCAAGCTGATGCAGGACAACCACATTGGCTACGGCTCGATCAATCACCCGATAGATACTTGTCGCGAGTGTCACTACAAGGGGGTCATCTATGCTAAGTGCCCGATATGTGGTGGCGAGGATATACTACGTATGCGTCGCATCACGGGCTACCTGACGGGCGACCTCGCCTCGTGGAACTCTGCCAAGCGTGCCGAGGAGGCTGATCGCGTCAAGCATCACTAGTCAGATTTCTCTCGGATGAACGTCCTCAAGGTCATACCCGAGACCATCCTCGACGGTGATGGGATACGCTGCTCGATCTACTTAGCGGGCTGCTCCCATCACTGCCCAGGGTGTCACAACCCTGAGAGTCACAATCCGCTCGTAGGGACGCCCCTGACGGAGGCTTACCTGCAGCAGATCATCGACGACATCAACGGCAACCCCCTCCTCGACGGCATCACGCTGAGTGGAGGGGACCCGATGTTTAGTCCTGAGGAGCTACTCACGCTGCTCCAGCGGCTCAAGCACGACACGGGGCAAGAGATCTGGTGCTACACGGGCTACACGCTCGAGCAGATAGAGCAAGATCCCACACGCGCCCCGCTACTAGACTACATAGATGTACTCGTTGACGGACGCTTCGTTCAGAGCCTGCACGACCCACAGCTCCCCTTCAGAGGCAGCTCCAATCAGCGCATCATTAGACTACATCCGTCTGCACTGCATCACTCATCGGCGAAGTCTATTTCTTAGCCCCAGAGCTGGCAGAGATAGCTTGTGCGGGACTCGCCACTGGCTCTGTACGCGCAAACCAGAGGTGAGGCATTGTAATCGCTCTGTCAGGGACTACACATGAGCGACAAGCAAGGCATAGCTGAGGTCACTATATATATAATGTGTCAGCCCTGCTCTCTAACCTCCAACCTCTAATCTCCATTTACATATCTTTACGGGGAAATTCGTCCGATCCCCTCCTTTCTCGAATATCCACGTGGAAAATCTCAAATCTCCACGTGGATATTTTTTATTTTCCACGTGGGCGTGAAATAAAACTTCGGAGGAATCAAATGAAACTTCGGAAGAATCAAATGAAACTTCCGAGGAATTTTTTCTTCTCCACGTGGGAATTTCGAAATATCCACGTGGAAATCAGTTTTCCCCGACATGGTGCCGTTTCGATATGTAGTCGGTTCTAAATTATTGTAACAAGCTAGCGTTGGATTTTCAGCTAGGGCAGATGCCACCCCTTGCAGGATTAAAAAGTTTGTCTTACCTTTGCATCCACGAGATGACAAGAAGCTCTGATGCAATCTTGGGATCGTAGTGGATGGATTTGATAAGCTTGCAACCACTTAGAAAAATGCTAAAAACTTACCTCCGCACCACTCTCTAGCAGAGATCGCAGCAGGAGGATCTTTTCTAAGCAAGCATAGAGATATCAAAGCACCCCACGAGCTGATCCGTCAGACTGGTGAGGTGCTTTCTTGTTGTAACCAGAGGCTCTGGCTCGGTCTAGTAGCCTCGACTCAATATATTTACATCAATCAGTATATCAGTAGTATGAATTACTTCTTTACATCCGAGTCGGTGTCTGAAGGACATCCAGATAAAGTGGCAGACCAAATATCCGATGCCATCCTAGACCAGCTGCTAGCTGGCGATCCTAATTCGCGTGTCGCCTGTGAGACGCTCGTCACCACGGGACAGGTGATCGTTTCTGGCGAGGTGCGTAGCAATGCTTATGTAGATCTAGATGCGACCGTGAGACGTGTGGTTGATCGTATCGGGTACAACCAGCCTGAGTATGGCTTTGACGCTCGTAGCTGTGGCATACTGAGTGCTATCCATGATCAGAGTAACGATATCAACCGTGGTGTGGATCGTGCCAACCCTGAGGAGCAGGGAGCTGGTGACCAGGGCATGATGTTTGGCTATGCAACGACCGAGACGGCCAACTATATGCCACTGCCTCTCGACCTCTCTAATGCGCTGCTCTTCGAGCTTGCTGAGATACGCAAGAAGGAGCCGGAGCTGATGCCTTACCTAAGACCTGATGCTAAGAGTCAGGTGACGGTAGAGTATGATGAGGACAACCATCCCGTGCGTATCGATACGATCGTCTTGAGTACGCAGCACGATGAGTTCATCAAGCCTGCTGACGACTCTTACGAGGCGCAGCATGCTGCCGACCTGAAGATGCAGGAGCAAATCACAGAGGACATACGCCGCTACCTGCTCCCGCGTGTGGAGAAGTACTACCCGCAGTACGCTGATCTCTTTGCGGTGCAGGAGTATCGCCTGCTGGTCAATCCTACGGGCAAGTTTGTCATCGGCGGTCCTCACGGAGATACGGGTCTCACAGGTCGTAAGATCATCGTAGACACTTACGGTGGTCGCGCCTCTCATGGTGGTGGCGCCTTCTCGGGCAAGGACTGCTCTAAGGTAGACCGCTCAGGTGCCTATGCAGCACGTCATATAGCCAAAAACATGGTCGCTGCGGGCGTTTGCTCAGAGATGCTGGTACAGCTCTCTTACGCTATCGGTGTGGCAGAGCCTGTGAGCATCTACGTCCACACTTCGGGTAAGAAGATCAATATGAGTGATGGCGAGATAGCGCAGCGCGTCTTGCGGGTCTTTGACCTGAGACCCTATGCTATCGAGCAGCGCTTTGAGCTACGCAAGCCGATCTATGAGGAGACCGCAGCTTATGGTCACTTCGGACGTGATGTGCGTCGGGTCAAGAAGAGCTTCGAGACCTTTCACAGGGGTACCATAGAGATGGAGGTCGAGCTATTCCCCTGGGAGAAGCTGGACTATGTGGAGCGTATCAGACAAGAGTTCGGTCTCTAATCGCAGCTAGGTCGTATGTCTCGTCTCTCTGAGAGTCTCAAGGCTAAGGAGCGTCTCTTGCTACAAAACTATATCAAGGAGCAGGGGTTGAACCGTAGCCGCACTCGCGAAGCTATCTTAGAGTTGATAGGGGAGCAGATGGGGATCTTCTCGTCAGAGGACCTGATCGCACTCGCTAAGGAGCGTGACCTAGCTATCGGAAATACGACAATCTATACTTGCGTAGACCTTTTTCTCAAGATCGGGATCTTGCTACCCCTACCGATGGGGCTAGCTGGCTCATTAGTGCGGCAGTCACTATGTCAAAGCAAGGCGTTACTGCTTTGCCGGCACTGTGGCACCGCGTTGCTCCATCGTAGCACCGCCGCACTAACGGAGCTTCAGACGGTCACGCCACCTCGCTATGGTGACGTTACGCCGCTGCTAATTTACTGGGGTGTATGCCCTCAGTGCTACCGTCTCGGACGACGATAGAGCCACGCGACAAAAAGAGAGGAGATGCCGGTGAAGACATCTCCTCTCATCAAATATCGGGGCGAAGCTTACTGCTTCGTCTAGCTTGACTAGTGGGTGACGACGAGTGTGAGGCGGTAGTTGCGTAGCGGCATGGGGTAGTTGGCAATGACGTCGTAGGCTTGGCTTAGGAGGTTGTTGCACTCAAGCTGCAGACGCAGTCCGTACCCTCGTAGGGTGCGCTCGTAGGCGAGGGCTAGGTCGTTGGTGTACCACGGTTGGAGGTGATTCTCGGGGAAGTTTTCCAGCTGACTGTATCGTTCGCCAGCGTAGATGAAGTTGTAGTTGAGCTGCCACCCTTTGTACTGAACGATTGCCGTGGCGGAGCCGCTATGCCAGGGGATGTAGGGGATCTGGTGGCGGTAGTAACTGTCCTTAGGGCTTGTGATGTCGATAGCTCTCTGGTAGGTGTACTGAGCCCGCAGAGATAGCTGCAGGTCACGGACAGGCACGAGGCTCCAGGTGCACTGCGCATCGATGCCACGTATGTCTACCTTGCCGAGGTTGATCATGGTCCAGCGGAACTGCTGCCCCTTAGGGTAGGCGATGATCTTGTTGGTCACGAGGTTGTAGTAGGCATCTACCTTGAAGTCTAGGGCGTAGAGCCACGGTCTCTGCGGTGTGAGCTGGTACTGTAACCCCAGGTTGTACTGGGTCGTGTGCTCTGGGTCGAGCTTGATATTGCCTATCTCGGTGTAGTATAGATCGTTGAAGGTGGGTAAACGGAAGCTTTGCTTGTAAAAGGCGTTGAACCGTAGGTCTACGGTTTGCCACGGCTTGATCGAAAGGATCGCTGCGGGTGTGAGCTTGCGAAAGAGGGGAGCCTTGGTGAGCTTTTTTGCTTTGTCCTGAGCTAGCGTGCCGAGGAGGCTGGCCTGTGCATTGATCCAGTCGTTGGTATAGGTCGAGGCGAGAGCGAGCAGGTGTGTGAAGCGGTGTGGGTAGACGAAGTCGTAGAGGTTGGCATCGAGCTTGTTCCACTGTAGGTCATAGGCGGCGGAGAGGTACCAGTGGTCAATCAATTGGAAGGCTGAGGCGACCGAGCCGTATAGCTCTTGCTGCTGGTAGAGGTTGTCTACCTTGAAGGCTGCTGTCGCCTCGTTGCGCACGAAGTGGGTCTGATAATAGGCATACTTGGCGATGGCATGTAGTCGTATGCGGTCGCTGAGCTGCTGCTCGTAGGTGGTCTGGACGAAGCTGTTGTTGTCCCAGAGACGCTCACCACGACGCCACACATTATTGACGATAGCACCTGGTATGCCTCGCTCGCTGTTGTAGTTGTAGAGCTTGACGAGCATCTGTCCGTCGGGGAGCCCGATATGGAGATTGCCCTCTAGTCGTGTGGCGTTGATGTCTCCGTTGTGCCGGACGGCTGTGGTGTCGTAAGCTATCTCGTAGGTGAGAGGCAGGACCTTCTTGTACCTAAACTTATACTTGCCGCTACTCTTGATCCACTCCGCATTGAAGGACATGGTAACCCTGGGCTCTAGTCGGTGCTCGATCAGTATGGCGGGATTGAAGAGGTCGAAGGAGCCAGTCCTGAGGCTCGCTCTCAGATTGGTCTGTGCACCATCGGTAAAGATCGGCTTGCGTGTCTGCAGGTAGACGGTACCGCTAGAGCCAAAGTCTTTGGCAGGCTGTAGGTAGCTGCCTTTCTGCCCATTGAAGACCTGTATCGCCTCCATATTGTCGAGGGAGTACTGGCCGAGGTCTATCTGCCCATTCTGCGCATTGCTCAGCTCCACACCATCGTAAAAGATCCCAACGTGGTGGGTACCCATGCTGCGGATGTTGACCGTCTTGAGTCCACCGACCCCGCCGAAATCCTTGACCTGAACGCCTGAGAAGGAGCGGAGTGCATCTGCTATGGAGAAGGCACTGAGCGCCTTGAGCTCTTGCCCTGAGAGTTGCTGTGCGGGTATGACTCCTCGCTTGTAGTCTGGCTCACGGGGAGCGCGGACGACAACTGTCTCCAGATGGTGCGTGGATACGCTGTCTGGAGAGGTGTATTGCTGCCCATACATATAAGGAGTGGCAGCGCAGAGGAGGATGAGTGAGAAGATGAGAGTAGTCATCGAGATAGAAACCTGTATATAAAAAGGGTAGGGGCGAACTCCCTAAGAGTCCGCCCCTACGTAGCTGTCTAACGGACAGATATGGGCACTTATCGTGTGCCTCGTTGCTGTCTAGTTATTGCTTTACGAATGCAATGTGAGCGGGTAGCATACCGGTGCGTCCAGTCTGCCACTTGAGCTTGCCATCGGGTGTGTAGCAGTATAGCGTACCACTAGAGACAAAGTCCTTGGCATCCGTGATGTAAATGTCGCCTGAAGCGGGGTGGATGGCGAGACCGTATGCTGTCTGAATGTTTGCATCCGTACCATCTGTGATAAAGCTCTCGGTGAGAGGCTTTGCAGCGTTGATGTCAACCAGACCGAAGCCTGTCTTCATCTTCTGAGTCTCATTGTCCCAGATGCTGCTGTAGTAGTAGAGCTTGTCCCCATAGAAGGCCATCTCAGCACAAGGTATATTGAGCGAGTCGAGCTTCGCAACCTTTTGCGTAGTTGGATCGATGTCTATGTAGTAGAGGTTGGAGGGTACGTTGCCGTAGTTACCACGCGAGGTGACCCATAGTCTACCATTGTGGTCCATTCTGAGGCGGTGGAGGTTCATACCAACCTCGATCTTATCTACCTCGGTGAAGCTCTTGAGGTCGATGACCGATACGGTGCGCTCATAGTTAGGCTTCATATAGCCACCAGAGTTAGCGACGTATAGTCTTTCGCCCTTGATAACCATCTCCTCAGGCTGATAGCCTATGACGACCTGCCCCGTGATAGCTAGTGTGTTGAGATTGACACGATAGACGGCTCCACGGACTTGCCCCTGAGCGTCTCGTGTCTCTGAGGTGCTGACGTAGCTAGAGACGTAAGCATTGTCGCCCTTGAAGCAGATGTAGCGACAGTTAGGAATGTTTACCTGACCGATGCGCTTACCACTCTGAGCGTTGAGCACCTCTACCTTGTTAGAGCTGTTGATGACGGCGTAGAGTCTAGAGCCGTATACCTGTAGATCATTGCCCGTATCGCCAAGCTCCTTGACGACGTTGGGGTTGACTGAGGCGTAGATGTTTCGTGTGTAGGTGCCGTTGACGAGGTTCATGTAGTCCAGCGAACTGTTGTTTGCCTGGAAGTTGCCCTCATTAAGTAGGTAGAAGCCTACGACGCCTCCACTGACTTGCTGACTATTAGCTATCTCCTCCGAGTCGGCAGGAACGATAGCATCAGGCTCTTGACAAGAGCTGAAGAGTCCTAGACTGAGGATGCAGAGTAGGAGTAAGTTGCGATATAAGTGTTTCATAATATGAATGGTTTGATTGACTTTGTTGCAAAGATAGTGAAAGGAATCGGTTTAGACGCTTTGTGGGGAGGTGCCTACAGCTAGAGGCTCCCTGCGAGCGAGCAGACGAGGTGCATAGCATCTGCAAAGGGCGGTAGGAAAAGGTCTCTCTGCTGCCAGAAGTCTGCGTACTGCTTACCATGATCCTGATGCGTGAGTGGCGTGTCGCTGACGATGCGTAGGCTGACGAGTGGCGTCTGGTATAGATAAGCTGTCTGAGCGATGGCAGCACTCTCCATATCGACCGCAACGAGGTCGGGGTACTGCTGCGCGAAGGCTCTTAGATGCTCGGCGTCGGGTATGAAAGTGTCACCACAGAGGAGCAACCCCTCGTGAAGCGGTATGCTTAGTTGCTTTGCTACAGCCGCAATGGCTGCGGCATCTGCGGAGAACTGAGCTGGCATGCCTTGTACTTGTCCACGCTCATTGCCCTCACCGCACCAGACGTCGTGGTAGCGGTAAGCCGTCGAGAGACAAAGGTCGCCGACTTGTGCCCCTGCGTAAAGTCCTCCCGATACGCCTACGTTGATTAAGAGCTGGGGCTGATAGTGCTCGATGGCTCGCTGTGTGGCAAGCGCTGCGTGCACCTTGCCAATGCCTGTCTCAATGAGGTGAAAGGTCCACTCTGTGGCACGCTCCTCTAGTCGTAAGGTGTAGCGATAGACGGCAAAAGGAGCCTTTTCGACCAAAGTGCGCTCCAGTAGCTCGACAGCGGGTGCTAGAGTTTGTAGAGCGGATTGTATCGCCATGTGCTCTTTGCCCATAGCGCATAGCAAGACAATGGAGGGGGACATACTTGCTAGAGCTCCGGCTCAGAACTTGATGATCTTGGGCTGATTAACTGATTGGGTGGTAGGCTCTGTACCTTCCTTCGTAGGATCGACGTTGGGTAGCTCCTCTACGTCTGCGCCAGGCATCCGAGTAGGTGTGGAGCGCTGGGCAACCTTTGACGTATCAAGCGTCTGAGACATAGCAGGTGTCTGGTTGCCGTACTTGTACTTGGCACGTCGCTCCTCGACCTCTGAGTAGCTGTGGTTCTTAGCAGGCTCCTCATCGAGGTAGTCTATCAGGTCGTCACGATCTAGCTCATCGTCAGTCAGCACGATAGGCACAAAGGTAGGCAGAGAGCTGCGTGGCTCCAGGTCAAACTCGGAGTAGTACTGGTTGAGCAGCTTGTTTTGCTCCTTCTCGATCTCCGTCTGGCGCACATAGTCCTCTACATCCATAGCGGTCATAGGCATGTGCGCTTCCTTTTGGAAGCCTGATGCGATGATGACCACCATCACCTTGTTGCCCAGCTCTTCATTGAAGGCGTGTCCCGACTTATTGTTCTGCAGATTGCGGATGGAGGAGGTGAGCTTCTTGATCTCGTCCATCTCGTCTGTCGTCAGCGCGTCGGACGGATCGTAGAAGATAGCCAGCTGAAGCCTTGTCGCCGTGGTGATGTCGTCATTGTTGAGTAGCGGTGAGCGCAGAGCGGAGTCGATAGCCTTGCTCACACGGTCTACACCCTCGCCATAACCGATGCTGATATGTGCGATGCCTCCGTCCTTGAGCGTGGTGCGTACGTCGGCAAAGTCTTGGTTCATCTCCATCTCGTTGGTGATAACCATCGTAATGGCTCGTACCGCATTGGCAAGGATCTCATTTGCCTTGTTGAGAGACTCGTTCCAGGGTAGCTCACCGTAGACTTGGTTGATGTTTTCGTTGGCAATGA
This sequence comes from uncultured Porphyromonas sp., assembly GCF_902489635.1. Taxonomy (GTDB): domain Bacteria; phylum Bacteroidota; class Bacteroidia; order Bacteroidales; family Porphyromonadaceae; genus Porphyromonas. The sequence continues at coordinate 7,429 of NZ_CABUAN010000001.1, read as the reverse complement.
TGACCAGCGAGTCTACCTCTTGTCGCATACGCTCGGCACCTTGTGCCGCTTTGATCATACGCTGTCTCTCCTCACGGACGAAAGGCATGAAGATAAAGCCGACGGTGAGCAGTCCCATATCCCGCGCTATCTTCGCAATGACAGGTGCAGCTCCAGTACCCGTACCGCCTCCCATACCAGCGCAGATGAAGACCATCTGTGTCTCGTTGTCGTCCAGGAGGGAGTGGATGAGCTCTCGATCTTCTAAGGCGGCCTCTTCGCCGACCTCGATCTTGCTTCCGGCACCTAGTCCCTGGGTTAGCTTCTGCCCGATGACGGCTACATCTTTTAGTCCGCTCTTGGCGAGGTCTTGCTCATCAGTGTTGAGGAGCAGATAGGATACGCCCTGGAGTCCAGAAGCGTGAATGTGCTTGACGGCATTGCCTCCAGCACCACCTACGCCGATCACCTTGATGAGCTTTCTCTGAGCGACCGCTTTATTGTATTTGAAGTTGACGAGCTTGTCTGCGTTATCCATTTGTCGAAAGAGGTAAGAGGTTAGATAAATTGAAGGTAAGCGGGGAGGACTAGTCGATGTCGTCGTTGGTCAGTACGTCCTTGATCTTGGAGAACCAGTTGAAGGACTTCTTGCGCTTGACACTCTTGGGCTCCCGCTTTACAGTCTTATGCGGCTGGTCGACATCGGGCAGGTCAAAGAGCGATGCCTGAGCCTGCTGCTGGGTGTGCTGTTCAGGCTCCTCTTGAGGTGTGGCGGTACTGGTCGTCTCTTCGGGAGCCTCCTGGGGCGTATCGGCTTGTACAGCTGCAGGCTGAGGCTGTGTGGTAGCCTTGCTTGACGGAGAGACCGTCGTCTGAGGCGTGTCGATAGCTCCGACGCAGTTGACCTCAGCGCGATAGATGAGTCCCGCGCAGCCGGCGTAGTCCACATCGCTAGAGAGGGGTGTGTTGTCCTTGTACACCTTATCGTTGAACTCTCGCGCTAGTGAGACGAACTTGCTCTCGCCCTGTAGGTAGTTTATGAAGCCTCTCATGAGTGCGCCTTGCCCAGCTAGGACAATGCCAGAACCCAGTCTAGCACCCGCCTCAAAGTCACGAATGACTCGAAGCACATTGGCGGTGATCTCCTTCATACGGGCTGTCACGAGGCTGTTGATGTCTCGCATCTTGATCTCTCGCTCGCGAGTACCGTCTGGAGAGCTGAGCGTGATAGACTCATCATCATAAGCATCGGTAAAGGGGTGTGCTTCCTCCAGCTTGATCTTCTCTGCTTCGGGGTAAGTGATGTGGAGAGACATCAAGTCGTTGGTTATGTTTTTCGAACCAAAGGGGATGACCCGTAAGCACTTCAGCGTGTCGTTTTTGTAGATAGCGACAGAGGAAGTGCCCGCACCAATGTTGACTAGTGCTACGCCGAGCGTCTTAGCATCGGGATAGAGGAGTACGTCCGCCTCGCAGCATGGAGAGGGGAGTATAGCCTCTAGCTCGAGTCCTAGACGGTCCTCGATAGCCATACGGATGAAGTTGACATTGCTAGAGCGAGTTGTGATGAGGTTGAAGTGGATCGAAAACTCCGTGCAGAGCAGTCCCTTGATATTTCTCTCCACACGTCCGTCTACGAGACAGTAAGGGTCCGACACATCCAGCACCTCGTGAGCGTTGAGTCGGTAGTTCTTGACTCGCTTATTGATGAGGTTGATATGGTAGTCGCTGATCTCCTCACCGTCGGGGTTGTCCATCTTATGATTGATCTTGTAGGATCGTGACATAAGAGACTTACCGCCGAAGCCGACGTAGACCTTTTTGATCTCTGTGTGCTGATCCGGGAGCTGCTCGTTGAGACGATCTATCAGTACCTTGAGCTTGTTGTGTAGCTCCTCCATATTGTTGACGACCCCCTTGCGGATTGCGTTGCTTGTGGGCACCTCGGCTATGGCGATAGGGAGGACTTTGCCATCCTTCTTGGTACCTACCATACCCCGTATGGTAGCACTACCTAAGTCTATGGCAGTGTAGAGATCTTCGTTGTATAACATTAGAGTGCGTTGAGAGTATACGATTATGTGTTAAGCCAGATTCGAGAGGCTCTATCAAGGTCTTTGTAAAGCTCCCTCCTCTGACGGGACGGTTACTATTTGGTCTTTGTACTCCAAATGTACAGAAATAAAGCTATTCCAGCCAAATATGGGGATCACCTGCTCGACGAAGAGTCTGAGATTATCCAGTTTCTCCTCCCAGTTGGGGCTAGTCCCCAGGATGATCTCCGTATTGCTAGCTCGTGGCGTGGCGATGACCCCTCGGAGGGGATCTACATAGATATGTATGAATAGATCTCGCCAGAGCGGATCAGCAAGGATCAGCTGCATCAACGGGTAAAGCTCGTGCGCCGCTTGATCTACAGAGATGCTGCCACTGACCGGTAGGAAGGTCGTGTAGTAGTCCTCGCTACGCTCTATCGGCACCACCGTCTGATCCTTGCAGACGAAGTAGTTGCCCTGTGGCGTGAGCAACGTAAAGAGAGGCTCGCGCTGGAGCATAGATACGTGCAGCACGCCCCCAGGAGTGGTGTAGAGGTCTATGTGACTAAAGAGCCCGTTGCGTATCAGCTGCGACTCGATAGCCATCGTAGAGAGTGAGTCTACCGACTGACCTATGGGACGAAAGCCTAGCGCCTTCAGTTCGCTCACGAGATCTCGCTCAGGCATCAAGGGGTGCTCACCCTCGTACTTAATATCCGCCTTCACATCGGAGATACGTACTGGTGCCGTCTGTGGTGACGAGACCGCCAGGTAGCAGAGTAGTCCCACGAGGAGCAGAGCGAGAGAGAGGTATAGGTAGCGCATGCCTTATTATTATAGTGTAGCTAGATAATCTCTGATCGGGAGGACCAACTTGTCAATGTCTCCCGCACCGACCGTGACCACCACGCGTGGCAGCTCTATCTGTCGCAGTAGGGGGAGTAGCTCCTCCTTGGTACATAGCCAGCGGTGTGGCGCTGTCAACTCCTTATATATAAGCTCAGAAGTGACGCCAGGCATAGGCTCCTCACGGGCTGGGTAAATGTCTAGCACGATCACCTGATCCACGTGCGAGAGGCTCTCGGCAAAGTCCTTATAGAAGTCTGCCGTACGCGAGTAGAGGTGTGGCTGAAAGATAGCCAGCACATCTTCCGAGCCGTAGATCTCCTTGATCGAGCGAATGGAGCTGTCTAGCTCTACGGGGTGATGCGCATAGTCATCGATGAGTAGGTGTCGATCCGTCTGCAGTACCAGCTCGAAGCGCCGCTTGGTGCCTCGAAAGCTCTCCACACCTCGTACGATGTCAGCCGGAGCAACTCCATTGAGGTAAGCGATGGTCATAGCTGCCGTAGCATTCTCCAGATTGGTACGTACAGGCACCCCTAGACGCACTTGCTCTAGATGAAGCCCCGCCTCTGGGTAGTGCCAGTCGAAGCGGATTGTCCCATCTCCGACGGTCACATGATCGTAGTAAGCATCCGCCGTAGAGGCACTGCCATAGGTCAATGTGCGCACCCTCTCGGCTAGATGTGGCTTGATCGGAAGCCCTTCCTTCATCAGCAGCGTGCCACCAGGCTCTAGCTGACTGCAAAACTGCTCAAAGCCTGCGAGGTACCCCTCATAGTCTCCGTAGATGTCTAGGTGATCCGCATCGGTCGAGGTCACGACAGCCATATAGGGGTTCAGATGCAGGAACGAGCGGTCATACTCGTCCGCCTCTACCACCAGCAGATCGGAGTGGTTGGAGTAGATAAAGTTAGAGCCTGTATCCACAGCCAGTCCACCGATGAATGCGGTACAGCCCACCTCCTTGGCACCATCTAGGATATGCGCTAGCATATTGGTCGTAGTGGTCTTACCATGCGAACCGGCAACGGCCAGTGTACGATAGCTCTCGGCTATGACACCCAGTGCCTCAGCACGCTTCAAGACGCGGAAGTGATGACTACGCAGATAGCACAGCTCAGGGTGGTCGTGCGGTATAGCAGGCGTGTAGATGACTAGGGTATTGTCAGGCGTCATCGGAGCTGTCTCCAGCCACGTCGCGTCGCTATCGTAGTGTATAGCGATGCCTAGCTGCTCCAGCTCGTCCGTGTACATATTGTGAGAGCGGTCGTAGCCCGACACGTTGCACCCCTTGAGATGATAGTAACGTGCTAGAGCACTCATGCCAGCACCGCCGATACCTATAAGATAAACGTAACTCATGCGTTAGAGAAAGGTCTTTGCAAAGTAATATAAGAGGCTACCACAGCTGCTCCATCTGATCCACGATGCGCTCCACCGCTTGCGGTGTAGCTAGATCACGGAGCGCAGCTTTCATATCATCCCTTCGTGTCTCGTCTTTGAGTAGCTCCGTGATGGTGAGCCCCATCTGACCTACCGCTTCGCTGTCGGGGAGAAGGATCGCAGCACCTCGAGTAGAGAGTGCACGCGCATTTTTCGTCTGATGATCCTCAGCCACATTGGGCGAGGGGATCAGTATAGCAGGAAGCTCCGAGAGACAAAGTTCCGAGACACTCAGCGCGCCCGCACGAGACACCGCCACATCGGCCAGGCGGTAAGCTAGATCCATACGCTCTACGTATGCCGAGACATAAGCCCGCTTACTAATATCGTACTCCTTGATAAGCTCCTGTGCCTCATGCTCGTAGCTCCGTCCCGTCTGCCAGATCAACTGATAGCCTAGCTTGCTCCACTCAGGTAGCGCAGCCACGACCGACTCATTGATCGTCCTAGCCCCGAGACTACCGCCCATGACTAGGATCGTACGCGAGAGTGAAGAGGGGAGTGCAAAGTACGCACACGCCTCCTCACGGGTCGTATGATTGTACTCGATAGCGTGACGTACGGGGTTGCCCGTTAGGATGATCCGATCACTCGGGAAGAAGCGCTCCATGCCTGGATAAGCGACGCAGATACACTTCGCATCACGAGCTAGGAGCTTATTGGTCACACCGGCATAGCTGTTTTGCTCTTGCAAGAGGGTAGGGATGCCGCTACGCTGTGCCTCCTTGAGCGTGGGGGCACTCGCATAGCCACCCACACCGACCGCTAGATCGGGGTGAAACTCTGTCAAAGTCTTGCGAACCATTAGGCGGCTCTTGATGAGAGAGCGCAGCACCTTAAAGTTGCGCCAGAGACGCTTACGATCCATCCCCATGACGGGCAGTCCCACGATCTCATAACCAGCTGCGGGGACACGCTCCATCTCCATACGCCCCAGTGCACCCACGAAGAGTATCTGACTCCCGGGGTAGCGTCGACGTACCTCGTCGGCAATAGCTAGGGCGGGGTTGATGTGTCCACCTGTACCGCCTCCACTGATGATCACTCTAGGTTTGTTTGGCTCTTGCATAGCACGATGAGATCGATAAAGTCTACTGAAATAAAATGGTCTGTCGCAGTCGGCTCTACATAGCCCGACTGCAATCGCTTACAAATGTACGAAAAAGCACACAACTGCCCAGCTTGGCGGTTGGCGGTTAGCTGTTAGCGGTTGGCTTTTGGCTGGCTAATGACCAAAAGCCAAAGGCTATCTCTTGTCACCTGCGTGAGGTGTGGATACGAAAAAAGCCCCCACGAGCGATTCACGCTGTGAGGGCTTGCAGTCGGCTTGCGACCTGTCAAAGTAAAGCAAGCACTGACATTATCGTAGTCGTACGGCTCGGAGCTCTTCTGCTAGCTGGTGTATGGCACTCTCGACCTCTTGCAGGCGGTGCTTGGGAACTTTTTGCCCCGCTCTCCATTGTCGTAATGTCTCGTTGGAGATGCTTGTGCGCTTGATAAACTGAGATGCGTTTAAATCCTTGAATAGGGAGAAGAGTGCTGACACGTCATAGATATACTCGACCTCAGCTTCTCGGAGAGCCTGCGCTATATCGTTGTCGCCCGTCTCTTCGTATGATAGCGCTGTCGTCTCAATGGCTTCTCGGAAGCTTGCCTGCGCTTCAGCTACTGTCGCCCCATCTGATGCAATGGCGGAATCAAATGCGGTGGCATAGATAGCAAAGCCTTTGCTCTTTGTTCCCTCGATGTGTGCGGTTATTGTATTCATATCGGCTTGTTTTTACTAGGTGTTTTCTTTACTAGGAGTGTCGGGGCGATCTACTTACCGCCCTTTGCTTGCTTTAGGATTGCTTTCTCTGTACCTGCGGGCACTTCCTTAGATCCGTGCCTTGGCATTGTGATGCGTCCTCTTATAGTCGGGTGGGCGTACGCATCGTGCGACCCGCCACGCTTGAGCTTGTACCAGCCCAATGCTTTAATCTGTCTTACTAATTCGCTGTACTTCATCCTTGCTTTACTTTGACAATACAAAGGTATAACAAACTTGTGATATACGCAAGTTTGTCGGGGAGTTATTTTTGTCACTTTGATGTCGGCTGTGACGTGGCTCGGGATAACGACGCAGGGGGCGGAGGTCATACCCAGCTCGACCATAGCTCGGAGGCGCATATTGCCCCCGATGACGATGTACTTGTCCCCGTGCGGATAGACGAGGATGCCACGGAGCTGGAGCATCTCGGGATTGTCCAGTATGCTCCGCTTGAGCTTGGCTAGCTTGTCGGGCTGTATGTTGCGGGGGGTGGCTGGTAGCCCGTCAATCTGCTCTTTGTTCGCCTCGAGCTGTACTATGGGTAGCTCGGTGTAGTGCGGTGCGTTGTTGTCGTTCATGGTGTTGTTGTATTTGTTAGTTTGTATCTTTGGTGTCAAAGTATTGAGTTATGACTAGAGACGAATTGATTAAGCTGTGCCGATACTACAAAGGCGAAGATGAGAATCCGTTTGACGGAGGCTCTATTGATGCTCTTTGGTGGAGCGGGGAGAAGATGCTAGCTGACAATGTATCTCGAGATGAGCGTTTCTTCCAAAGGATGAAAGACTCATTGGAAGAGGGACTGGCGGCTGGGGACTGCGATGGAGTGCTTATTGACAGCTCCATCCCGATTGAAAAGCGAGTAATCATATTCTATTTAGACCTTTGGCACGGGAAACACTTTCCATACGATGGTTTTGACGTAATCGATCAATACTAGAGAGTTATAAAAATGCATCCCTGCAAATGTGCTTTTCGTAAGATTTACGGAATTGGGGGACTAGACACTTCTCACTTCTAAAACATATAATCTCACCACGTAACTAAACATAAAACCCATTCTGAAATCAACAAAGATATCGCAAAGGAGTCTCAAGGATTAGCCCATATATTGCTTTTTCATGGACTAGAACACAACGACAAACGAGGAATAGATGTGCTGAGCACTCCGATATTTGCGAGGATTCGGATCTCACCTGAGAAAATCTCCAATAGCTACGTAGCAAACAAAAAATCCCCACGGAGAGGAGAAACAAAACTTCGGAAGAATGAAATGAAACTTCGGAAGAATGAAATCATAAGTCCGAAGAATTTT